>CAYFLJ010000079.1:0-6598 GCA_964343985.1 uncultured Thermoflexus sp.
CAGACGACGCAGCTGGGATGGCCGTGAGCGAGAAGCTTAAGAACCAAGTACGCGGCCTCAATCAGGCGCAGCGCAACGCGCAAGACGGCGTGAGCATGCTGCAGATTGCCGAAGGCGCTCTCAATGAAACGCACAGCGTGCTCGCGCGCATGCGTGAACTGGCGGTGCAATCTGCTAACGATACGTTGACCAACTCAGACCGCCTACATATTCAAGCAGAGGTTAATCAATTAGTTGCAGAGGTAGATCGAATTTCCGTATCGACACAGTTTAATAAGGCATCGCTGCTAAATGGAACGTCCACGACAGTGGCATTTACCGGCCTCTCGCTGAAATTACATATTGGGCCAAACAATGAGCCAACGACCCCTGACGGCTCAAACGAAATTACCATGTCTATTATGAATGCCGGTGCGTCCACGCTCGGCGTTCATGTCTTAACGAACCTTAGTGGATCGACGTCTATCACGAGCCAAGGTGGCGCAAATACGGCGATTAAGACGTTGGATGACGCAATTGACAACGTTAGCGTGGTACGTGGACGGATTGGTGCGATGCAGAACCGTCTGCAGAGCACTATCAACAGCCTTGGGATCGCCGCTGAAAACACTGGGGCGGCGAATAGTCGGATCCGAGATGCGGATGTCGCACAAGCGGTGTCAGACATGGTGAAAAATCAAATTCTTCAGCAGTCAACGATGGCCGTGCTCGCGCAGGCAAACCAAGCACCGCAGATGGCGCTACAACTACTGAAGTAGCCTCGTCACGAACGACGCTAATCTCCTGAGGGGCCGCCCAGAACTGGGCGGCTTCTTTGCGTAATCCCGACTATGTTCGCGCCCGGAAAACGGCGATACGATTCGAGAAGCGCCGGAACGGTAGAACCCCTTACGCTGCCCCTATGACCAGTTCGATACGCCGTCCAACGCCGATATCTTCTTTTCGAGACCTCCCTGAGGCTGATGACCTGCACTGGTCTGCCATCGCGCAACGGGATCCCGCACAAGATGGCCGATTCGTATTCGCGGTGATTAGCACGAATATCTACTGTCGTCCCACATGCCCCGCACGCCGACCGCGACGTGAAAACGTCCGGATATTTACGACGGGTGACGAAGCACGTGCGTGTGGATTTCGCGCATGCAAGCGATGTGATCCAGACGGAGCATCGTCATCGGAGCGTGACAACGTAATCGTGCAGACGGTGTGTCGAGCGATTGAGAGGTCGACTCGAACGTTGCGCCTCTCGGAACTCGCGACTCTCGTGTCTCTCAGTCCATCGCGCCTGCATCAGGTATTTCGCGCCGTCACCGGGATATCTCCGTGGGCTTACTCCGCGTTCGTCCGCTCGCGACGGTTTCAGGCGACTTTGGCAACGTCGGACGACGTCGCCTCAGCTGCGTTCGAAGCCGGACACAGATCAGTATCGGCCGCCTACGTCGACGCACATCGACACATGCACCAGTCTCCTGCACAGTATCGCCAGCGCGGCCGAGGCGAGACAATCTCCCTGGCCGAGTTCGCATGCAAACTCGGCCACGTTGGTATCGGGATTTCTGACCGCGGGATTTGTGCAATCGCGCTTGGAGATAGCCCATCTCAGGTCTGCGCGGAAATCACGGCGCGATTCTCGAACGCCACGATCAGGCCGGCTAGTGATGCAGATGCGGCGTTGCTTTCGCGAGTCGTCTCTACTGTCGAGGGCTCGAAAATCACTGAGGCTCTGCCACTCGATATCCGTGGAACTGCATTTCAGATCCGAGTGTGGAACGCAATCTCTCGTATTTCGCACGGCGCAACCGCGACGTATAAGGAGTTGGCCACTCAAATCGGGATGCCAAGTGCAACGAGAGCGGTAGCCCAAGCTTGCGCTGCGAATGCGCTGGCAGTGCTCGTGCCCTGCCATCGAGTGATTGCGTCGGACGGTTCACTTGCCGGTTATCGATGGGGAGCGCATCGAAAGCAAACATTGCTTGACCTCGAACGCACTGACAACGGACTTGTGTGAAGTTAAAGGGCACACAACCGAACGTACGATGCTGCCGTAGTCCCGTTGCTCACACGCTAAACCTCGAGTGCTGCTCGCGCGGCGTCGACCGCCGCCCATGCGCCGCGTAACCGCGCCGACGCTGCAATCCAGTCCTCGCGAGTGTGGGTTGTCCAATCGAGTTCAGCGAATGCAATGCGGGCTGCTTCAAGCGCACGATTCGCGTCGTCATATGCACTCTGCGCGTCAGCGTGAAGAATGGGTCCTCGGGCGACCTCCACTTCGGGAGGCATCGGCTCAGAATGTGGAATATCCACCGCTTCAGGTTCGACGACGACGTGGCGTCCGTGTGTGGCAGCCTTGTGCGCACGCCGTTCGACCTTCATGGCTTGCTTGTGCGCGCGTGCCTCCGCTTTCACTGCTGCCTTATGGGCGACCTTCTCAGCGTGAACAGCGTCGCGATGCGCCGTCGCTTCGGCCTTCATCGCGATCTTCAGCGCGTGCTTGGACGTGCGAGCGGAAGACTTCTTGCCGGCCCTATTTTGCTTCTTCACGACTTCCCCCGGTGAGCGCTCGTCGGTTGATCCATAGTCGAGCCGCGATTGAGTTGAGATACGGATACCTTAGCCGTGCGCGCACCTTCATGTCGCCACGTGCTGGTGCAACCGGCGCGCGTTGATGGCTACCCCGTCGTCGGTTCACTTGTCTCGGTGCATGAAATCAGGCTTGCTGGGACTCTCAGGATCAAAACGGCTCAAGACTAGGTCAAGCGGCCGCGCGTGTAATCGTGCCCCCAGACCATCCTCTACATCCGAGCTCAAACACGATTGCCGTACGAGGTGGACAAGGCACGGCAATCTGCCAACGTAATCCCGAAATCTCGGTGGTTCATGGTGACGTGAATGCACCCGAGCTGAAGCAATTCATCAAGTTATTTGTGTGATCTATAAATATCAGTTCCACGCACGCATTATTCGAAGTAGGTGGTGAGTGTCGGCGCATGAGAAACCACCGGTTCGGACACGCGAAGACGGTCAGAAGCCGTACGCAGTATTGTCGACCGAGCGGCAATCGCCCCACCAATCGCGCGATAGAACCGGTACGCTGACGATCGCCATGACGTCCACGCCAGCTCTTCAATTCGTCCGAAACTACTCACGAAGTGTGAGAGAGGTCTGGCGCGCGTGGACCACTCCGGAATCGGTGGCGGCGTGGTGGGGGCCTAGGGGTTTCGCCACGACCGTTGAGACGCTTGAACCGTGGTCCGGTGGGCGTTTCCACTACGTGATGGAGGCAGTCGCCCCCGACGTTGTCCACTTTTGCGATTCCAACGGCATCCCTCGTGCAAACGCTGTGCAAGGACGCTTCGACGACGTCACGGTTGAAGAGCGATTCACAATCGTGCAGACGGTCGACTTTGTGCCTAGCATCCCCGTTTACGAACTATCCGCGACGGTCACGTTTAGACCAATCGGCACCGACCTCGGCAGGTGCCGCACGCGCCTTTCATTGGCGCGCATGCACGACGATGAGTGGACTGAGCGAAGCGTCGATGGTTGGCGTGGACAACTTCGCCGTCTCGCTCGGCACGTTGGGCGCCAGTAATTCGACGTAATGGTTAAGGTTCGATTCTCGGCCCGCACCCCGAATTCGTGATGGTCACCGTCTGTAGGTTGAGGCAAGCATCGCACCTGCAAATGTAATCGGAGTGGGCGTCGGATCTCTAACTCAGTGAAGTACTGGTGGATTGGGTGCGCCGCGTCACGCCGAACAAATAACTCCGACGATGTGAACTTGACATCGCACCCCATTCGGTTGTTTTGCACGCTAACTGTACGCGATTTATTCGCGTGCACAATCTGTTGCAGTCTGTGTCAGAACATGATTTGCCTGGACGGGCGAAGGGACGTGCGTTGCGCTCGCAACCAAAGCTGGTAACGCGGGGGCAGGCGCTGCGTGCGAACTGCGCCTCTCGGCGCGGCTACAGGGAGGTTGAACCAGCGCCTGGGAGCACCTCCTTGAAACACTACTCCGGCGTGCCCACACATCGCCGCGAAACCCTGCGCAATCTTGGAAGCGGTTGTCTCAGCCGAGCTGCGGGAACAGCGCGTCTAGACCGACTTCCACCCACCGTCAGCGGGGATAATCGCACCATTGATGTGGCGCGATTCATCAGAGGCGAGGAAGAGCGCGAGATACCCGATGTCATCAGGTTGAAGGAACGTCGGGATGAGTGTGGCGAACAGGCCGGCGCGCGCGCCTCCCTCGGCGTTCATGCGTTCAGGGATCATCGATTCTTGAATGTTCGTTGCCGTGCCACCCGGGCAGATGGCATTGCATCGCACGCCCTTCATCGCATAATGCCAAGCGGTGGACCGCGTCAAACCGACAAGTCCATGCTTCGAAACGGTGTAGGCCGTGCCGGCTGCGCCGCCACTGATTCCCGCGGTAGATGAGACGTTGATGATCGAGCCGCCACCGTTCGCCAACATCCATCGGAGCGCGCGCCGGCTCGTGTACATCGGACCTTCCAGATTCACGGCGATGACTTTCCGCCAAATGTCATCCGAGATCGCAGCCGTGCCCTCCATAAAATCCATGATCCCCGCATTGTTTACTAATGTGTGAACGGCACCATAGGTCGAAATCGCCGCATCAATCAAGGCTTCGGCATCAGACTGATCGGAGATATCGCCAGGCACCCCATGAACCGTTCCCCCGGCAGCAACAATCTCGGCGACCGCCGCTTCAAGTCGGGCAACGTTTCGGTCAGCCGCGATAACCCGGGCGCCTTCGGCTGCGAAGATCCTTGCCATCGACAGCCCCATGCCCGAAGCCGCTCCAGTAATCACCGTGACCTTGTCTTTCAGCCTCATGACGTGGTCCTCCTTCTCCGCACGTATGTTGTACCGGTGCATCAAGACATGGGATCAGGGAACTACCTGAACCTTGTTGGAGCAGACCGCCGTCGATGGGCCTCTGACCATCGAGCGATTGCCCCGACGAACCGTACGCTTCGTCTCAATGGCTGGACGACTTCCTCACGACGACTGGGCACAGTGGTACGACGCAATATATGAAGCGACCTATGGAGATTCATATCGGTGGCTTACCGACGAAACGTTACGGGCCGTGAAAGTGACTGCGAAGCCGAACGACAGAATTCTGGACGTTGGCGCTGCGACCGGCCGCCTAGCAATCCCCCTCGCTGAGACGGGCCATCGCGTCCACGCTATCGACCGTTCACCGGCGATGCTGCACCGCTTGCTGGTGCGCGCCGAAGCGTTGGGCGTCGGTCATCGGGTGACCGCTCAGTGTGTTTCGGCGCACGACATTGATTACGAAGACGCATTCGATGTAGGGCTATGCGTGTTCACGGTTCTCCTGTATATCTCGAACCGACCGGAACTCGACGCCACGCTCCGTGCGATATCACGCGCGATCCGACCCGGTGGGCGGGTGCTGCTCGATGTGCCACGGCGCGACCTCTTTGTTGGATATCACGCAAATACCGACTCCATCGTTCGAAACGTCCGCATTGCCCCTGATCCAACCGATCCTCGTGGGCGACGCTTCTCGTATGAAGACGAGGCGTACCTGAAGGCGCCGTTCTTTGTCCGTGTCAGTGAACGGTTCGACGCGACTTGGTGGCCCGAATCGGAGGTACTCGAATCAGCGCTTGATGCGGGCCTCGAATTAGCCGCCGACGTCAGTAGCGATTTTTTGCGCGCGGCATCCGCACATTGGTGGCTACAGCGAGTGCGGTGAATCGGCACGTTAGTCCGGAGGTGCTTCCTGTACCGCCAAACGGCGTAGGGCGGCCAGTAGGGCAGCGTCTTTTTGTGCAGCCGACTGACGCGACGAATCGATCAAATCAACGAGGGAAGCAAGGTCAATCGGATAAAGATCGTCGTCCGTTGGGTCGAGCCATCGCGGGAGTTCGAGGTACGCGTCGGGCCCGTCGAACCCAAGAATCGCTGCGACCGACGAAGAAATAATCGGCAGACCGTCGTCATCGACCCGATCGTCAGAAGCGCGGGCGACGAGGCGCCGACCAATCGCCTGAAACAGCGACGCCTGTGCCTCGGAGTGCTCGAGGCGCCGGCGCAGTAGAAGGAGCGCCGCTTCGAGTGCGGCCCCCCGTGCAACCGTCTCGCCAGAGGATGGCACGGAGCGAGGCGCGAGGGCAGGCGCGCCAGGCGTGCTCGGTCGACGCACCTCAATCGTGCCTCGAGGCGTGCGCGCTAGGTAGACAAGGTGGTGCATCTACCCTCCAGTTCTCGCCAATTGGTTTGATCGACATGAACGTAGCATGGCCATACATCAGGTGGCGTACCGCCAGCTGCCAGTGCTGTCAGGCCGCGGGATATTCTTAGACCATGACACCAGAACAAGCCCACCACCGCATGTTGATCGATCGACTCGCCGCGCGGGCGGCGTCAGTCCTGGCCGCTGAAGAACTGTTCAAGATGAACAATGAGAAGTTTAAGGCCGACCTGCTCACGGCAATGAACGTCTACATTGAGGCACGGCAACAGCTTGACGAGTGGGAGGCACTGCATCCGGTGTTGGATTACCCGACAGCCGACGCGTAACTCGTACGCTGAGCAC
>CAYFLJ010000080.1:0-6595 GCA_964343985.1 uncultured Thermoflexus sp.
AGCTCGGTTGACCCGAGGCTTCCAAACATGGGGAACTTCCTCCTGAAGATCGCTCACTCGATCATACCGTACCCGTTCGCAACGCACGTTGGCGCGCCGAGACCTTGCGTTCGCGCTGACGCGGCACTCCACGACACTTTACGAACGTTCGTATCCCGAACGGATGCACACAGACGATGTTGCCCCAACGATAGGTGCCTCGTCACGCCCCGAGACGGTTCGACGCCGCCGGCGCGAAGTCTTGCGCGCGGCCTCAAGTGGGTTTATCGCGGCCGCATGTTCTGCACCGCAACGGTCAGAGCCGACACTGCGTCCGCTCGTCTCCAAACGCCTGGTCCGCGTCGCAATGCCGACGACGCTCGATTTCGTGGCGCGGGTGGATCGTGCACGAGATCTTCAAGCGAGTCGCGGCGAAGCGTTGCGGGACGGCGTCGAGGTCGAAGTTGTGCCAACTGGCATTGGTGGCTTTGCCTACGAAGTGCCGGATGACGACCGCCTTGCAATTGCTCGACGGTCGCTTTCCGCCGGACAACGCATCGACGTGATCTGGACGCCACTCGTGGATTTGGGTGACTTGCATCACGATCGGACGATCGCGCCCATCGGTGCATTTGCGGCGCGCGACCATTTCGATCTCAAAGCATTCGGACCGCAAGCACTCCAACCCGCATTCGCGCCCAACGATGGATTGATGGCGCTCCCGGACTCAATCGCGGCGCGACAGGTGTACTTTCGTTTGGATCACCTCGCCGACGCTGGGATTGACTTCCGCCGTGCGGGCCTCGACTTTGAGAATCCAAAAATCACGTGGGACGCTGTCCGCCGAGTCGCACTTGATGCCCATGCTTCACCTACAGGACGTTCTCGAGTTGCATTCGATCCGCTAAGTGAGGCATTTCCCGCAGCTGCGTGGTCGTGGCAGGCTGGACTTCCGATTGGTCGACCAAGCGAACGAAACGCCGCCACGGTGGCGGACGCCCTCCAATGGCTCAAGGCGGTTGCGAATGAGCTCAACCTTGGCCCAACGCGAAAGGCCCCGAATCGGACCACCGCGGTGCGGCACGGGACGGTATCAGTGGTCCCGGATGGCACAGCGATTCCCCGTGACGACGGCGCTCGTCATCCTCTTTTGAATGGCACATCAACCCTCGTCATTGATAGCACTCGCCTCGTTTCAACGATCGCGTCGTTTGACGCAAGCGCTCCGATTCGCGTGGTCGAACTGCCTCGACGGGACGCCAATTCACATGCAGTCGGTTGGGCTGATGTCTCGGGTTACGCGCTCGCGGCTGGCGCCTCTGACGACGCTTGGGACCTACTCAAATACCTTTCGGGTGAGGACGCTGCCTATGCCAGCGCGCGGGCGGTGGCAATGCGCCTCCCGCCTATCGTTCGCGCCAGTTCAGGATCCCGTGCTCCGGATGATCTGGTCGGGGGACCCCGATGGTGGTTTCCAGCGTATAGTGGCCGTATCGCGCTCGATCGGTTCCTCGCCAAGCAGTACCGGACTGGGGTCAAGGTGCTTGATGAGGCTCATGACCATGGGATGGAACAGATCCGAGCCGTTGGCATCATTCCGTTTGGAGTTGGCACGCGCCGCTGGTTGTTAGCGCTGGACGCGGCTCGTCGAGCGGTCTTGCGGGACGGGCTCGACCCTTCAGACGCAGCGCGCGCAGCAATCGCCAGCAGCTAGCCACGTATGAACGAGGCACCGCCGTGGCTAACGAAGCACATCTCGGACCGCTCAATTCAACGATTACGTTTTCCGATTTCCTCCGAGTCGATATGCGCGTTGGGCGAATCGTGCGGGTAGACGCGTTCCCGCAGGCCCGAAAGCCGGCCTACAAACTCGAGATTGACTTCGGCGCGCTCGGAACGCGAAGGTCAAGCGCTCAGGTCGCACACTACGCACCTGAAGCGCTTCTTGGAAGATTGGTGATCGCCGTTGTGAACTTTCCTCCGCGTCAAATTGGCCCGTTCATGAGCGAGGTGCTCGTGTTAGGCGTCCCCGATGACATGGACCGAGTAACGCTGCTCGCCCCCGATGGAGGTGTCCCGGTGGGCGGGCGTGTTTACTAATGATCCGACTGTCGCGACGTTGGGTGGTGGCACCAATCACTCACGGTAGCTGTCAGCGGATTGGGAACACGCCCTTTTCCGGTACCCTTCCCTTCGCTCGTTTCCCGGTGTCCCAGCGGAACAGTGAGTTAGGCGTCCCTCGTCGGGGAACTCGCTGATCGCGACACGCCGAGATACCCAGCTCTGGATTGCCGATGCCTCGTTCGATTCGTGAAACGGACCCCCCGAACGATCCAAGTTGGGACGCCTCAATCGTTGACGAGATCGGCATTGACTCGGCGGTGGGTCACGCCGGACGTACCCATCGGATACCTGAGATGACGGTTCGCCGTCTTTCGACGTACTACCGGGTGGTCAGGACGCTCGAAGCAACTGGTGAGGTTGAGCCGCTGTCGTCCGAACGCATGTCGGTGTTGACAGGCTTTACCGCGGCACAGGTTCGGCGAGACCTCGCGTACTTCGGCACCTTTGGCAAACGAGGAGTTGGCTACCCAGTCGGCGAGTTGCAATCGAGTTTGCGATCTATTCTCGGCATTGATCGAGCGTGGACGATTGCCCTGGTTGGCGTTGGCAATCTTGGCACCGCGCTGTTGAGCTATCGCAACTTCACTCAACAGGGTTTCGTAATCGCAGGCGCATTTGACGCCGACCCGGCGAAACATGGACGAGAATTCGGCGACGTGCGCGTCCGCCCAATGACCGAATTGCCGGATGCCGTTCGTGAACGACAGATTGCCCTAGCCATCGTCGCGGTTCCGGGCGAGGAAGCGCAAGACGTTGTTGATCAAGTCGTTCGCGCCGGAATCCGAGGCATCCTGAATTTCGCACCGGTAAAAGTACGGGTACCGCCCGGCGTTCATCTGTCACGCGTCGATCTCTCTATTGAAATCGAGTACCTCGCGTACTTGCTAACGAACGGGTAGGCTCCGCAACGAGAGGACCGCGAGGGCTTCGATGACGGACGTCGGCTCGCTTTTGGATGGTCTGCGTGCCCTCAATGCTGCAGACATCACGCTCCTCGCATGGCTCGTCTACACCGCGCTGCAGGGCATGCGTCGGGGGCTCGTCGGCGCCGTTTTGCGCCTCGCCGGGCTTGGGGCAGCGGTCGCGATTGGCGCAACCCAATACTCGCGCGTGCTCGGGCCAATTCTTGACGCTGATGTGTGGCTCGTATCGGGTGCATTCGCTGAAGTCATTGCGTTTATCGTCACGGTGGTTGCGGCGCGCGTGGTGACCGGGGTCGTCGCACGAGCGATGGGTTCAGCGTGGAAATCTACCGGCGGTCAGTTGCCAGTGTTGGGAATCATGGACACCCTTCTTGGAGTGATCCCTGGCTTGGTCAGAGGCGCAGTTATCGGCGCGATTGCCGTCATGCCCCTACGAGGCCTGTCACTCGTTCCGTCAATCTCGGAAACCGTTGGTGCATCGGTCGTTGCCGGACGCCTACTCGATTTTCTCGGAGCCATCGTGCCCCCAGTGAGGACACTTGTTGGCATGTAGTAGACATCATTAATCTACACTGCGTTAGCCCAAGGCCTCAGGCTCCGGATCCAGTCTCTGGCCTGCATTTGTCTTCGCCAGAACTCGTAATCGAATGTGCCGCCGCTGATCGCCCGTGACGCCAACACTCGAGTCGTGCGTACGGTTCTGGCAATTCCCGCCAGCCTCCGTGCTGTCGAAACCGCCACCACTGATGCCAGTCTCGCCGGTTGTTCACTACAATTCCGCCCGTGGGCGCCTCGTTCATCCCGGCTGGCGCCGAGAAAGGCACCAGCATGAGCGTCAACGTGGAACTACCGCTTTCCCCACGTATGGCAGACCTCGGGACGGAGAGCGCGTTTGAGGTGCTCGCAAGGGCGCGCGCGCTTGAGGCCACCGGCCGAAGCATCGTCCATCTACAAATTGGTGAACCCGACTTTGAGACGGCACCGCACATCGTGGAGGCCGGCATCAAGGCGCTCAGAGACGGCTACACGCATTACGGTCCGACCGCCGGCCTCCCTGTCCTGCGCGATGCGATTGCGCGCTACGTCTCGCGAACCCGCGGGATTGATGTCTCCCCTGACGAGGTCATCGTGACCCCTGGTGGGAAGCCGGTGATTTACTACACGATCTTGGCAATCTTGGATCGGGGCGACGAGGCGATCATCCCTGACCCCAGTTACCCAATCTACGAATCGGTCGTCCGTTACGTCGGCGCCACACCCATCTCTGTTCCGCTTGATTACGACCGCGACTTTCGTTTCGATCCCGAAGAGATGCGCCGTCGGATTACACCCCGAACTCGGCTCATCATCTTGAATTCGCCGCACAATCCCACTGGCGGGGTTCTGACGCCGTCCGACCTAGAAGCCGTCGCCGAAATGGCGCGCGCACACAATCTTTGGGTGCTCGTTGACGAAATTTACTCTCGACTGATCTATGACGACGGTGCCGGCGGTCGTGCACACCACAGCATTGCGTCGCTGCCCGGGATGCGGGAGCGAACAATCGTTTTGGATGGCTTTTCTAAGACGTACGCGATGACCGGATGGCGCCTCGGGTACGGCATCGCGCCCGCGGCGATCATGCCCCACCTGGTGCGTCTTCAGGTAAACGTTGTGTCCTGTACGGCGAGTTTCGTACAAGTGGCCGGGGCGGCGGCTCTCGACGGTCCACAAAACGCGGTCGACGCAATGGTGAAGGAGTTCGAAGCACGACGACGACTCGTCGTCGACGGTCTGAACGAAATCGACGGCGTTGAGTGCCGAGAGCCCGGCGGTGCGTTTTATGCATTCCCGCGCATCGACGTCCCAGGCATGACCGCGAAACAAGTTGCAGACTCGCTCCTCACGGAAGAGGGGGTGGCGGTTCTGTCTGGAGGCGCGTTTGGATCCCACGGCGAAGGATTTCTCCGCCTGTCGTTTGCAAACTCGCGAGATCAATTGCGCGAAGGCCTTGTGCGCATCCGCGACGGGATCACACGCCTGCGTAATCGTTAAGTTCGAAGCGTCGGTTCGTAGTCGTTGGGGCGAACGCGTATATCGGAGCGGATCGTAGACCCGCTCCGCTTGCGCACCGCGACAATGGAGCCTGATGAACAGTGATGCACGCCCGAGTAGTCGCATGCGGGTCGAGGCTGTCGGCCTGACGGGTGCGTTCGGTGGGACGAGGAAGCGCGCGGGTGCGCGCAACCTACTCGCTACGGGCGCAAACGCGAGCGACAAGTATTCCGCTTACTTGCCAAATCTCGCGTGACGCAAGGCGTCCGAGAACGCACGGGCACGGCGCTCTAGCTCGGGCCAATCGCGGCGCTCAACAACGCCACGGTCGACGAGATCCGAACCAGCCCCAACTGCCACGGCTCCCGCCTTAATGAATTCGCCGAGATTCTCTGGGCTGACTCCGCCTGTGGGAACAATCGGCACGGAATTCAGAGGCCCGCGTATATCGCGCAGGTAGCGAGGCCCGCCCGCCGATGCTGGAAAGAGTTTGACGAGGTCCGCGCCGGACTCCCATGCAACCATAATTTCCGTGGGAGTGAAGGCGCCTGGTACGCACGGGATGTCGTGGTGCGCAGCGCGTTCGATAACTGAGGTTGAAGTATTGGGCGCGACGATGAAACGAGCGCCGGCTTGCACTGCTTGATCTACGGCGCCTGCAGAGAGCACCGTTCCCGCGCCGATAAGCATGCGGTCGCCGACGGATTTCGCCAGTGCGGCGATCATCTCCAATGCACCTGACGTGTTCAGTGTGACCTCCACTACCCCGATGCCCCCAGCGATCAACGCTTCGGCGGCGTCGACTGCCAACGACGCCTCGGTATGGCGCATGATCGCCACGACGCCACCAGAAGTCATCCGGGAGGTTGTCGCCGCACGATTTGCACTTTCGCGGCTGCTACTTCCGTTCGTCATTGAGTTCGTTCCGTTTACTCGCAAAGGTCTGTGCGCACCAACGGTGGCGCTGCTCGCTAGATGTCGACACGCCGACGACTGATATCGACGTCAAGTCCAGCTGTAATGTCGGGTGAAAGCGACGGGCGCCAGAGTGGAACAGAGACAGCGGACGGTGTCAGCGGGCTGTCTGGGTGAAGATCGAACGCGACGCCGTTTGATTCCGCGGAGTCAAGTCCACGAAGGATCGGAACCATGTTCATTACACTTTGCGCAACGGTCCCGACGGGTTTGCTGGGAGTACGTACGGCGTTCGCGAAGTCGATCCACTCGTTGACGTAGCCACCGTCGAGGATCCCGCCGGAGGTTCGAGATGCCCGGGTCTCCTCGCCGGGCGAGTTTGCTGGGTAGATGGTGAACCCGCGTCGCTCCTGAAGGTATGCAGGCGTCAACACCATCGTCGCGTTATCTCCGAAGAGACGCAGTCCGACGTCGTCTGCCGGTACAGGTATTTCAGGATGAATCGCGGTGTACGACCCCACGGCGCCGTTCGCAAACGTCAGGTGGAGAAGCAGGGTTGAAGGTCCACCCATTTGTGAGTTTGCATGTTGGATGAGGCCGTGCACGCGCGTCGGGTCGCC
>CAYFLJ010000081.1:0-6592 GCA_964343985.1 uncultured Thermoflexus sp.
ACAACACCTGTTCGGCCCGATCAACGGCCTCTTCGGCGTCGTTACGGGTGTCGTAGGCAATCTGCGCAATTTGCCCCCCCGCGCTAATCAGGCGCCGCAATATGCCGTTGCGCTCGACGACGTGACCGTAAAACTCAACATTGACGGCGGTCGGCACAAGGCTAATCAGGCTCGTGACGTACGCGGGGCCGCCGATCTGCTCAAGCTGGCCGCGGCGCTCGAGTTCGTCGCACACCAACACAAAGTCGCACGGTTCGCGACGGGAGTACAGGTCGAGTGCTGACTGATAGATCGACCGATGCGCTTCGCGGTAGAAGTCCTCGGCACGCAAGAAGCCGGCGACGCGCGTGATGGCGTCGCGGTCGATCAGAATGCTTCCGAGAACCGATTGTTCGGCTTCAATATTCTGCGGGGGGAGGCGTTCGTCGACCACTGAGTCGTCCCAAACCGAGGGTGTTGCGGATTTTGGGTCGGAGACAGGTCCAACACGACGAGCGCGTCCGGGCAGGCGCCGTTACGGCATGGCCGCCAGCGTATGCCTGTGTGTTGGCGAGGTGACCATATCAGCACCTCGCCAGTAGGTGGGGCTACGCCTCAATCGCAACAACGTCGAGTTTGAGCGTTGCCTGCACTTGCGCCTCCAGTCGAACCGTCGCCTCGTGCGGGCCGACTGCGCGGATCGCCTCGGCGATTTCGACGTGCCGGCGATCAACCTCGTGGCCGTGTTGCGCCTTAAGCGCCGCGGCGACATCGGCGGTAGTGACGGTCCCGAACAGGCGGCCACCCTCGCCAACCCGCACGGGCATGGTGACGGTGAGTGCGCCAAGTTTTTCGGCGAGACTCATGGCTTCGCGCCGGCGCCGCTCCTCTTCCTTGCGCCCGCGGGCTTGCAAGGCCTCAACGCGCTTGAGCTGAGAGGGGGTCGCCTCGACGACGAGCGACTGACGGAGCAAATAGTTGCGGGCATAGCCCGCAGAAACCTCGCGAACTTCGCCCGTCCGCCCGAGGTTCTCGACATCTTGGAGGAGGATGACCTTCATGACTGACGGAGTGTACCAACCGGCAAACCCACCGACGATTGCCCGCCTAGCTGAGGGCGTTGAGCGGGTTTACATACCCGCCATTTCGGAGAATTTCGAAGTGCAAGTGAGGTCCAGTCGAGTTTCCAGTGCTACCCATTCGGGCGATTACCTGCCCTTTTGAGACCGATTGACCGACCTGCACGAGGAACGCGGAAAGATGGTTGTAGGTCGTGGTGAACCCATTGCCATGGTTCACGATGATCCGATTGCCGTATCCGGTGCGATCCCATCCCGCATACACGACGCGTCCGGCGTCGGAGACACTGATTGGCGTGCCGAACGGTGCAGCAATGTCGATGCCAGGGTGCCAACCGGAGTAATACGTGGTAATCGATCCGCGTGTGGGCCATTGCAGACGACCGGTTGCGACGGCTGGAGGTGCGGGCGCGGGGGCAGGGCGCGGCGCAGGTGCTGGTCGTGTGGCCGGCGCAGGGGTGTTCGGGCGCGACGCCGGTAGGGCGGGACGGACGATTGGCGCCTCAGGGCGGACGGTGATTGGCAACTCACCGCCGGGAACGACAAGCCAACGGTCGGCCGGAAGCGGTTCGCCCGGACGAAGCCCATTCGCGTCGACGACCGTCGTCGGCTCGACCTTGAAGCGGGTAGCAATGCCGTCGAGCGTGTCGCTCGGCTTAACTTGGTAGGCAACGCCCGGCACGGGTGGAATGCGCAACTCTTGGCCAGGGCGAACGACGTCGTCCTCATTGAGGTCGTTCGACCAGAGGACGCTATACATGCCGACGTTCAGTCGGGCACCGATATCCCACACGGTATCGCCTGCCTGCACAACGTAAGTAATGACGTCGGCCGTCACGATCGGGACGGGTGAGGCGGCGTTGAGGGTGGTGGCCGTCGACGGCCGCAAGAGGCTATCGCGAGGTTCAATGAGCGCGACGCGAGGTCCTAGCAATAGCCGGGTCTGGAGCGGGAGGTTGGCTGGATCGGTGCCGAGGAGTACATCAAGACCGTCCGTCGGTCGGCGGAAGCCTCCAACCGCAACGACGCATCCGACGATAAACGTGACGAAGAGGTGGACGTACAGGCGACCGACTGGTGGCCCTATCTCGCGCGGTCGACGCGACCGGCTCGCCGGATTACGCCATCGGTCATCGACCGGCGTCGTCTCGGAGGCCTCGGAAGGATCTGTGCGCTTCCGCCGAAACAGCGACCACGGGAACAGACGCGCTGACGCAGCGGCGCCCTCAGCTGGGCGCGTTCGAGCGGACCAGAGGACCTCGCGCTCAGATTCTGACGTCCGACGACGACCTGCGCCGGGAGAGATGAACTGATCGGTCATGGATACGTTTCAGGCCGCGCCACGACGGCGCGTCTGTGCGGATGAACCGTAGCAGTCGGCAATCGCCGAAGCCCTAATTTGCGATTTTCGGTGTGAACCAGACCAGACACGCGACCGAAAGCGCTGCGCCAAGGAATGCGGTAGCGAGTCCGACGTCGGAAAGGATGTCAACACTGCCCGTTCGGACTCCGAGAACTATCGGCGCAACGGTACCGGTGGCGGAGGCACCGCAGATACCTACGAGGATCTCACCGAACAGGTCGTAGCCGTTCGCCTTCCCAAGGTAGAAATGGCCGGCGACACCGCAGACGATGCCAAAGACGATCCACGAGTAGACGAGCATCTCGGTTGCCTCAGAGTGCGAAGAGATAGTGGTGGGGCGTCGACCGTGTCGTCGCCGCCCCACCACGCCGTGCGCATAGAAAAGGATTAGTCCTTCGGACGGCTGTCCTTGAACTGATCGTAGATCGCCTTGGCGGTCTCGTCCATGATCTTCCCGACGCGCGGCACCCAATCCGCCGCCTTCTCCTTGTTGTTGGTGAGGGCGTCCAACTCTTGGCTGTAGGTGGAGTCGAGCTTCGGATGCTGCAGGAAGAGGTGGTCTGGCGACTCCTGTGAGCGCTTCGGATCGATCGCCCCGGTGAGGACCTTATTGAGGTCTTCGAGCGACTGTCCGGAGGCCTTGGCCAACGCCTTGGAGAATGCGTCAAGCGACTTGCGTGGCGTCGGTGGCGTGAACGTCATCTCGGCGTACTTGGTCGTCGCGTCTTCGCTTGAGAGCACGCGCATGACCTGCCACGCGGCATCCTTCTGCTTGGCCCACCGTCCCATAATCCAGAAGTCGTTGAAGTTGATGTTCTTGTTCGCCTTGCCGGTCGGGAGCGCCGCGAACCCGAACTTGAAGTCCTTGATCGCAGACGAGGTCCAGTAGAGCCACCCACCGTCAAGCGCCATGGCAATCTTGCCGGTCTGGAACGGGTTGCCGAGCTGGCCGAGCGACTTGGCAGTCGCCGGATCTGGCATGACCTTGTGCTTGTAGATCAGGTCCTGCAAGAAGGTGTGCGACTGGAGCACCGCTTCGCTGTTGAAGTTCGTCTTCGGAGCGATGAAGTCGGTGTAGTGTTCCTTCGTCCAGGAGTCGCCGCCCCAGAGGTACGGGAGCGACGTCATCTTGGCCCAAAGGTCAAGGCTCATGCCGAAGGTGCCGTTTGGCGACCCTGGGTCTTTGGTGAGCTTCGTGGCGTACTCAAGCGCCTTGTCCATCGTCCACGACGCGTCGTTCCAGTCGACAGGCGGCGCCTTGAGGCCGGCCTTATCGAGAAGGTCCTTGTTGTAGAGGAGGACGGAGCCAAAGGTCGACAACTGGGACACGCCGTAGTACTTCCCATTGATCTTGAAGCGGTCCATCAGGCCCGCATGGAAGTACGTGTTGACATCCCACTTATCGGCGGTGATGTACGAGGTCAAGTCCTGCGGGAGCTTCCGCCACCAGTAGTCGTAATAGTTGCCACCGAAGCCCCACAACTCAAGCGACTCGTTCGCCGCGGCCATTGAGTTGATCTTCGGGATGTATTGGTCCTGCGGGACGACGATGCGCTCCACCTTGACCTTCGGGAGCTTCTCCTTGAGCATCGGCTCAAAGACTTTCTCCTGACCGCCGTTCTCTTCTTTGCCCGACCGGACGAGCCAATTGACCGTGCCCGCCGCACCACCTGCGGTGCCACCTGCGCCGCCAGCCGGGGCAGCCGCACCACCACCGCCAACTTCACTCCCGCATGCCGCGAGGATCCCGCCCGCAATCGCGGCACCCGCGCCGAACATGACGTGACGCCGTGACGTCTGGGACATGTGTGACCTCCTGTTCGTGACTGCAATTTCCGTTCGCGTGCACTCAACGGTGACCAGACGGCAATTGCGTGTGATGTCTCCCCGGCGTGGGGCAACGAGATTGGCGAGACCAGTCGTACGCCGTCATCCTCCTCTTTCCGAAACGTCAGCCATGATGCGTGTCACACGTGCATCACTCGAGAGGCCGCTTACCCCTTCACCCCGGTCACCACGATGCCCTGGATGAAGTAGCGCTGCAGCGTGAAGAAAAGCACAACAAGTGGAATGATGTTGACGAGCGACGCCGCCATCAACAAGTGGAATGGCGTGCCGCCGTACACCGCTTGAAATGATGACAACGACAGCGCCGCCGTGCGCAAACTCGGGCTGTTGATGTAGATCAACGGGCGGAAGAAGTCGTTCCAGTTGAATGTGAAGGCGCCAATGAGCACGACTGCGAGAGCAGGTCGGATCTGCGGCAGAAGCACATCCCACAGGATACGAATTGGGCCCGCACCATCAATCTGGGCACTTTGGTCCATTTCAATGGGAATTGTTGTGAAGAACTGCCGTAACAAGAAAATGTTATAGGCACTTCCAAACCAAGCAGGCAAGATCAGTGGCCAGAACGTGTTTGACATCCCCAAGCGGGAAAAGCCGAGATACTCAGGGACCAAACGGACAATCTGGGGGACCATCAGCGTCGAGAGGACTAAGCCGAAGAGCAAGTCCTTCCCTGGGGACCGAAACCGAGCGAAGCCGTATGCCACCAAGACGGCGGAGACCACGTCACCCGCCATTGAGAGAATGGCCACGATCAGGGTGTTCGTGTAGGCGGTCTGCCACTTCATGAAGGCCAACGCCTCAGGGAAGTTTTCCCACTGAGCGGCGTACTGGATGCCCGGTAGCCACTTCATCGGCAGAAGGAAGGCCCCACCTTGGGTCTTGAGCGACGTGACGATCATGAAGTAGACGGGGAAGAGTAAGAGGAACGACCCGAGTGTCACAAGCAGGGTCAGCGATCCAATCCAAATCGCGTCTTGCACCGTGCGACGCTGAAGGAACGGTTGATCTTCGGCTCGCGTGCGAACGGCGGCCGATTGCCGACTTTCTGTAGTTGACACCGCTACGGTCACGGATATCCCCTCCTCGAGCGACCAGAAACTCGGAACCTAGCGCACGACCGCCTCGTAGAAGACCCAATGGCGCTGCAAGCGGAACGCCAGTGCCGTAAAGCCGAGCATGATGACGAACAGCACCCACGCAAGCGCGTCTGCATATCCCATGTTCGAGATGTATGTAAACGCATTCTGATAAATCATGAATACCATGAAGTAGGTAGCGTAGTTCGGGCCACCCTGCGTGATCACGAACGCATTAGTAAACACCTGAAATGAGGCGATAATCGCAAGGATTCCATTGAAAAAGATGACCGGCGAGATGCTTGGCAAAGTGATATGCCAAATTTGGCGGAACTTACTGGCCCCGTCGAGTTGTGCCGACTCGTACAACTGCGTCGGAACCCCTTGAATTGACGCAAGATAGATCAGCATCGGCCCACCGAACTGCCACAGACTCATGATGACAAAGGTGGGAACGGCCCATGAGGGATCGCTTAACCACTTGGGCAAAGCCTCTGACGGAACACCTAAGTCGTACAACAACCCGTTCACGAGACCGAACTGTGGTTGGAAAATCCAGTTCCACATAAGTGCAACTGGAACACCGGTCACGATGCTTGGTAGGTAATAGATCGTGCGCCACGCGGCCATCCCCGGCAACTTTTCATTCAAGACCAAGGCAAGGAAGGTGGCAAACCCGACACTCAGTGGCACCGAAAGAACGGTGTAGTAGGTCGTAACTTGCAAAGACTTCCAGAAAAGGCGATCCCGAAACATGACGTCGTAGTTGAGCAGACCAACCCAAGTGGGTGGCCAGTTCACTGGGTCATTATGGGTAAGGCTTAGGTACGCCGACGCAATCGTTGGTCCGCCAGTAAACAGGACGAAGCCGGCTAACCACGGTGAGATGAGGACGTAGAACCAAAGCGCCTCTTTACGAGCGAGTGCGCCGGAAGATGTTTTCGCGCGCACGCCCGCTGCCGACGCGACCATCGACGCCATGGAACCCCCATCGCCCGCCGCGAACGACCAGGCTAAGCGCCGCCGAACACTCCCCCAATGAGGTTCTTTTTGAAGCGGCCGTCTTGAATGTAACCGGTCTGGAACCATTCGTCAACGCCGCCGTCACGCGGGGCATGTCAACGACCGCTATGCCGCGAGAGCGCACACGTGCCCACGGTGCTGGTGCGTGTATCGCCGCTGACGGCGTTTGCTTCGGCTCATCTCCAAGCAGGGCCTCGAGAGGACACCGGTCCCAGCGGTGG
>CAYFLJ010000082.1:0-6563 GCA_964343985.1 uncultured Thermoflexus sp.
GTCGTACCCGCAACGGTCGTACCCGCAACGGTCGTACCCGCAACGGTCGTACCCGTCGCGACGCCCGCACCACCGTCACCAACTACCGCTCCGTCGGCAGGAACTGGCAGACAAGACGGGGTGACAACGTGGTAGCCAGTTCGTGGCGGGCTGCGGCCGTGATCGCAGCTTTGGGACGGGTCGGGCTCTTTGCCGCCGCGGCTGCACTCGTCATTGCGGTCTTTGGGATAAGTGTCGGACCGCGATTCCTCCCGTATCAGACGTTCGTCGTCTTGTCCGCGTCGATGGCACCTGAAATCGGCGTCGGCTCCGTTGTCGTGGCGATGCCAGTTGAGCGAAGCGACCTCAGAATCGGTGATGTGATCACATATCAACGGGTTGAAGAGCCAGACCTTCCGGTGACCCACCGGATCGTGGCGATGCGTGCCGTGCCCGGTGCTGTTCTTGCACGAACAAAAGGTGACGCCAACGAAGTGGCCGACCCATGGGAGGTAAACCTCGCTGCGAGCGTCTTGCGCGTCGCGGTCGCGGTGCCGTTTGTAGGCTACGGGTTGTACTTCGCTCAGACACCAGTCGGGAGGGTTCTTACGATTGGTCTGCCGTTGACGGCGATCGCTGCCATTGCGCTTCACGATTACGTGTCGGCTCGGCGCCCAAGGAATGTCGAACCGACCACAACGGCCGCGGCGGCCTGATCGAGCAACGAGAATGGCATCGGCACCGCGGTCAGTGAAGCCTCAAGGGGCCAACCTCGGCAAAAAGAAGGGCGAACGGCCCCTGCCTCTGCCGTTCATCTTCGGCCTGCCCGCAGTAGCGTTTATCGTCATTGCCACGGCGTTCATCACCGGTGACCGCAACTTTCCGCTCCTCAACGCCTTCACGGGTGGCGGACCTCCAATCGCCGTCGCGCTGGTCGATGCGACAACACTGACAATCCTCACCGGTCAGGTACAGGTAAAGGCGAAGGGCGCCGCGGACTGGAAAGAGGCGCTGAATGGCCAGACCTTGACCACCGGGGATGCAGTGAAGACCGTCGATGGGAGCGCCGCGCTCGTCACATATTTCGAGGGGTCGACGACCTCCATCGAAGACGACGCCGAAATCGTTCTGCAGAAGGCCGAGAAAAACCCTAACGGCGTCACCACGGAAATCAGTACCCAAATCGTGGCCGGTAAGACCTGGACCAAGGTCTCGAAATTGCTCGACCCGGCAAGTTCGTTCGCGATGGAGACCCAATCTGCGGTAGCCGTTGTGCGCGGCACCGAGTTCGCAGTGCAAGTCAAGGCGGACGGTTCTACAAGCGTCGCAACCGCTGACGGCGAAGTTGCGATGGCAGCGCCAGGTCAAGACCTCAGCACCGCCGTGATCGTCAAACCGGGCTTCGAGTCGTCAGCCGCCCCTGGTCAGCCTCCATCGGCGCCTATCCCCGCACCTCCACCAAAGCGTGCAATCCGGCTGAACTTGGCCTCACCCGCCGTTCCACTCATCACCGACGACAAAGGTCGATCGACCGGATGCGTCTCGCTGCCCGATTTACCGTGTGCCATGGTTGCAAACCAGATCCCAGGCGCCGAATACTCCGGACCACAATCTGAGCCACAGACCATTTCGTTCGCACTTGCAGAAGGCAAAGAACGAACAATCATCGCCAGCTATACCGGCACCGGTACCGGTACCGGCGGGGTCTATCACATCGCCGGTGAAATCATCGACGACGGCGCGGTCAAGGGCACCACGCAGTTTGCGGCAAACATCAAACCGAATGAGATCCAGCAGACTGGACTCGCCGCCAAGGGTGACGGTTCGGTCTCCGACTTTGCCGACCCGATTGTTGTAGACAAGCAACCGTTCAAGGGTGCACTGACCGTCTCGATGCTCGGCCCAACACCGACCGGTGCCGCTGGCATGCAGATTGCGACCCTAGCCGCTCAGAAGACCGCAGCCGCCGGTGCGACGCAGACGGCGATCGTCATCGCAAACGGAGGGGCAACGCCCACCAAAGCGTCCCTACTCGGCGCCCTACCAACACCCGACGTTCAAGCGATGCGTGCACTTGATCCGGCGGCGGCGCAGTTGACCCCACGGGCCAAGGCGACCGAACCGGCAACACCAACGCTGCAACCCGCGGCAGCGGCGGCGCGCGGACTTCCAACGCCGCCTCCGCCGAACGCGTCACCGACGCCAGTCGTCGGGGCAACGCCAACCGCCGTCGGCGGAACCGCCACCACAACGCCTATCGCCGGAACTGGAACCCCGACGCCAACCGTCTCCGTCACGGGCACGACGACCGTCACCGCAACCGTGACCGGTACGGTCACCACCACCGTAACGCCAACCGAAACCACAACCGTCACGGTTACGGTCACCGAAACCGTAACGAGCACGGCAACGCCGTCCGCGACGGCAACCGTTACCGCGACCGTCACCGCGACCACGACGGCGACCGCTTCAGCGACGTCAAGTCCAACGGCAACGGTGACCGCTACCGCGTCGCCTTCACCGACTCAGACCGTAACCCCGACGATCACGTCGACTGTAACCCTGACTCCGACGCGGACCGCCACCCCAGTCGGGTTTACGCTGCGCGGGAGCTCCGTCACAATCGCGGCGCCGGGCGACGGCGCGGTCGCCAGAATCACCTTTGACCTCGTCACCGAACCGGGGATTACATTGCTCGAGCCGGATGCCGGCCCGCTCGCGACCGCGACGCCACCGACCGGCGAATTGATCCTCTCCAACCCGATCCGCCTGAACTCGTCGGCCACGTTTACTGGCCCCATCACGGTGGAAATCCCGTTCGACGTCACTCGCTTGACCGTGCCAATCGCCGACGGGACCGTCTCACGCGACAGTATTCGCCTCCTCAAGTGGAACCCGACTGCCGGCGACTGGTTTGAACCGCTCGTCACGGGGTTGAGTGTCGACTCCGTTGGCGGTGTACTTCGCGCCACGATGCGGTCGCTCGACCCAGTCGCCGGTCAAGCGCTCGTCGGTTCGTCGGCGACGGGCCCGCGCATCGGTGCGACATTCGTTGTCGCGGTGCCACGAACGATTGGTTTCGGTGTCGGGGTTGTCGGTCAATCTGACCTATCGATCTTCTCTGGTGTCAACATGGCGCCAGGCACCGTGCTTACCCGGACTGTGACGGTAACGAACACCACCAGAAAGACTCTGAGTTATCGAATACTGACGCAACAGGCCGGCAATGTCGGTGACGAACCGCTGTTCTTCACCGATCCAACAAACGGACTGCAGCTCGCAATTAATCGGTCGAGCTTGTCGGCATTCTATTGCGGGCCAATAAGAGTGGACTTCGCGATCCCGCGTGACGATGCTTCCGGTTGCACGCCCGGGCACGTTCCGACCCAGCCAGTAAAACAGTTGCGACCAAATGAGTCCGACACCCTCCGACTCCAAGTTACATTCCCGGAGTCGGCGTCCAATGACTTCAACGGCGTCACAGTCGGCAAGCAGACCACAATCAAGTTCATGTGGACCGCAGTTGAACAACCGACGACGCCATAGCCGCCCGAAGCGGTTGTGACTTTATGTCAGTCCCTCACCGAAGCAAAGGAGCGAAGCATCGCCACGTAGCCGTCGATTCCGTTCGGTCCGCGCCACGGGCTTCGCGTGGTTGCCACGACACGATAGCCGGCACGCCCATAGGCACGGCGTGCCGCCGCGTTATCTCTTGCAGTGTGCAGAAGAATCCCGGATGCACCCACCCTTCGCGCACATGACTCGACAGCGCTTAGCAACGCTCCTGCGATTCGTCGTCCACGCGCTTCTGGTGCCACTCCGAGAAAACTCAAATACGCCTCGTTTGGTCGCGTACGACGCCGCGCGAAAGCCAGACCCATTGGAATGAACATCACTGGCATTCGCCAGAAACCGCGGATCCCGATGATCTCTCGGAATGGCGGTGGTTCTCGACGGCCGGAGGCGGTGTCGAATTCCTCCTGGCCCGGCATGACGGCGATCGCAAACCCGAGCACGCGTGCATTCGGCCCGACGGCGACCAGAGTTCGCGCTACACGCGCAACAAACGACGCGTGCCACAGGCGGGCGAGTGACGCCGCGTCGATGCCGAAACCCCGACGGTAATCATCAAACGCTTGCCCGAAAACCATCGCAATTGCGTCAACATCGTCCCGAGTTGCCCGCCGTATCGCAATGTCGCCCAGCACTGTAAAACTCGTGTCTGTCACGTCCCACGTTTCGCTTCGACCAAACGCACGACGCCCCTCCGAGTCTCGGAGGGGCGTCGGTTCTGGGCGGTCCCGACGGGATTCGAACCCGCGATCTCGTCCTTGACAGGGACGTATGCTAGACCGCTGCACCACGGGACCACGGCGCGCTTTTCGCGTGCAGGCACAGTGTATCCGTGCGCGAGACGGTGCGTCAACGACGCAGCCTTCACGGGGCGCGGCTACGGACCCTGTGCAACAATGGACCCATGTGGATTGTGCTTCAGGATCGATTTCGTCGGCCGTTTCACGTCAACGATGACACGATTGAGTGGATGGAACCGCTTGCGGACACGAGACTCCACATGACCACGGGGGAGACGAAGATTACGTGCTTGTCCGCTCCCGAGGTCCTCGCCGTCATGGTTGCCGCGCGGCGAGCAAACATCCATGCCCCGCCTCAGGTTCGCCCACATCGCGAAGACGTCGAAGCGTGGGACGCCGAACAGCGCCGGTGACGCGTCACGGCGTGATGAACGCGATGACAACCGCATCGAAACCTCAGCGAGGTACGGTGCGCCATGGTTGGCACGCACGCAAATGAAGGTAGGAATTCCTGAACAGCGCATACAACGGCAGCGCTTGGGCACTCGGTCGCGCGATGTTCTTACATTCGCGCTGTTTGTGGCGCCCAATTTCCTCGCGATTGGCCTCTTCTCGTACTGGCCGCTCGTCCGGAATGTTTGGTTAAGCTTTACGTACTGGGACATGATTGCGCCAAAACCACTCTGGATCGGCCTTTCTAATTGGTTAGATGTATTTACCAGCGCGACATTTGTGACAGTATCGAAAAATACTTTAACGTTTACCGTATTTTCTGTCGGTTCAACATTACTGCTCGCACTTGGCGCTGCGCTGCTTTTGCACCAACCGCTCCGTCTGCGAAATGTCGTGCGTGCGTCGCTGTTTGCGCCGGCAATACTTCCCGGCAGCGCCGTCGCGCTCGTATGGACCTTCTTGTACGCCCCAAACTTCGGCCTCGTCAGCCAAGCGGCAGTCGCAGCGGGTCTTCCTAAAGTCCGATACCTCAACGACCCGGTGTGGGCGATGCCAGCCATCTTGCTCGTCGTGATTTGGCGACGGGTCGGCTACGACGCCGTAATATTTCTTGCCGGATTGCAAGGAATTTCACGAGAACTGTACGAAGCAGCTCGTGTCGATGGAGCCAATGCTTTTCAGAGATTTCGTCATGTAACGGTGCCCGGTCTCAGCCCCGTCGCCTTTTTCTTGCTCGTTACGTCAATCCTTGCAAGTTTTCAGTCATTTGATGTCATCCGCGTCATGACAAGTGGCGGACCAGTGATCGCCACGACTACCCTCATCTATCAAGTGTTTCAGGAAGCGTTCGTTGCATTCAACGCGGGGCGCGCCGCGGTCTACGCCACAATTCTGTTCGCCCTCATGCTCTCGGTAACCCTGCTCCAAATGCGCTTACTCGAACGACGGGTGACGTATGAGTAGCACAGCACGAACCATTCAGAATAGGCCCCCGGTCCGCCGAGGTACTTCGTTCGGTGCGTCCCGGGTGCTTGCTCGCGCCGCCGGGTATCTTGGCCTCGCCGTCGCCCTTCTCGCCATCGGGTTACCCACCTGGTGGGTCGCCATTGGCGCCCTGAAAACGACGAACGAGATCTATCGTGTGCCTTCAACGTGGCTTCCGCTCGTTCCACAGTGGGGCAATTTCGAGAAGGCGTGGCACGCGGCCCCGTTCCCGACCATGTTCGTCAATAGTCTGACCGTCACCGTGGCCAGCACGGTCGCCAAGCTGTCGAACGCCGTACTGTGCGCCTACGCTTTTGCATTCATCCAGATTCCGGGCCGGACAATCGCGTTCGTCGCCGTCCTAGGCGCGCTCATGATCCCAGAGGAGGTGACGATTCTCCCTAACTACCTTACGGTAGCCGCGCTTGGCTACATCAACTCCGTGCCCGGTCTCATCATCCCCACCATCGGATCAGCGTTTGCTACGTTCTTCCTGCGCCAGGCGTTCTTGGCACTTCCGCGTGAGGTCGTTGACGCTGCGAAAGTCGACGGCGCCGGGCATCTTCAAACGCTCTGGCACGTGATCCTGCCACTTAGTCGGCCGGTCCTCGCCACGTTGGTTCTGCTCACGGCAGTGGCCCGATGGAACGACTTCTTGTGGCCGTTGATTGCCACAAGCCAAGCGACAACCCGAACGCTTCCTGTCGGCGTGTACTTCTTATTCAACCAAGAAGGATCAACCGAATGGGGGGTCGTACTCTCTGGAACGATCATCGTGATCGCTCCAATCATTGCCCTTTTCTTGGTGGTTCAGCGCCACCTCGTCGAAGGGAT
>CAYFLJ010000083.1:0-6551 GCA_964343985.1 uncultured Thermoflexus sp.
GTCCACGATGGCGGTCCTCGCGCAGGCGAACCAAGCGCCGCAGATGGCCCTCCAGTTGCTCAAGTAGCGGACACGGCGCGCTTCGTACGCGCGCCACCGACGGGGCAGCGATATTGGACGACGCTGCCACCCGGCGCCCCGCGCGAGATCACACTCGCGCGGGGCGCATGTCTATTTTGTGGTCGCGGCGGTAACCGTCTGCTCATCCCGACCGAGACCGGTCGATTACGAAGTACATGGACTGTCGCGCTCAAGCGCCCTGTCCATAGCGTCCATCTCCTCGGCATCGAAGGGGAGTGCGATACCGAAGGTCGCGCCGCCGCCGGGTGTCTCCTCAACCCAAGTGCGACCGCCGTGTGCATGAACGAACCCTGCGCAAACGGCCAAGCCGTACCCCGCCCCCAATGGGTTCTCACCCTGACGCCGCCCGGGACCACCGACGCGGTAGAACGGATCGAACACCCTCAATCGCTCAACTTCAGGGACACCTGGGCCGTGATCGATCACGCGGAGGTGAACTTCCGCGTGGCGCCCCGTTTGCAACGGTGCCTCGCCGGGGGTCGGGTGAACCGTCGCCTGCACACGAATCGGGCTTCCGGTTGGTGCGTAGCGCGCGGCGTTATCGAGGAGATTTGAGAGCGACTGTTGGATCAGAACGTAGTCCAAGTTCACGGGAGGGACGGAACTGCTGGTTTCGACCCGAACTTCTCGCCCGACTAACGCCGGCGTTCGGAGGACGGTGTCGGAGATGAGTTCGTCAATGCCGTACCACTGTCGATCGAGAACGATCGCCCCGCTCTCAATCCGCGAGAGATCGAGGAGCGACGAAACTAATCGTGAGAGACGATCCGCATCGGCTTCGATTTGAGTGGCAGCGGCGAGTCGGGCATTCGGGTCTCGTTCGGTCGCCGGGTCTCGTAACGTTCCCGCTGCGATCCGAATTGCAGCCAGCGGGCTGCGCAGGTCGTGCGACACGGCACGAAGCAACGCGCGGCGCAACTCGTCGGTACGGCGCAAGACTTCGACGCGCACCATCTCATCCTGTAACTGCTCTCGATTCCTCGCGAGTTCCCACGCCGTGTCAGCTTGATCACGCAGGCGGGACGCAAGTTCGCCGCTGATCAGGGCAATCAATAAAAAGACGATGAGCGAGATGATGTCTGCGCGTTGAGGCATAGCAAGCGCAAACGGCGTTGACGCAAACAAAAGCGCGCTCGTGGCACCGCAGGCGAAGGCACCAAGAATCGCCGGGCCGTGGCCGAGTAGGCCGCCAAGCACACCGACCAAGACCAGATACACCAACCGATGTATCTCCGGCTCTTCAGCGCCGGGGAACGCGATCAAAGCGAGTGAGGCGCCGACAACTGACAGCCCGGCCAATGCGTACCGCGCTGACGCTGGATACGGCGTTCGCCAACGCCGAAGCAGCCAGTGCGACCACTGCGAAAACACTGGTGCCGGATTGGCCGTCGTCACTGCAGCCGTCGGTGTGCCATTCGAACGGTCCACCCTGAGACGGTACCAATCTGGATGCACCGTCGCGTCACGGCGCAACGGCGTCACGACGAACCCGCGTCACGACGGGCTCGTGATCTGGCGGGGACGGAGGCGCTACGCGGCGGCGTTGCGTTCGCAGAGTTCGGCCTCGCGGACCCGCTCATCAGCCACGCGCCGTGCCGCGGTCACCGCGGCGGCGCGTACGCTCACTTCGTCACCAACCGAATTACTGTCGTCGAAGGTGCCGTTGGGCCGCGCGCGTTCATCTTCAGCTGCGCGCGATGCGTCGAGGTGACGTTGCGCCGCGGCGACGGCCAGCCATGCTGCCGCTGCCGCCTCCCAGGCGTGCGCAACGGCCTCCCAGGCATCTGCAACGTCGGCACCATGTCCAGTCGTGGTCAGGCGGTCGTCAGGCGTGGCGGCAAGTTCGCAGGCAGCGGCGCAGCGGCGCCACGAGTGAGCGGCCCAGTGAAATGCAAGCCCGCCATCAGGGTCGCGCGCCCCGCGGCCTTCCGCGGCGGCGGCGCGCTCCCACGCGCGTGCCACTCGACCGTGAACCGGGGCTTGGTCGGGTTCGGGGAACGCCCCTCGCCAGTCTGCCATCGCGCCCACACACCATTGCATCGGCGGCGAGTGCGATCGCCGTCGGTGCCTTTCGTCGGGGCTTCCGTCAACGCTGGCGGAAGTCGCCTTCACGGTATCGCAGGTGCAGGGCCTCGCGCCCTCAGGGAACGCTCAACATCAGCACACCACAATGCACTGAGTGACTACGCCAGACCTCTCCGATGACGGTCGCGCGCTCCACCGGCAAGTCGTCGCCACGGAGCGGTCCGCGAAGCGCGCTAGATGAAGCCTCTGCGCCGGAGGTAGCCGTGGCCAAGCCCCAGTGCCCCAAGGGTGAACGCCACGGCGAGTGGATAGCCATACGTGACCTCAAACTCCGGCGCGTGGAAGTTTCCTCCGTACCACGCCGTGATCAAGGTTGGGATACCGGCGAGGATCGTGACGGAGGTGAGCCGCTTCATGATGTCGTTCTTTGCGTTTCCAACCAACACGAGGTAGGCATTCAGCGTGCTTTCCAACATGTCATGGTAGTTATCGACATTTTGTGCGAGACGAACAAGATGATCGGCAACGTCCTGAAAGTAGGTCGGCGCGTCGGCGTGGACGAGTTCGTGGGCAAGGCGCCAAAGCGCGGTAATGGCGGCGCGTTGGGGATTCACTACCCGACCAAACTGTGCAAGGTCGCGTTTGCATCGGAATAAATCTTGCAGGTCGAGCGCCTTCCCGGCATCGATATTGCCGTCGAGGAGACGTCGCTCGACATCACCCACGTCCTCGATGATGCCGTCGAGGATTGGAATGTACGTGTCTACGATCGTGTCGAGTAGAAAGTACGCCGGGAGACCGCAATGCGGTTGGGCGGAGGCGCACTGCGCGGCCCACCGATCCCATGCGGTTTCAACATCAACCACTGGCCCTGCGCGCACCGTGATCATCAGGTCGTCACGGATCGCGAGTTGAACTTGGTCAGCACGAAATCGCCGGGTGACGAGCCACGGTAGTCCGACATCGACCGCGCGTGGACGTCGGACCGGCATAGGCGTCGGTGTCATGTGGCGGCGCGCGGTATTTCGCGTGAGCAGGCGTGGGGTTGCGGCGTACGCGACCAAAAGGCCAACGTCACCGAACATCGTGAAGCCTGGACGGCGGGCCGGACGGGCCAGCGCCTCGAGGAGGAGTGAGTCAAGACCGAACTCACGCCCCACGGCGGCGAGTTCTGCCTCGCTCGGCGCAACCAAGTCGATCCAGGCAGCACACTTCGGCCTATCCGGTCGAGCCGTCGGGTCTGAATCCTGAATCGACGATACGGACGCATCGTTCGTTGGATCTACGGGCCACAGTAGGTCCCTTCGCAAGAACCGGCACTCCCCTGCTGTGCATGCTACCGTCGCCGCGGTGTTTCGCAACAACGCCGCGGGGGCGGTTTGAGTGTGAACCCGGTGCATCGGCAGCGGTTGGTACGACGAGACCCTGCCTGATTGGACTCCGTCCTGCGGCAGACTGATGTCGTCCCGACCAAACGGGCCGGGCCACGGGTCGCACGTCTCAGCATCGCCTCAGGGGATACGCCCCACGGTTCCCATTTGTCTCTTTGCGGAACCGTCGATGGATCCGCGCGGGACACAATGATGGGGCGGGGGGCAATCCCCCCGGTGATCCGATTTGGAGGACTCCTGAAATGCCGAACCGAGGCGCGCGAATCCTTGTCGTGGACGATGACCCGTACATCGTCACGGCGGTCAGACGCGGCTTGGTCAGCCACGGATACGACATCGAAGAGGCGGAGGGACTCGACCAGGCGCGCAAGGCATTCAGCCACAGGCCACCCGATGTGATCCTGCTTGACTTGGGGTTGCCCGACGGCGATGGCATCGACCTCGTGCGTTGGGTGCGGACGGAACGATCGACGCCGATTGTGGTGCTCTCCGCACGCGAAAGCGAGGCATCAAAGGTCGAAGCCTTGACGGCCGGCGCAGACGACTACCTCACCAAGCCGTTCGGCATGCGTGAGTTACTGGCGCGCATTCAAGTTGCCCTCCGCCACGCGGCGAAACCTGAATCGGGAACCGATGCCGTCGTCCGCGCTGGAGACCTCGAACTCGATCTCGACCGACGCACGTTAGCGCGTGCCGGAACCCCGATCCGATTGACTCCGACCGAGTTCGATTTGCTGAAGACACTTATGACGAACCCGGACCGGATCATGACGCACCGGATGCTCCTCACGGCGGTTTGGGGTGGCGTGCAAGGCACCGACCAACACTATTTGCACGTCTATATCGGTCAGTTGCGGCGAAAGCTCGACCCGTCGGGCAGTGAGCCGCGGCACATCGTCACGGAGCCGGGCGTGGGTTACCGGTTTGTCGCGCGACCCTAACGTCTAGCGCCGGCGTTCGCGTCCGCAACCTCTCCCACACGTCGCCGCGACCAGACTGCGACCGCCGTTTAACGCGTTGATAATGGTGCGATGACCAGTTTGGGATGACCCGCGCGTACGATCCTCATATGAACCGTTCACAGGGTAGTCGCGAACGCGAACTCTGAGCGTGATCTTGAGGGAGTTACATGCGCCGGTTCGGAAGATGGTTGGCGCGCGCGCTCATCGCAGGTACCTCGTTGGTCGTGCTTGTTGGCTTGGCACCTCGCTCAAGCGCGGCGGCGTGCGCATTGATCCCCCAAGCAGCTGGCCTCGAACGCAGCCTTGAGCGGCGCACAATCGGTGCGTGCACGGCGTCACCGATCACTGCGGTGAACGGCGACACCATCCAACCGACCACCACGGGCCTGCTTGTGGTTCGTCGCAGCGACGGACGCGCAGTGTTTACCGACGGCTTGCAGAGTTGGATTGACGGACCGTCGGGCATCCAATGGCGGCTGAACAGTGACCATTTTGACTGGGAGACCGCGACGCGGGACGCAAACCGGCTTGAGTCGAGGCGTACCGCTGACACACGTCCGACGCTCAACCAGTGCACCGAACCGGGGGTGCGCCCGGCAGCGATGTTCCGTGAACAGTGCTCAGACCTTTTCGGTGAGGTTATCGACGCGACCGAACGTCGGGCATCTGGTCCCGTTCTGACCGCCGGAACGCGTCACGTCCTGAGCGATTGGCGCGGGGTGCCCGTGGCGTACACCGACGACTGTGTGAATGTGTTCGGGTACGACGGTACGGCACTCCTATACCTTGATCGCGACCTCGTCTTTACCTACCCGGGCAAATTCGTTGGGTGGATCGTTGACGGCGTGCTCCGCGGCCTCGACGGTGATGCGGTCCTCGTTATCGACGGGTCGGAGGCGGCACCAACGCATCCTCCGATGTCACCCGAACCACGTCGTCTGGCACACCGCGCGCCGCCGAAGCGCGGGCAGCGTGAGATTCCTTCGCTACAACCGCCGTTCACGTCGACTTGGACCCGCCTTGATCGCATCGGGATCGCTTCCTGACACCGGTTGGTGGCGACGCGCAGCCCGGGTGTATGCGACGAATCAATGTGCTTGTGACCAACTTCGCGGTGGCCGATCGCAACGATCGCCCTTCCCCCAATTCCCCATCCCTAGCCTCTCCCCCACTGCGACGGTAAAGGGGAACGCATGGTGATATGCCGTGCCGACCGGTGAAACTGGGGAGAGTGGCGAGGTTACCTCGGCAATTAACCAACGGGGATAGGGCCAACCAAACCGAGTCCTCGCACGGTCGCGCTTATATCGAGAACCGTGACTTCGCCGTCTCGATCGAGGTCGGCGGCGGCATCGAAACCGGCGTCTCCCACAACTTTTCCGTACGCTGCGACGACGCGGTCAAGGTCGGCCTGATCGATACGGTCGTTGGCGTCTACGTCGCCCTCACGAAATTGGTCGGCGGTGAAGAGCAATTCCTTCGCAGCGTGCGGGCGCAACGAGACGGCGCTTCGCTCGTGTGAAATCGCACCGGTCGGGCGGACGACGACGTCGTAATACCCATCAAGGCCGGGGACAACGAGATCGATGATCCCGGACTGGTTTGCCGTGGCATCGGTCTCGTACACGGCGGTTCGTTGGCCGGGGAGCGAGGTGCCTGGGTAGATCGCGACGTGCGCGACCACGGCGTGTGCGGAGGCCGGAGGTGGCACGGCACGCCAAAGGGCCATGGTGATCATGATCTCCGTCGTCCCGACTGGCGTGGCGGTACGCGTCGGCGTTGACGTCCGCGATGCCGTCGCCGTCGACGTCGCAGTTGCTGTTCGCGACGGAGTGGGAGTCGACGTGGCACTTTGGGTCACGGTCGGGAACGCCGTCGGTGTCGCTGACGCCGTCGCTGTTGCTGTTGCTGTTGCTGTTGCTGTTGCTGTTGGAACAGCGGTCCCGGTTGAAGTCGGTGAGGCGCTCGCCGTCGGGGCACCACCAGGCACACTCGTACTCGTGGCTGTCGCACCGGTCACGACTTGACTTGGTGATAGCGTGGACGTCGCCGTCGGGTTCGGCGTGGACGTCGCCGTCGGGTTCGGCGTGGA
>CAYFLJ010000084.1:0-6538 GCA_964343985.1 uncultured Thermoflexus sp.
TTGACCTGCGTGGCAGTGACTTGCGTGGAGTACACCTCTCGGGTGCCGACCTCTCCGGTGCCGACCTCTCCGGTGCCGACCTCACGGGTGCCGACCTCACGCGGGTCGTGAGGTTCGACGCTTGAGGGCGCCTCGGCGGCAACTACGCGTCGATTGCGTTTGGATCGTGGCTCGGATCCCCGAATCTTCATGATCCCGCGGTAGCCTTTCTCCGGTGCCAACAGGCCAGAGGAGGGTCACGATGACGCAGGCCACACCTTCGACACGTGCTTCAATGACCCGTCGGACCGTCGCGGTTGCTGGCGTCGCCCTCATCATCGTGATGGCATCACTCGTGTCGATACGGCTTGCGCGTTGGCAGACGCGGGCAACGGAAGCCGCGGTCACACAACCAGAACAGGGTTCAGTCGCCCTCTCGGCGCGCGCAACCGGACTTGTCGAAACCACAATTGCTGTCGCCGACTCCATGCGTGTCGGAGCGTTCGCCCAACCCCGCACCCTTGATGTCCCAGGCGGCGTATCCGTCTCGGTATTTGCGCTCATTGAGCGTCCCCGAGCACTGACGTGGGCGCCGTGGGGCGAGTGGCTTGTAAGCCTTCCGGTCTCAGGAGAAATCGTCGGCGTACGCGACACCGATGGCGATGGTGTCGCCGACGCAACACGTACGGTCCTCACCGGCCTGCGTTGCCCGTACGGCACCGTCGTTCGCGGCGACGACCTGTTCGTGGCCCAATCGACGACTATCGCCCGCTTCGCGCACCAGAACGGCGAGGGACGTCCTGTCCCCCTCGGAAACTCCGTCTCAGGCTTGCCAGACTCGGGGTGCGGCGCCCATCACTTTCGGCCCCTCGCCCTCGACCCCGAAGGGAACTTCTACATCGCATTCGGATCAAGTTGCAACGTCTGCGTCGAAGCCGATGCGCGCCGCGGCACGATCTGGCGATACACCCCCGATGGCGACGGTGCCGAATACGCCCGTGGCCTGCGAAACGTCGTCGACCTCACTTTCGATCCAGTCACCGGCCAACTCTGGGCCGCCACGAACGAGCGGGATAACCTCGGCGACAACATCCCGCCAGAACCGGTGACGTCAGTCGAAGCGGGCGCGAACTACGGTTGGCCGTACTGCTATTGGACGCCGAACGGGTGGCGCGCCGATAGTCGGGTGGCCAATCGCAACCCGGAGTGCCAAGGCCTCACGCGGTACCACGGCGAACAAGCGCACTCTGCGCCGCTCGGCATCGCGTTCCTCCGCGGCACCGCTGCTCCGGAAGCGATCCGACGTTCGGCATTCGCCGCCTTCCACGGGTCGTGGAATCGCTCAGTGCAGACCGGTTTTAAGGTCGTGCGAATTGGCCTCGATGCCAACGGTGCCCCCATAGGTACCGAAGATTTTGTCGTCGGTTGGAATCGCGGCACGCGCGGCCCGGGCGACGCATGGGGGCGCCCCGTGGACATTCAGGAAGGCCCAGACGGGGCGCTCTACCTCACCGACGACGTGGCCGGTGCCATCTATCGCATCGCTTGGAGCGGCACGCCGTAACCACGACGGTCAGGCGGGGCGCAGCGAAAATCGCACCTCGCCGGTCCACGACCCCCCCGGTTCGACAACGACCAACCCGGCATCGACCCCGTCATTCTGGAGGTTGACTGCGTTCGTCGTTCCGGTATACGGCTCAAGGCACACGACCGGCCGGAAGGGCGGCGCAAAGATGACCCATTCGCGAAACTCTGGGCTTGCCTCAAGAAGCAGGCGCAGGTTTTCGTCCGGGTAGATGACGCCCGCCTCGGTCCATCCGTCGGCGCGCCGTTCGACGGCGGTGTACACGTGATCGAGCTCGCGCGTGGCAATCTCCGGCCACGCACGCAGGTCGAGTTCGGTGCCGTCAACCACTTTCACTGCGCCCGTCGGTACAAGATTGTCGAGTTCCCAGATTGCCGCCGCCGGCACGCGCACACGAGACGCCTCCCGCGGGGTCCCACCAAGCGTCACGGGAAACCACGGGTGGATGCCGTATCCCATGGGCATGCGTCCAGCACCATGGTTCTCCACTACGGTCACCTGGACCAACACGCCGCCATGTAGCGATGTCGTGACCGCGATCTTGGCACCAAATGGATACTGCCGTTGGATCTCCGCATCGGAGGACAGGTCAAGTGATGCACGATGCCAGGCTCCGCGCACATCGTCGGCACCGACCGCTTCAGTCACCCACGGGCGCCGGTTCACCAAGCCGTGGATGTGGTTCCCTCGCGCCGTCTCGTTCACGTCAAGTTGATGCGTGCGCCCCTCAAAGATGTACGTGCCACCCTTCACGCGGTTCGGGAATGGGAACAAGATTGGGTTGCCGTACGAGTACCCGCCAGACGCGTCGGGCGTGATCAGGACCTCCACCGGGGCGGCGCGTCCCGTGACAGGGACGCGGTAGTCACAAACGTTGTTGCCGAACGCCACTTGGATCTTGGCCGTCGCACCAGTGGCGTCAACCAAGTGGACGTCAGTGCCCTCAAGCATGACCCGGTGGGCGGAAGTTGTCTCAGCCATTAAGGTGGTTCCAGTCGTCGTTGGGCGAGCGAGTGGGGCACTGCTCGGGGCGTTGTTCAACCGCGGCCAACTTCTGGCATCACGACAGCTCCAGTCGAGGCCGACCGCAGCGCCGCATCAATGAGCCGAATCGCCGGTAAAACGCTTCGACCAGTCACCGCAAGCGGGGCTTCACCCAGAACTGCCGCCGCGACATTCTCGTAATACGCAAGGTAATTCCCCGACGCACCCTCAATCGGGACATCCTGCATCGTGCCATTGACGTCGCGAACGAGACGCGGCGCGTTCTCAGGGTCCATTGGACGCGGCCCGACCTCACCTCGGTGCAAGGCGGCTTCCTGCGCATCACGCCCATACTGAATGTACGCACCCTCGGACCCACGGATGTACCACCGCGGACGTGCAATTGCCGAAATGTTGCCGACCTCAATGACGTACCGAAGCCCATCGCCGACGCGGCCTTCATTACTCGCATAGGTAATAAGCGCTGTTCCTGCCGTTTCAACGTTCCAGTCACGTCGGTACTGAAAGTCTGCGTGCACGCGCACCGGCCGGTCGCCGACGAGTTGCACGGCTTGATCAAGCAGGTGCGCCCCCCAATCGCGAAACGGCCCGCCACCGAACTCCGCGTAGGTGCGCCACGCTCGAGGCAGGTCGCCTGACGGCAACTTGTACCCGGGGGTCAGGCGATACCCAGTGACGCACGACTCGATGACAAACGGCTCGCCAACCAAGCCCTTCGCCAACACGTCCTGCACCGTCAGGAAGTCGGCGTCCCAGCGCCGATTCTGAAACACCGAGAGCAAGACGCCCGCAGCCTCGGCCGCGGCGCACATCTGTTCGCCCTCGTCGGCATTTAGGCACATCACTTTGTCGCAGACGACATGTTTGCCCGCCGCGGTCGCTGCCAACGTCAATGGCAGGTGCGTGTCGTGCGGTGTCGCAACCACGACGACATCCACGTGGTCGTCTGCAAAGAGCGCTTCCGGAGTGTCATAGAGGCGCGCATCGGGAAGATCCGCTGACGCTTGGGCGCGGCGGACGCTATCACGGGTGACGACCGCTACCACCTCAAGTGCCGGAACGTGCCTGATCAGGGTCGCATGAAAGACCCTACCTGCTAGGCCGTACCCGACGATACCGACGCCGATGCGACCTGCCATTGGCCCTCCATTCTGGCGCACAACGGGGCGCCAACGCCCGCCGGGCATCGTAGCACGGTGCCCCAGAACCAACCTCCTCAGGGCCGATTTAGAGTGGCGCGATATACTCCGGCATCATCAGGACCGAGGGGTATCCATTCGCCTCCGTTCGATTACGCCCATTCGAGACGATCTCAAGGACTACAGGCACGATGAGCGAATATCGCCCGTTCCCCACCGATCCCCTTCCCCACGACGACGGCGAGATCGACGCCCACGACCATGACGGACATGGCCACGACGGCCACGACCATGACGAAGCCCACGACGGGCAGTTCCAAGGACGGCCTCCGCGGCCGGCACCGAACACCGAACACCCGGGTGGCCACCTTGGAGGTACGGTCGCTCGGCTGAATCGGCCACGGCGCTTCGGCTTTATTCGCATCGAAGAGGGCACGGAGGTCTTCTTCCACGCCTCGGCGATCGACTCGGGGCCCCATGCGTTCGACGCGTTGCGCACCGGTCAAGAGGTCGAGGTCACTTGCCACCAAGATGAAGGTGGCCGAGGCCTCGCCGCGAGCGTCGTGACCGTGATTGGCGCCCCACCAGAGGTCGCGCCGCGCCCAGTGCGCCCGCCGCGTCCAGAACGAATCGAACGTGTCGAACGCGTTGAACGGCCAGAGCGAGTGGCGCCAGCGCGCCCGATGCGTCAGTCAACGATGGGCGGATGGCACGTCGCCGTCCTACGCGACCGCTACGACATGGCGGTGCCCGCGCAGCTTGAGCGCCTCCTGAACGAGCGCCACGTTCGGCCAGGCAACTTCACCCTCGCTTTGAAGGACGGCCAAGACGGCACCTCCGAGTGTTGGGTGGTCTATCACACGGGCGACTAGTCGCCAGTGCCTGTACCGGCAGCACCGCAAACGGCGCGCCAGCCCAACTGGTTCGCCGTTTGCGGGTCACGGCCCTAAGGCTTCGTCCGCCGCGTCCCACGCCTTGCGTATCTTCAGCGCATCAGTCGCCGTCATTCCCCATACCATTGTGTCTCGGATTGACCCGTCAGTTCCACGCGCGTGTCCCCGCAAGGTGCCATCGAGGTAAAACCCGCACCCCTCCGCCACACGCGCACTTCGCACGTTTCGGGCATCGCACCGAATCTCTACGCGCGATGCGTGGCATCGATCAAAGCAGGCACGTGTCATGGCGCGCACCGCCTCCTGCATGTAGCCACGCCGGACTGACAGGTCGTCAAGCCAATAGCCCAACTCAAAGCGCGGCACCGACCAATCGATTGCGTGGGCGCCGATCCCACCGACGAACACACCGTCTGGACGAAAGATGCCGAACCCAAGCTCTGTGTCCTGAACAAGCCACCGTGCTCGCTCCCGCCCGATCCACTCTTCGGTGTCTTCGATCACAAGGTGTGATGTCCGCGCCCATGGCATGAACTCTAAAAGGGAGGTCCGCGACCGGTTCACCGCGCCAAAGAGCGCTGGTGCATCCGCGCGCGTGTACCGGCGAATAATCAGGCGCGGCGTCCGCAACGGTTCAGGGAACCGTCGCAGCGATGCCTCCGGCGCCTTGACCTGCCGTCCGGTCTCGTCAGTCAAGGTGGAAGACCTCTTCGAGCGGCAACATCGCCTCGTCTGGGTTCCCAGTCAAGCTCTCAAAAAACGGCGCCATGTCCGCCTGCCACCGCGCGTTAACTTCGCGTGCCGCCATGCCTGCACGCGCCGCCTCAAAGTCGGGCGTCTCGAGATACCCGAAGAGCAGTCCATCTGGGCGCATGAACAGCGAATAGTTGTGCCATCCGGTCTCGCGCAATGCGTCCAGCATGTCTGGCCACACCTCGGCGTGGCGACGCTTGTACTCCTCCAGACGATCCTGCCGCACCTTCAGGATGAACGCCACGCGTTGCATTGCCCGTTCCTTCCCGCCGCGAGTTCCTAGCCAGTAATCGGAGCACGTCGACGGGAGGTGTAACGGGCTTGAGAAGGGTAGGGCAGCGACGCACGTCCTTCGACTCTCGGCACCAAACCCATCGTCACCAGATCACGACCATGCCGTGACGACGCCGAACGGATCGATAAGCCTCGCTTGACGGTCGCTCCGAAACAACTTTAGTCTTCCAAAAGGTTTATGGAAACAAAGCAACGGCGGGTCCTCCCTCCCCCCGCCGCAATGAGATCCGACGCGGTGCGAGCGATTGACGACCCGCTGTCGGACAACGATTTAGTCGTTGAGCTCTTGAAGGTCTTCGCGACTCTCGACCGCGCCATGCAGGCACATCGCCAATTTCATATGGCCGAAGCGGTTCGCCTGTCATGCGAAGTCCTGCCACCCACGGCCATGCGCGCCCGGCCATCTCCGGCACAAATCCAGTTATGCATCGAACTCTCGGAGCGGGGCGCCGGCACAATCTCCGAATTGGCCTCACGCCTGCGCGTCTCTGCTTCGGCGATCAGCCTTCTGGTGGATCGCATGGTCGCGCACGGCATGGTCGAACGGGTCCGAAGCACCGACGACCGCCGAGTCGTGCAGGTGCGCCTCTCACCCGCGGCTGCCGAAATGGCCTCGTCGCTGTTGCGCGTGCAACGCACCCTCGTGAAACGCTTCTTAGAGTCGACGCCCCCCGCAGATCGGGTGACCTTCTTTCGTCACATCGAGCGCCTTGCCCAAACCCTCGATACCCCGCTCGAATCGGTGGGCCACGCGGAGCCGGGTTCACACACGGCCAATCCTTTTGACAGGCACCCCACTCAACCTGACCCGACCGTCAACCCCACCTTGGGGCCTCGGCCGTGACCCAATCGCCACCACCAAGGAGGATGCCCGATGCGACGAAGGAGAG
>CAYFLJ010000085.1:0-6513 GCA_964343985.1 uncultured Thermoflexus sp.
CAGGTCGTAGGGGGCCGTGCCCGATGCCGACATGGTGCGGTTCCTTCCTGCGCGTACGAGTAAGCGTTGTGGCGAACGCTTATGAATGGTCGTTGGTGAGCGGTTGGGCAGTGGCGGCCCACGACCGGCCTGCGCCACATGGCGATGCCGGTTGCGGGAATCGTGCCATGCGCGACGGCGGAGCGTGGTGTCGAGTTACGCGACGAGGGCGAACGGGTGTTCGAGGATGCGCTGCACCTCACGCAGGAACTGCGCGGCGTAAGCGCCATCGACCACACGGTGATCGGCCGAGATCGTCATCGCCATCATCGTGCGGGCGACGATTTGGCCATCGCGCACCACGGCGCGAGGCACCGCGGCGCCGACGGCGAGGATGCCGGCCTGCGGCGTCGGAATGACTGCGGCGAACTCTTCGATGCCGTAGGCACCAAGGTTGCTGATTGTGAAGGTGGCGCCTTGTAAATCGTTCGAGCCGGGCTTACCCGCGCGTACACGGTCGTAGACGTCCTTCGCTTCGCGGGCGATGGCGACAAGGGACTTATCGACGGCGTCGTGAATGACCGGGACGATTAGGCCTTCATCAAGAGAGACGGCCACGCCGACGTTGATGGGTGCCCAGGTTCGGATGCGCGGCGCACCGTCCGAACCGGCCTCGACGTACCACGCATTCATCGCGGGGTAGGCGCGCAAGGCAAGGGCGACGGCCTTGATGACGAAGTCGTTGACGGAAAGCTTGGACTTCGGGTCGCCGGCGGTCGCTGCATTGACCTGCGCACGGAGGGCGAGGGCGGCGTCCATCTCTGCTTCGAGGGTGAGATAGATGTGCGGGATACCGGGCTTGGCGATGCCCATGCCTCGAACGATGGCTTGACGCATCCGACTGAGCGGGTGATCGGTGAAACCGTCACCGTTGGCGGCTGGGGCTGCGGGGGCGAGCGGAGCGATGGGCGCTGCCGGAGCCACTGGGGCAACGGGAGCAACCGGTGCGGCCGGTGAAACGGGGGCGAGTGGCGCGGCGCTACCCGTTTCGATGGCATGTTCGACGTCGGCGCGAACGATGCGCCCGCCAGGGCCGCTGCCGTGGCCAGCGAGGGCGCGCAGGTCGATGCCGGCGCCCTCGGCGAGGACTCGTGCGAGTGGCGACGCCTTGACCTCGCGGGCGTCGGCAAGCGCAGTGGCCACATGGGCCCCCGTCGTTGGGGCGACGACCGCGCCGTTTGCGTGCGCCGCGGAGGCGACGTCGGTGGCGGGTGCGGGCGGGGCGGGCGCTGCGGGTCCGGTACCTACCCGAACCGACTCGACCGATTCGCCGGGCAGGGCAATGATCCCAACGACAGTACCGACCGGCGCGGTGCCACCGCTGCCAATGACGATCTGCGCCACGGTGCCATCGTGGTACGACGTCAGTTCAAGCGTCGCCTTATCGGTCTCCACCTCCATGAGGACGTCGCCAGACTTGACAGGGTCGCCTTCACTCTTGGCCCATCGGGCGATTGTCCCCTCCTGCATCGTGTCGGAGAGGCGAGGCATCACGATCTCTTCAGGCATGTCGGTCGGCTTCCGTTCGAAGATGGTCTGGACGTGGCGACGGGAGATTGATCGATCGCACGTGGATCGTCATCGGCGACTTACGACACAGCGACGCCGCGGCGAAGCATCCCGCTTTCGGCCAAGAGACTGTGGGCGGCGGCGAGAATTTTGTCGTCGTTGACTTGGGCGGCTCGCTCAAGCGGCCGGGAGTACGGCATCGGCACTTCGGCACCACCAACTCGTTCGACGGGGGCGTCGAGGTCGGTAAAGCAGGCCTTCTGGATGCGGGCTGCGATTTCGGCAGAGACCCCGAACGACGGCCACCCTTCCTCGACGCACAGGACCCGGTGTGTCTTGCGGACGGAGTTCGCCACCGTCTCCATGTCGAGGGGGCGGAGGCTGCGGAGGTCGACGACTTCCGCGCTGATGCCTTCGGCCTCAAGGCGGTCGGCCACCTGGAGGGCGCGCACCGTGCCGTAGGAGTGGGAAACGATTGTCAGGTCGGTACCAACGCGTGGAACAGCGGCGACGCCGATCGGGACGACATATTCGCCCTCGGGCACCTCGCCTCGCAGGTTATAGATCGTGAGATTTTCGAGGAAAAGTACCGGGTCGTCGTCGCGGATGGCCGCCTTGAGGAGGCCTTTGGCGTCGGCCGGATTTGCCGGCGCGACGACTTTCATCCCGGGGACATTGGCGAACCACCCCTCGAACGACTGAGAATGTTGCGCCGTGAGTTGCTTGCCGGAACCGCCGGGGGTGCGGATGACCATCGGCACCTTGAGCTTGCCGCCAAACATGTAGCGCACCTTGGCCGCGTGGTTGACGACCATGTCGATCGCGACGAGGACGAAGTTGAGGGTCATGATCTCGACGACTGGGCGGAGGCCGAGCATCGCCGACCCAACGCCGATGCCCATAAAGCCCTCTTCGGCGATTGGCGCCTCTCGGACGCGCTTCGGGCCGAAGTCTTTGAACAGGCCTTGGGTCACCTTGTAGGAACCCTCGAAGCGACCGACCTCCTCGCCGATGACGTAGACGCTTTGGTCACGTGTCATCTCTTCGCGCAGGGCTTGGCGCAGGGCTTCGCGATAGGTCATCTCAGGCATTCTGGTCGTTCTCCGAGGGGCGCACGATGTGTAACCCCCTTCCATGGTCAGCGTGGGGGCGCAGAGGTGGCGGTGCCGTGCGGCGTTGGCGGTTCGGCGCGGTTGTGGCGCGACATTGCTACGCGTGATCGTTCCACGGGCGCGCGTTGATGCTTGCCTCGCCGAACGGGGCGCCGACCGCCATGCGCGCGAACTCTGCCTGAGCGGCGTCGCCGTACACGTGCTGATACAGGTCTCGTGGGTCTGGGTCGGGACTCTTAAGGGCGAAGTCAATGGCGTCTTGGACTTCGGCTTCGACGGCGTTGCGGACCTCAGCGACGTGGGTGTCGTCGATGAGACCTCGCTCCCGCAGGTACTTTTCGAACAAGAGGACAGGGTCACGCTGCTTCCACGCCTCGATCTCTTCAGGCGGTCGGTACGACTTGCCCGGGTCGGCGACGGAGTGACCGCGATAGCGATAGGTCATGCACTCGAGGAGTGCTGGCTGGCGTTCTTCGCGCGCCAACCGCATCAGGCGTTGTGTCGCCTCGCGCACCGCAAGTACGTCTTGGCCATCGACCCGCTCCGCAGGCATGCGGTACGCAGCGGCGCGCTTGAAGAGATCTGGTTCGGCCGATGCCATCTCAACGGACGTACCCATGCCGTACAGGTTGTTGGTAATCACGAAGACGACAGGGAGATGCCAAATCGCGGCGAGGTTGAGGCCCTCATGAAAGGCGCCGATGTTCACCGCCGCGTCGCCGAACATGCACAAGACGGCGCCAGGTAGACCCTGATAATCGAGGGTGAAGGCCGCGCCAACGGCGATCGGTATCTGGCTGCCGACGATCCCCCACCCTCCCAGAAAGTGGCGTTCCACATCGAGGAGGTGCATCGACCCGCCGCGGCCGTGCGCTTGGCCGGTCTCCTTGCCAAAGAGTTCCGCCATGACGTCACGTGCCGGACTGCCGACTGCGAGCGTGAGGCCGTGGTCCCGGTACGACCCGAACACGTAGTCGTCCGGCGTCAGGCACCCAACGGTGCCGGCGACCGTGGCCTCTTCGCCAATGTGCAGGTGGCAGTAGCCCCCGATACGGTCGCGGGTGTACTGCTCCTCAGTTCGCTCTTCGAAGCGTCGGATTTGGACCATCATCCGATAGAGGCGGTGGAGCTCCTCAGGAGAGACGGTCGCCTCGGCAGAGGTACGCGACGGCGCAGTCGTGCTCATGTATTGTTGGTCTCGCACATGATTGAAAATGTTTCGTTCGGCGCGGAGGATCGCCGGCAGAGTGGTGAATCGCTGCCGTGAGGTCGGCACCGTGTAGGCGAACCGAACTGCGTTGACAGCTGACGTCATCCCCCGCGTCAGTGCGTGGATGCCCCCCGTCGCTGTAAGGATGGCACTGTTGCACGATGTGAGACAAGCGCGACGTGGTACTTTGCCCAAACCGGCGGCAGATCACTGCGCGACGGTTCTTCGAAGTTTGTGCGTTTCGATCGCGTGACATCGCAGAAATGGGTGGCCAGCACCGGTACCGTTATGGGGATGGTGACAGCAAACGTCGGCCGGGGAGATGGCGGAACGACCGACTTGCTCGGCCAGCGGCGAGTCTCGAAAGGGTCGGTCGCCATCGACGCACTTGGCGACCTTGACGAGGCGACGTCGGTAATCGGGTTAGCCCGTGCGCACCTCCACTTAGTCGACATGGCGGCCGCGACCCTGTTGGAGCAAGTTCAGCGCGACCTCTACGAGGCGATGGCTGAAATTGCGATCCCCGTTTCTCGCGCGGGCGGGTCGCGCGTTGATGCGCCGCGCTTGGAATGGCTAACGCGAACCTGCGAACAGGTTGACCTCGCGACACCGACCCCGACGCAGTTTGTGCTTCCCGGTGTCTCGGTAGTCGGTGCCCACATTGATGTGGCGCGGACGGTCGTTCGGCGTGCGGAACGCACCGTGGTTCGGATGCTTGAGGCCGCAGACGCTGACCCGGCCGCTGATTTGCCGACCAACCGGTTGCTCGGCGCGTATCTCAATCGGCTGTCGACGCTGCTGTACTTGTTGGCACGCGGTGCCGACGCGGCGACCGGACGCGCGCCGGACCTTGCCCGAAGCGCACGCCTTAGTTGACGCCGGCGGCACGTGCTGCCAGCTCGAAAAGCGGTCGATGACTCGGGTGCACACCGTCTGGTGGCGGTTCCCGTAGGTCGCACCAACGTCCCTCAGGCGTTTCAGCGCTCGGCCGAAATGTGCCGTTGACGACGCGAACCAAGTACACCACCTCAACGCTTGGCGCGCGACGATCTCCACGAATTGCGAGAATTGGCCCGACGGCACCCTCAAGCGATGTTTCTTCGCGTAACTCTCGACGCATCGCGTCTGTTGGTGCTTCGCCGGCGTTTACCCAGCCGGAGACGAGGCCCCACGGGTGGCGACGCCGAAAGGCATGGCGCAAGATCAGGACGTGTCCGTTGTGATCGACGATTGCGCCAGACACTCCTAAGGAGAACCGCGGTTCGCCGCTGTTCCACCACGATGGCAGGTTCCCCACGACGGCGCGCCAGAGTTGTTGCGTGATACTGGTCCTGTGATGCTTCGGTAGACTGGATTGCATGATCCACCATCCAGTGTACGAAGGTGCAGGTGGGGTCAGCGCCGCGGTGGTTTCGTGGTTGCTTGCGACGCTGCCGACCGGTCGAGGTCGGCTCGAGTTTGAGGCTTCGTCACCGGCGAGTCTGGGCGGCCTGATTGTTGCGGTTACTGAAACTGGATGCGTGGTTTGGGACGCGGCGACAGCGCAACCTCTGGCTGCGATTGACGCTTCGGCAGAAGCATGGTTGAGCGATGAGGTCGTGGACGACCCAGCGATTGGCGAGGCACTCGCGTCGCGTGGGTACCGACGCGGCGGCATGCGTGTAACGCGCCGAGTCGTGTCGCCATTTGGAGGTGGTTTCGCTGCATTCCGTGCCACGCAGTGGACGTCCGCCGCCGTTCGCGCCGCTGCAGGCGAGTCGGGCGCCGTATGGAAGTGAGCGACGGTGTAAGCACCGCAACGGCGGCGCATATGGCGGTGCGTCGAGCAGGGCACGGGACGTCGATCGCGTCTGGTGACGGGTACGTACACGCCCTGCGCGCCGTGTGCGAGTTGGCGCGTGCAGAGTGCGGCGCCTTGTTGTTGGCCGGTAGCCCCGGAGAGTCCCCGCGCGTTGTCGCGACCATCGGCGAGGCCCTCGCGAAGGGGCCGATACGTGCAGCCGTCGCCGCTTGCGTGGCGCCGACGCACGCCCCCGCGTCGGTTGGTCCGGTGCGAGGTGGTCGGGCCGGCATCAGGTGGCTTGTGGTGCCACTGACAGGTTCGCGCGGGTCACCCCTCGGGGCGATCGCCCTGACGCAGACGCCGGGGGGCCGTGGGTGGCTGCCGTCGACGATTGCGGACATCGAAGCGGTCGCCGCTCATCTCGGAACCGCGATCGAAAACGAGCAAGTCCACGACCAACTTGTGCGCGCACTCGACGAGGTGTTGACTCTTTACAGCGCAGGTGAGGCGATCTCGTCGAGCCTCGATCTTGACCACGTTCTTGCGGGCATTGTTGAGATTTCGCGCCGCCTTACCGGTGCGGAGGCGTGTTTCATTACCGATGCGGCCGCCACTGGGGAGGTCTCGGTCCTTGCTTCACATGGCGCATCGTCGTGGTGGGAGGGTGTGCGGACGCGAGACGAGGTGGTCGCGGTCCTTGATGCCGTGCGTGCGGACGGTGAGTCACGGCCGGTTGCGACGCAGGGCGTGGTTGGCTGGTGCGTGGGACTGCGCGTGCGTGGGCACGTGATTGGCACGCTTGAGGTCTACGCGAACGGCTCGCCAGAAGCGTCGCTGTCGGCGGGGTGGACGAACGACGC
>CAYFLJ010000086.1:0-6365 GCA_964343985.1 uncultured Thermoflexus sp.
TATCTAGAGCGTGCGGCGTACACAGACGCTCGAATTCAGGCGTTCAACGCTCAGCTCCCACGGCAACTTTCGTGGCTCGAACGCCCTCGCCTCACGCGCGCAACCGCCGAGGCGCGGTTTGATCGAGTGTGGCCGCCTTCTGAGTCGGTGTCGAAGCGCTAAGGCGGATTACACCATCGCCGTTGGGGCACGGGGTTCGTCTCCGAGGGGTCCGAGCCGCTCCTCTGCTAGGTCAAAATCGGGACGAAGTGCCCCCATGTACAACAGCGTGTGCCACGCGCCGTTGACGCGCATCTCTTCGCGAAGGTACCCCTCGATCACGAAGCCACACTTCTCATATGCGCGCCGCGCACGAAGGTTGTAGTCAAGGACTCGAAGGTAGACCTTATGCAACTCCAAGTCGTCGAACGCGAAACGCAATGCCAGACGGAGCGCTTCGGTCCCGAGTCCGCGGTCGCGGTAGTGCGCGCCAAGCCAAATGGAGAGTTCAGCTGCGTCGTGCGGCACTGATCGATCCCACAGGCTGACCAGGCCAATCGGTATGCCGTCGAGGGTGGTCACAAGCAAGTCGGTCAATGCGGCACTTTGCTCGCCCAAAGGGATATGCCGCCACAACCACGCCGTCGGTGACGCGTCAACTCCCATGAAATGGTCGATTTCGGCGTCGTCACGCATCGCGGTCAACGCGGGCTGATCCGATTCCGTCGCTCGCCGGATGCGCACAAGTCTCCCGGCCCGAATCGCCGGAGCTCGCCAATTCCCGCCGCGCATCGCCGGGAGGGTAGCCGACGTCGTGCACGGCGGCCCAGTCTGTTCGACTGCGCCGACCATTCATATACTACGAGAGCAATTTGCGACGCCCTTGTGACGGGCCGTTCGCCCGACCTCTGTCGCGGCATCGCGTCAGTCGACCAGTTCAGATGACGATCTCGCTACCGAACGCTTCGACTGGACTGCGCGCGCTTGTTGAGCGCGCGCTTCTTGCACCGGCGAGTGCAACGTATCGTCACACGCTCAGTGTGATCCTTGGATCTATTCTTGTTTCGATTGTCGCATTAACTCTTGAGACGGTTCATCCATTCCACGAAGATTACTTATACATTTTCGAATTTCTTGATCACATTCTTCTTGTAATCTTTACTGTTGAGTATGTTTGTAACATATGGGTTGCGCCTGATCGCAAACGATACGTGTTTGGCGTTTGGGGTGTCATTGATTTTGTAGCAATTGCGCCATCGTTTCTCGCATTACTCGCCGGAACAGGCAGTAGCGGCGCCATCTTGCCTGGCGTGCAAATCGGATTTCTCCGCGAACTTCGCATCTTGCGTGTGTTACGAATGCTCAAACTGATGAAGCTCGCAAGTGAGCGCGCATCAGAATCTACCGCGACGGTGCGCGACCGTAACACGTTTTGGCTTGACTTCCAGATCTATTTAATTTGTCTTTTTACGGTCGTTATCATTAGCGCAACCCTGATCTATCACATCGAGGCGTACCCGCCGGACGCGCCGCCAATTGCCGAAGCACTGAAGCAGTTGGTCGATGGCACCGCGCCGGACAAGGCTGCGTGGGTCTCCGACCCAATAGTCATCCTGTACCAGCAGCGTGCTGAACAAGGATGGCCGGTACCGACGTGGACGTTCGACAACGTCCCGATGGCGTTGTGGTGGGGCTTCGTGACACTAACGACGACGGGCTACGGAGACATGTATCCCGTGACTGCATGGGGGCGAGTGGTCGGGGCGCTCACCATGCTTAGTGGCCTCGCACTCTTCTCGCTCCTGACCAGTGTCGTTGGCCGGACGCTCATGCGATCGCTCTTCGGTCGCCGAAGCAACGAGGACCCCGTCGCCTTGCAGCGTGCAGCGAACATCCGGCTCCTGATTGGGGGGGTTCGTGCACTGGTGCCGGGCACCACGCCCACACCGACTGACCGCGCGCAAGACGGAACGCCAACGAACGCGTTTGCCGGATTCGGTGCTGCTGCACGTGGGGTTGTGCAGGAAGTCGTTCGGAACACTGGCGGGATGGAGGACCTTCAGCTCGGATCAGGCGCGCAAACCACGTCGTTCGATCGCTTGCTTCACGCCGCCTTTGTCGATGAGCGGACACGCCTGTATTCGTGGGTGCGTCGCACGATCACCATCCTGATCCTCGCGTCAATTGGTGTGGTGATCCTGAATTCTGTTGCAGAATTCCACGAAGTTTGGTCATCCACATTTGACACTTTTGAAGCAATTATGATGATTGCTTTCACGTTCGAATATCTTGCGTACTTATATCTCGCTGATCGGAAGCGCGACTATGCACTCGGATTTTGGGGTCTGGTCGATTTATTTGCCATCCTCCCAACGTACATTACCATCACGCTCGCTCTGACATCTTCGTTTGGAATGCCAGTAGATTTTTCTCACGGTGTCGCGTTCAAAATTATCCGGATACTTCGAGTTCTACGAATGCTCCGGATTCTTAAACTTATGAAGAGTGCAGTGGCAAACGCTGAAGGCACCCTCTCTGGCGGTAACACGACGTTCTGGATGGATCTTCAAATTTACCTTATCGCTCTGTTGACTGTATTGACGTTATCATCAACACTCGTATATACGCTGGAAGTTGATGTGCCTGGTACGCAGTTTGTCAATGTTCCAGTCGCAATGTGGTGGGCAATCGTTACAATTACGACCACCGGCTACGGCGACATGTTCCCAGTGACAATTCTCGGGCGCATTGTCGGCATGATGACCATGATTGCTGGACTAGCGCTCTTCGGCATCTTGACGAGCGTCATTGGCCGATCACTGATGAGTTCGCTCTTCGGGTCAAGCAATGTGGGGGAGGACGACCCCGGAGATATTGGGCCAGAGGACGACGCTCCACTCGCAAACGCCCTCCAGATTGTCGGCACACTCGGAGGTACCGCTGCAGGCGACGGCGCGACGTTGAGGCACTGACCATTGGTCGTTACACAAAACGGCGCCCCACACCCCGAGCGAGGGTGAGGGGCGCCTTGCTACCGGCTCAAACCCGGTTCGAGCCTCACGTCATTCGACGCTGATCGAGATAGTTTCAATCGCCAGACCGGGCGCAGTTGCACGGCCCGGGTCACGTTCGGGGATTGCGTTCACGACGTCCATTCCCTTGATCACCGTGCCGAAGACGGCGTGTCGCCCATCGAGATGCGGCGTTGGCACATGCGTGATAAAGAACTGGCTGCCGTTGGTATTTGGGCCGGCGTTGGCCATTGAGAGCGTTCCAGGGCCTGAATGTTTTAGCTTAAGAGCGGATGCCTCATCGTCGAAGCGATATCCCGGCCCACCACGACCGCTCCCCGTCGGGTCACCCGTTTGAACCATGAAGCCCTTGATCACCCGATGGAAGGTCACCCCATCGTAAAACCCTTCGTTCGCCAAAAACACGAAATTATTGACTGTTGCTGGCGCAGACTTGGCGTATAACTGGATGACGATGTCACCCAACGATGTGGTAATTGTCGCGGTGTAATCCTTGGAGGCGTCAATAGCCATCGCGGGCGGAGCGTCGTACTGTTTCGACACGGACCTGTCCTCTCCGCACATGTCGGGCGTCGTAGTCAACAGATAGCTGACTGACCGACCAAACGGGTGCGGGAGAGTGTAGCGCCGGACCACTTCCACCGATACCTTGGTATCCTGCCATCACTTTTTGGGTACGCGACGTACCGTCGGCGAGATTGCGGTCGGCACACGCGTGCTTCCGCCAACTGACACGCAATCTTGCATGCCGAGTCAGCCAGTTGTTTGCGCCGAGTCCGGAGGAGCGAGCGTGGCAAAAGAAGCCCGAACGACGTCACCATCTGCCGAGAGGCACACATCCAACGGCGCCACCCACAACGACACCAACGGCGCGCATCATCCGCACACGCCAAATCAGACTGATCAGAGCGCCTCGCACCGAATGCCTATTGCCCGGTCATCAGGCATTCGCGGAATCGCTGAAGACGCGATTCTCGATCCATCAACGACCGCCTATAATAATTTGCTCAAGGTTATTCTTGTTGCCATTTTGGCAAGTATCGTGGTGCTTGCACTTGAGACCATGCATCCGCTTGTCGAGGATTGGCATGAAGTCTTTCATATTGTTGATCTCACTTTACTTGCGATCTTCACCTTTGAATACGCCGTAAATGTATGGGTTCAGCCGAAACGGCTCGCCTATATTTTCTCGCTCTGGGGTGTCGTCGATTTCCTAGCCATCGCCCCGGCGTACATCGAACTCCTGTTTGGCGGGGTTGAGAGCCTCGTCTTCCTTCGGCAACTACGCATCTTGCGAGTCATGCGGATGCTGAAGTTGTTGAAGCTCGCTGCAGAGAAAGCGAGTGAATCGGCGGCTCAGGCGACCGAGAAGAAAAGCACGTTCCTCATGGACATCCAGATCTACGCGATCTGCCTGTTCACGGTCCTCACGATCAGTTCGTCGTTGCTTTACCAATTCGAGGGGGTGCACCCTGGAGTTCCTGAGCTCACTGCCGACGCTTTGACCGCAGTCTCCGATGCCGAAAAAAAGGGTGAAGCGCCGCCGCAATGGGCCGATGATCACATGGTCCAGATCTATCAAGAGCGCGCCGACAAAGGTTGGTCAAATCCGGTCTATACCTTCACAAGCGTCCCCAAGGCGTACTGGTGGTCGATCGTGACGTTGACGACGACCGGCTACGGTGACATGTTCCCCGTAACCCTGGGCGGGCGCATCGTTGCGGGTGGCACGATGCTCGCCGGTCTCGGATTGTTTTCCCTCCTGACAAGTGTCGTCGGGCGAGCACTGATGACCACCCTCTTTGGGAGCGACGACGAGGAAGCGCCAACGAACCGAATCGTCGTGATCGGCGGAGGCCGATTGCCAGCTGGTACGGATGTGCGCGCGCTCGTTGGCATCGATTCATCCGCAACACCCCCACCACCATCGCGCGGCGGACTCGAAGGCGTCCTTATGGAAGGAGACATACGCCTACGTGACATTGCGCACTCGGTCGGGGAAGTTGCGAGTGACGTCGTTCGCGCGGCTTCTCAGGGTGCTGTCGAAAGCGGTACAGCGATCCGGCGCGACAACCCGAGCGCCGTTGATCGCCTGATCTACGCCGCGTTTGCGGATCACACCTCCAGCATCTTCATGCCGACTCAGCAATTCCTGACGGGGTTAATCTTCGGATCGGTTGTCCTTGTCGTTGCAGATTCTATTCATGAAGTACATGAATCCTACCATGTTTGGTTTGAATGGATAGAAAAAGTTATTGTACTGTGCTTCACCATTGAGTTTGTGGCAAACTATCGACTCGCACCAAGTAAACTGAAGTACGTGTTTAGCATGTGGGGCATGGTTGACCTACTGGCTATCCTTCCGACGTACATTGACCTCGGCATCGGTGCACTCGCCATTCTCGGCGTCGAGATGCACCTCGGGGGTGGATTGCTCTTCAAGGTCTTACGGATGCTGCGTGTGTTACGCATGCTTCGAACACTGAAACTTGCGAAGTCCGCGGCGTCGAACATGGAAAAGTCGATGAGCAAGAAAGGTGGGTCGTCGTTCACCACCAATCTGCAGATTTATTTCATTGCGTTGTTTACCGTTCTAATTATTTCATCCACGCTGATGTGGAACGTTGAGTTTGATCCACTTGACGAAAACTCTACCACGATGTTCATCAATATCCCGGCAGCGATGTGGTGGGGAATCGTCACCTTGTGCACGGTCGGGTACGGCGACATGTTCCCCGTGACATTCGCCGGACGTGTCATCGCTGGTGCCACAATGCTTTGCGGTCTCGCCCTCTTCGGAATCCTCACCAGCGTGATCGGCACCGCGCTCATGGCATCGCTCTTTGGGTCGAGCGACGAAAACGCCGAGCCGGAGATCATCTACCTCGACGCGCCAGATGAGCCAAGCGCGCCAATCATCGACAACCTTGAACGCCTCCTCGCGCTCAAATCGGCAGGGGCTCTCTCGGAGGAAGAGTTCGAGCGTGCGAAGACCGTTGCACTTTGGCCAAGTTAGCGAGTGTGCGGGCGGTGGTTGCGTCGGGGTGACGGACTGCCGTCACCCCGACGCGAACTCGCGAACACGCCCTTTGCGAGTGTTAGGTTCTGGAGAGATATGGCTCCGCGTTCAGGTTTGCGGTGCCATACCGAGGAACCCTCGTGCGTTCAGACCCGACTGAAACTCGCCAATTCATCGCAGGAGCCGAGTCCGAACAGGTCGAATCGTCAGGGTTGGCACTCCCAAGAGGTCTGTCGAACGCCGCTGACGAAACCACTCCCATCGCGCCGTCCGTTGGGCCGGTCGTTGTCGCCGAACGATTTCGCGACCCCGCATTGACACTCTCCACGGAGCAT
>CAYFLJ010000087.1:0-6330 GCA_964343985.1 uncultured Thermoflexus sp.
ACTGAATTGGTGGTCATGCATGACTTGTCCCGACTCGAGGTCGTTGGTCGAACGCGTGACGATGCTGCGGGAGAAGCGTTCGACAAGGTCGCGCGAATCCTTGGGCTTGGGTATCCCGGCGGACCGGCGATTCAAGCGGCTGCAGCGCTTGCGCCCCCGGCGTCGGAGAACTCCGGCGGTCCCGACGGGCAACGGCCGCTTACACGGCCGTGGATGCGTGGCACGTTCGACTTTAGTTTTAGTGGCCTGAAAACCGCGATGCTTCGACAGGTCGAGGGAGACCTTCACGGCACCGCGTCGCCGATAGGCAATCCGTCTCGGCTAGCTGATGTGGCGCGTGCCGTGGGCGGCGCGCACCAAGGCGAGCCAGAAGAGCGACCGATTAGCGAACGCGCGGCTCGTCTCGCGCGGGCGTTTCAGGAAGCGGTCGTCGATGTCCTTGTGACGAAAGCGTGCGAGGCGGTTTCTTGGTTCAACGCACGCGAGCTCGTCCTTGCCGGTGGTGTTGCGGCAAATCTCCGGTTACGCGAGGCACTCGTCGCGGCAAGCCCAGTCCCGGTGCGTATCCCACCGCTTGAGTACTGCACCGACAATGCCGCGATGGTCGGGGCCGTGGGTTTCCACCAATTGTTGAGAGGCGAAGTATCTGGGCCGTCACTAGACATTCGCCCGAACCTTCGTCTCGGCGAACGGTAGGGAAGCCCGCAGACACGGTGCCTGTGCGGCTCACACTCGGTGCGGCGCCACTGCAGTGTGAACTCGACGTATCGCTACGGAGGGGTAACCAATCGTTCGACGCGTGATCGCATGCCTCTGGGTTTCAAGCCGCCAATTGCATAGTCACGCAACGTCCCATCTGCTCCGACGAAGAAATGCGTTGGAAGGCCGGAAATCCGGTACGACTCGGTGATCCGGTACTCGGGGTCCACGAGTACGGGGAGCGGAAACCGGGTACTGTCGACGAACCGTCGGACCACATCGTTCGCCTCCCCGACGCTGACGAGCATGACCGCGAGTGCGGAAGTCGCAGGGGACGACACGAATTCTTGTTGAATTGTGGCGATGTCTGGCAACTCTGCGCGGCAAGGTGGGCACCAAGTTGCCCAGACATTGATCCACACCGGTCGACCGACAAAACCGCTCAGGCTGACAATGCGTCCGTCGAGGTCGGGCACAGCGATATCTGGTGCCGGCGAACCGGGGGGGACGGCCTTTCCACCTCTACCCGCAAAGGCAATTGGGACCGGCGCGTCGACTTCGTCTACACGTGAGGCCTGATATGCGGCATATGAGGCCAACCCACCGACTGCGGCAACGGTGACGGCGCCGAGTACCGTGCGACGACGACGCAACCCCTGATCGACCGCATCGAGAGGCGACTCTGACACGTCAGAGCCCGGAATACGTATGAAGCCCGCCGAGGAAGTAGTTGCCGTAGAAGGTAAATAGAACTGCTCCGAAACCGGCGACAAGGATCCACGCGGGTGCAATGCCTCGCCACTGATGTCTCGAACGTACGTGCAGGTATGCGCCGTAGATAAGCCATGTGAAGAGTGCGGCGGTCTCCTTGGGGTCCCAACTCCAGTACGCGCCCCAAGCAACATTCGCCCAGACTGCTCCGAGGATGAGCATAAGGCCCTGTGCTGGGAACCCGACCATCACCGCCTTGTGACCGATTTCGTCTAGGACTTCTGGCGCCGGTAGAAAGGCAATGGAGCCGCGACGGTTGATCAAGTAGAGAACCCCTGCGCCGAACCCGCTCGCGAATGCGCCGTACGACACGATCGCCATCGCCACGTGAGTTGTGAGCATGGCGCTGTTCTGGAGCGCAGAGATGAGTGGGTCTATGCGGTTCGGCAAGAGGCTTGCGTAGCCAAGGAGTGCGAAAGCAATGGCAATTACCACCACTCCGAGGCTTCTCAGGCGAAAGCGCTGTTCGAGATAGAGGTACGTCGCGACCGTCCCCCACGCGAAGCTCACCGCGAACTCGAACTGGTTCGAGTACGGGGCGCGACCCGATGCAAGCCAACGCAACCCCATCGAGGCCGTCAACAATGCTGCGCCATTCACGGTGAAGAACGTTCCGTAGCGCCCGGCGCCCTCACGCTGGCCGATCGTATACCAGAGGTACGCCAGCAGCGCGAGTCCGAGAGTCAGGAACGCACCAGTAAAGGTGTAATACGACGCTTGAGCCATTGGTTCGGGTCTTCATTGCTTGCCGAGAGAACGGCGAGACCGGAGCCCCGTCGCAATTCGGGAGGCTTTGGGCGAGTGCCCGTCAGCGATAGTGTAGAGCGTCCCTGTCGGCGAACAGCGCACGGCTTGGGCGCCTCGTCACGCAGTTGAATGACCGCCGCACGCTGCGACGACACGATGTGCGAGGTCGGCAAACTCGCGATCAGCGAGAACGCCTCGGGGGTTGGTTGACGCGATGTGCAGCGTCGCGCCGTCGACCAAAGGCGTCGCCCGCACCCAAACGCGCCGGAGCGGCAAGTTGAATACCGCGAGCGTGCCGATCAACATGAGAGCGGCACCGATCCAAATCACGTTTACCGAGGGATCGGAGACGATTTGAAGACCAGAAAACTGAACCTCGCGGACGAACTCAAACTCGTAGCCCACAATGACACGGCGCTCCGTTTGGGCCAAGGTTTCGACAGCGACCGGTTTCGGTTGCCGTGGCGCAAAAACTTCAAGACGCACACTGCCTGCGGGTATTGATGGATCAGGTCCCTGTAGCGCCGCCGAAGGCACGAGCACAAATACGGCGAATTGGCGGTTGCCAAGGACGAAGTTTCCGCCGTTCCGCGAAACCCCGTCGCCGTCGTAGGTCATTCCGAGCGGAATACGGTCATCGAACACAATATCGCCGGTGGCGTTGCGCACGCGCATCGCGACGGCGGGGCCGAAAAACGCTTGGTGGAACCGCACGCCGCTGACGATCAAGGGGTCGTTCACCCGAACCGACCCGCGGCCGACCTCGCGGCCGTCACGGAACACGGTTAGTTCCGAATGAAAATCGGCAGCGGTGCCGTTGGGGTAGTACGACTCAACAAACGCCTCATTGCGGACAGATAGCCCCGTGTCGTGTCCGACCGCGCGGATGCTGCCTTCGGGGACCATGAAGCTGTCTTCGCGCCAGCCGGTGACATTGCCAATGACGGCGGCGCCGAGGATCGTGATCAGGCCAAGGTGGTTCGCAAACGTCCCGAAGCGGCCGAACCGGTTCTTATCGGCGTAGACCGCCGGCAGGCCGTCGGAGTTGGTCGCAATCACCCGATAGCCGGCACGACGAAGCGTTGCGGTTGCGGCTGCCACAGCCGCCGCTGCGTCACTTCGAGTGCGCGCCGGAACTGATCGATGAGGCGCCACGTCGAATAGTCGGCCAGCCACCTTGACCGGAGGCCGCATCGCAGCGGCGATGATCCCTGGCGCTCGTGTCGTCGTGTTGACTGCAATTGACAGGGTGAGAAGGGCCAGAAGCGAGCGAAACCACACGCTCTGGAAAGTGCGATAGAGGTCGAGGTACTCGAAAAGCGTTGCCCAAGGATCGCCGTAGCGTGCGTGTGGGGCCATGAGCCATGCCGAGAATTGGTCTGGCGACTCTTGCACCGTTCCTGGCGCCTGCATGATGACGGTGCCGGCGAAGGTCGCCAATGCAGCGAGAGCGATAAGTGAAACCCCGAAACGGACCGATCCAAGCAGCGACCAGAGACGATCAAACCAATCCGTAGACGGGACGCGTGGGACACGTGCTTCACCGGCGGAAGCTGTTCCGGGTGCGGGCGAGGTGACGGGCGTGACGGTCGTCATTCGCTTCAGGCGCTCACTATTGAGTCTAGCGTCGCATATCGGCTGTTTTTATCGACCGCGCTCCGAGACGCTTCGCGGTTTAGCAGTCTTCGCCTGAGACTGCTAGACTATGCCTGCCAACGATCCGCTTTCTCGATGCGGGCAGAAGTGTTTGCGCTCCTGTGTTCGTGCATCGATGAGAGCCTGCGCGATTCGAACTGACGCCCTCCGCGTATTCGCGGGGCGTCATCAGCCGGTGTGCCCGGCAACAGGTGACCAGGGAGGTCAGACGACATGTCCACGGAAACCGCGACGAAGCTGAAGCCCCTTGGCGACAAGGTGGTAGTCCGCCCGACGCAACGCGAGGAGACGACGAAGAGCGGCATCGTCCTGCCGGACACGGCCAAGGAGAAGCCTCAGGAAGGCGTCATCATCGCTGCCGGTAGCGGTCGCGTGCTCGATAGCGGTGAGCGCCTTGCGCTCGAGGTGCACGTCGGCAACAAGGTCCTCTACGCCAAGTACGCGGGGACTGAAGTCAAAATCGACGGCGAAGAGCTGCTAATTCTCTCGGAGAAGGACGTTCTCGCAATCGTCGAGGACTAATTACCGCATTTGCCTTCGGCGAACCGGTTGCGGGAACGCCAAGGCGGCATGCAACTTCCGCTCGTAGGGAGGGCGCTCCACCACCGAATCCCGGTGATGGAGCGCCCTTGGCGTTACACCGTGCTCTTGTTAGGCTCGCGCTTCCTCGGTCAAGTCCGCATCAACCATGAGGTTGACGAGGCCCTCAAAGCTGACCTCTGGGTGCCACCCCAGCTTTTCACGTGCCTTTGATGGGTCACCGATGAGTAAGTCAACCTCGGCGGGGCGTAGCAGGGCCGGGTCAATGACGATGTAGTCGCGCCAATTGTCGATACCGACCCGCCGAAATGCCAGTTCGCAGAACTCTGCAACGCTGTGAGTCTCGCCCGTCGCAATGACGTAGTCGTCAGGAGCGTCCTGCTGGAGCATGAGCCACATAGCGCGCACGTAGTCGCCGGCGAAGCCCCAGTCGCGGCGGGCGTCCAGATTGCCAAGTCGAATTTCTTGCTGTTTGCCAAGTTTGATGCGGGCAACGGCCCGCGCGATTTTTCTCGGCGCGAACTCAAGTCCTCGGCGCGGACTTTCATGATTGAACAGAATGCCCGAGCATGCGTACAAGTTGTACGACTCGCGATAATTGACAGTGATCCAATGGCCATACACCTTGGCGACACCGTATGGACTGCGAGGGTAAAATGGCGTCGTTTCCGTTTGTGGGACTTCTTGGACTTTCCCGAACATTTCGCTCGATGACGCCTGATAGAAGCGCACAGGCCAGTCAGCAACCCGTACCGCTTCGAGCATTTTGGTTACGCCAAGTGCTGTGAACTCGCCAGTCAGCACTGGTTGCCCCCAACTCGTGGGAACAAACGACTGCGCCGCCAGGTTGTAGACCTCATCTGGTCGCGCCGTGCGCATTGCTTTTATGAGCGAGAGTTGGTCAAGCAAGTCACCATCTATGAGTTCTACTTTGTCTATAAGATGACGGATACGTTGGTCGGTTACCACGCTTGATCGTCGAATAAGGCCATAAACTTCGTAGCCCTTTGCGAGGAGAAATTCCGCGAGGTAACTGCCGTCCTGGCCAGTGATGCCAGTGACGAGGGCGCGCGGCATGGGGAACTCCTTAGGTTTTTCGTACGTGCCCATACACGACGGGCGATGGTCATTCCGGCGAGTGGCATGCCAATGCTTTCGGAACGCGGCGCGACCTTACGCGGTCGCGACTGCTTTGCGTTGGATGCAACACAGGCTGCATGTGAATACTCTGACGCAACGTAGGGGTTTGACCAACCGTGCCGCCCCGCCTTCAGAGCGGGCGCCGAACACCTTGGAGGTGCGAAACCGGTGAGTCTGTCTAAACGGCTCGGCCAGAATCTTCGTGAGGCGCGACTTCGCGGGGAACCGCCGATGAGTAGCGTGATGCTCGCGGCGCGCGCCGGATGTTCGCCTGCGCTGGTAAGCCGTATCGAGGCGGGAACGGTCTCACCGTCAATTGGCACGCTTGGCGCGCTTGCTGACGCGCTCCACGTGTCAGCCGCCGAACTTCTTGAGCACGACGGACCGACGCGCCGCGCCACGGTGGCAATTGCTACGGCCCGAACAATTCTGTTGCTCGGTCGGACCCCGGACCTTGGCGGCGTGCAGGGAGCGATTCAGGGCGCGGATGTGCGCGCGGTGTGGCGCGCGCGTGGCTACGCGCTCATTGCAATCGCCGCGCCACCCGGCCCGATGGCGACAGCCGCTGCGGTGGCGTCCGAAGAGTGCCTTGCCGCCGGTAGTGCGCCCACCGAAAGCGCCTCGATCGTTTTGCAGCGCGCACGGCTCGAAGTCGCGCACGCCGTCGGCGAGGACGCGTGGGCGCGAGGCGACGCAAGTACGGCGGCTCGGCGATGGGGGAACGGGTTGGCGCTCCCTGCGTCGACCGCTGATATTGAGTCGCTTTGGACGCGCGCG
>CAYFLJ010000088.1:0-6256 GCA_964343985.1 uncultured Thermoflexus sp.
GTTGACGAGTACGTCGCACGCGTCGTTCCCGAGTACACCGCGAAGACGGGCCTGACGCCGCGCGTCTTTACGTGCGAGGCGTCGGACGGGGCCACGGTGGTCGGCTAACCGCGGCACGGCGACCGTGGTTCGGTTAGGCCGCTCGACCTAGACCCTGCGGATAAGTGCCACGACCTTGCCCTGAACGGTGAGGTCGTCGGCGGCGACGTAGATCGGCTGCATCGACTGGTTGGCGGGCTGCAGACGGACCATGTTGCCTTCCCGATAGAAGCGCTTGAGCGTTGCGTCGCCCTTTTCAGAGGCGCCGGGGCCGGTTACGAGGGCGACGACCGTCTCGCCGTTCGACGCAACCTCTGTTGGGCGGACGATCACGATGTCGCCATCCGCGATGAGGTCTTCGATCATCGACGTGCCACGGACGCGCAACGCGTAGCAATCGTCAGACGCAAGGTCGGTACCGACTTCGATGACGTCTGCCGGGTCGGAGACGGCTTCGATGGGCGAACCGGCGGCGATGCGTCCGTGGATCGGAACACGAATCGTTCGGGGCATCTGTGTGCCGATTGGGGTCGGCACCACTTGGTCGTTGGCGACGCCGAGGAGTTCTTCGCCGACGTGAGTTAGGCGCACTCCACGCGCGGTATTGGATTCGCGGAGGATGACGCCCCGCTTCTCGAGGACGCCAAGATGGTAGTCGACGTGGCCGGTCGACGACATCCCCATGGCACCGCCAATCTCCCGGTTGGTAGGCGGACGCCGGTAGTCGCGAAGATAGGTGCCGATGATTTCAAGGATCTGTTGCTGCTTGTCGCTCAGAAGGGACACGTCGCTGCCGTCCTAGCGCGAACCGGTGGCTACGCCCGACTACCGGAACAGATGTTCGCGTCTTCCGTCAGTATACGGTCCGGACTGGGACAGATGTTCGTACGCGGCCGTGGTGCGACGACCTTCGCGCGGTTTGGTTACGGGATCGCCCACGTGAAAGGAGCGGGCGCGCGAACGAAGTACGCGCGTGCCGACTCGATGTCATAGCGGTTGACCGGGAGGCCAACAAGGGTTGATTCCCATTGTCCCGCTTGCCACCGTGCGACTTCAACGATTGGCGTTGTCCCAGGTGTCCGGTCTGCAAGTTGCGCAAGAAGCGCGGTTGACGTCATTGGTGCGACCGGCGCACGTGCGCTAATGAGTGACCAACCGGTACCAAGTGATGAGACAAGCGGACCGTCGAACGGGGTGCCAGACACGGTCCATGTGGCGATTCGCGACGTTCGGATCGCGAGGCCGTCAGGGCTTGCGAGCGCGAAGCCCGTGATGGGCAGGCTGCAAAGGTGCACTTCCCACCCGCCATTTGCCCACCGATCGACCTCAACCGCCGTGCCCGCTCCCGCGTTGGCGTCGATGGCGGCGCAAACCGACGCGGCGGTCAGCGGGGCGGTTGGTTGAAGCGGTAGACCGACGAGGTTCCATCCCGGCGCAAGATCGACAGTGCCCGATATCGCCGACGAACCGGTGAGGACAGTCGTGCCCGCGCGCGATGCAGCGACCGAAGCCGCTCCGCTACTAAATGTGCCGTTCGGATACGTGGCGGTGACCGCGAGCGTCGTGGTGGAGTCGACCGGGAACGCGGTCAGCGATTCGCGTGAACGAAACCCACTGCGGTCGATTGTCCAGACGCCCGAATCGGCAGCGGTTACGAGTCGCATGTCGGGCAGGCTGCGCAGCGAACCGGTGACCGCTTCGATCAAGACGACAGCTTCGGTCGGAGGTGAACCGGTAGCCGACTTCACGGTGCCGTAGCCCACGTCTGGGGCGGGCAACGGCAGGAGTGGTCCGGTGGTGACGGTGACATGCGTGCCGTCGGTCGGCCAAGCGACCCCGTTCGAAATGATGTCGATGGAATACGTGGTCGACGGCGCAAGGCCGGTGACGGTTACGAAGTGCAGCTGCGACACCGTCGAGGCGCCTCGGTCGTCCTGCACCACTGTCCCCGGGGACGAACCGGCAACCCCCCACCTGACGGCACCAGTTCCCGCGGCGATTGATCGCCAAGTCACGACAAAACTACCGTCACGGATCGATCCGACACGCGGTTGGTGGACGTCAGCGACAGCCGTCGTCGGTTGGGGCGTAGGCGTCTGGGTCGGGGTCGTGGTCGCGGTGACTGTGGCGGTTGCGGTCGGCGTCGGCGTGCGCGTCGCGGTAGGGGTGACCGTCGGGGTCGACGTCGCTGTGCGGGTGAGCGTTGGCGACGGCACCGCGCCGGGTTGCGCCGCATACAACGCGGCGTCGATGTTTAGGAGGCCTTTGCCGAAGGCGTTGGGGGTGGCGAGGGTGACCGTGGTGGTTGACGCACTCGTCAAGATGGCATCGCGGACTTGCGTCCGTGACAAGTTTGGGAAGGTTGACCACAACACCGCGGCGGCGCCCGCCACGTGTGGGGCTGCCATCGACGTACCAGACATCGTGGTGTACCCACTGAGTTTGTACGTGCTGTAAATCAGGTCGCCAGGTGCGGCGATCCCGGTTGCAACGTAGGACGATTGTGTTGAGAAACTTGAAAGCGCCCCGGTGCGAGTGATCGAGGCGACTGGGATGAGTTTTCCAGCCCCAGCAGTCGTGCCTGCGTACGCAGCTGGATAGTCAGGTTCGTCCTGATACTTGCATCCAGCGTTTTGGTAGTACGGGCCCCCACAGTTCCCCGCGGAAACCGTGACGAGCACGCCCGCCGTCGTTGCTGCATCGATTGCGGAATTCACCGTCTGCGTGTCGGTGTCACCACCGAGGCTCATATTTATGACCTTCGCGCCCTTCGCGACGGCCCAAGCGATGCCGGCTGCGACACCGTCTGTTGTGCCGTTACCTGCCGCATCAAGGACTTTGACTGGAACCAGGCTGACCGGTCGATCACCGGAGACGCCGGCAACGCCCACCCAGTTGTCCGTGGATGCCGCCACGATGCCCGCGACGTGGGTCCCATGGCCATCGTCATCGATCGGAAACGTCGCTGAAGCAGTAGACACGTACGCCTTGCACGTGCCGGTCTCGCACCGACCCCAGGTTGAAGTGGGTGCCATCCTCGTCACCAAGTCCGGATGGTCGTACTGCACACCCGTATCAATGACGGCGACCTTCACCTCAGTCCCAAGGTTGAGCGCCCGTGCGGTCGTCCACGCGGCGTTGGCGGTTGAAAACCTCAGACCCCATTGGTCGGCGAACGCGGGATCATTCGGAGTGTTTCCCTCGAAGTTTCGGGGTCGGCTTCGAGGTGCAAGTGGGGGGCCTGACGCCGGTACTGGCGCGGCACCGTGCTTACGAACCGTTGCGACCCGTTCCGCCCAAGCGATATCGATGCGCACGGACAACGCCGCGATGACGTTGTCCGCTTGATCCGCGGCAACTTCAATCGACCGAATGTCTACATCCGGCAGGTTCGGCGTGACGGGCACCGACGACGACACACCGGCACTCGCCTCTGGGGTGGCGCCGCGTGCCAGTACCCACGCCGTGGCCCGGACGATCGGTGACGGCGAGACACGGAATGTGAGACGCACGGTTGCTACAGGTGGTTGGGTGCCGTCCACCGCCTGTGCCGACACCCGGGTCGTACCGAATCCGTGCCAGATGCCCAAGGCGACGGCCATCGCGAAGAGCAACGTCACGAATCGCCGCACCCGTTGGCGCCCATGGACGTGGGTTGGCGTCATTGAAAGCATGATCGGGCGCGGTGACTTACCCATCGTGCGCGCTCATTGGACGACCCGAACGAAATATGCCGCCCCGGCTTCAAGTGGGAAGCGATTTGCTGTTACTGCCTTGATCGCTGGGTCGTATGCGCCCCCGCGCAGTCTCACCGCCTCGACCACCTGCCCGATGCCCGCCGCTTGTGACGAGGCGTCTGTGAAAAGCCATTCGGCCGTGGCGTTTGCAGGGACCCAACCCGGGCCGATGAGGTTCCAGCCGACGGAGAGGCGATAGCCGGCCGGCGCACTGAGCGGTTTCCCGGTCGTCGACCACGCCGCGGCGCGTGTAAGGCGAATGACGTAGCCGGTGCCAGGCACCATCGCCCAATCAGTCGTGGTGACCCCGCATAAGTACGAATCCCAAGCGCCGGACACCCAGCGTGCGACCTCGACCGCGGTGCCCGCACCACTAACTTGGTTGAGGGCGGCGCAGGTGGACGCCGCTGTCATTGCGCCGTTTGGATCGACTGTAAGGGACAGGGCGTTCCAGCCCGGGTTCAGGCTTCGGGTGGTGGTCGAAGGCGAGGCACTGCCGGATACGGCGGTCCGGGTTGGGGTCACCGTCTGCGTGGGCGTCACCGTTGGTGTTGAGGTCGCGGTGGATGTCGACGTTGCCGTTGCGGTGGGCGTTGACGTCGGCGTGTTGGTCGGCACCATTGTGGGGCACGTCGGGGCGGTCGTATGCACGGCGCCGTTCGGGGTTGCCGTGGCGGTCTTCGATGCGGCGGTGAATGAAACGAAACGGTTCAGGACCAGGATGCCGCCTGGGAGGTTCGGCGAGGTGAGCGTCACTTCTACGACGCCGGTGCCGGACGCCGTCGACGACCGAGCGAAGAAGGTGATCAGGCCAGAAGTTGAGGTCGTACCGCACATTGGACTCAGGGCAACAGGGCTGGTTCCCGAGGCGCTGACCGTGAAGGAGGCGCCCGTGAGCGCGGCGTTTGTCCAGTCGACGGCCGCGACGGTGATTGCGGTATCGATTGAGGTCGGGAGGCTGATTGGCGTCGGGCTAGCGGTCACGCCGGCGTTGCCAGCCGAAGGATTGATGCCGACCGTAACCCCTGAGGACGTACGCAGAAGTTCTGAGAGGTCGGTGCCGACATATCCAGTTAACGATGAGGCGCGCGAGGTTGTTCTGGAGATTGAAATGGTCGTGACTGAGCGATTGCCAGAAGCGAGTGCTTCGAGGGCCGGCTTGACGCGTAGTGTCGCAGCGCGGAAGTAGCCATTCGGGCCAGACGAACCAAAGTTTGCGCCGGCGTCGTACCGGGCCTGTCCGGCGGCGTTATCCGTAGTCGCATAGAGGGGAATAGGAAAGGGATTTGTGCCGCCACCGGTCGGCGCACTGAACGACACCACTTGGAGGGCTTTGGGGTCGAAATCCACGTAGAACGCGCCTGCAGTGACGTTTTGGCTGCCTGCGCGGACGACGAGGTCGATGTCAATTTCGTGATTGGCGCCGAGGACGTTCGTGGTGCGCGGCGCCATGGAGAGATCGACAAGGGGGTTCGCCACCGCCTTCTCCCGGATGGGAGGCGCGGGTGTCGTTGTCACTGCGACCATCTGGGCTGGGGTCGTCGACGTCGTTTGTCGGGCCACAGCAGTTTGGGTCGCCGCCTCTGATGGCGTCGTCGTGGGCGACGATGTGCTGGGGACGCCAGCAGTCGTCGTCGAGGCGGTTGGGGATGCGGTCCGTGAGACGGTGACCACTATGTCGCTCAACGGAATCGCACTTGGAGTCGCGGTCTCGAGCGCCGAGGCCGTCAGGCGTGTTGCCGAGCCAACAGTAATCCAGAACAGCGCCCCGAGCAACGCAAAGACGACGATCCGACGGCGTGGTCTCCCCACCGTTTCGATGATCGCCATACGCGCCGAACTCAACATCGCTTCTCACCAGAATAGCGTGAGGCCACCAGTTCCCTGATGGCCTCACACACACGTGATCGCGCGAACAGATTAATTTGCGGGCGGGCTTGCGGGGCCGACCTCGTTGGCGTTCACCCAACCGTACCCCTTCGTCTCTGGGTTGTAGACATAGATCCGCCCGGCGACCTGAGGCGCAACCACGGTGAGCGTTGAGAACTGCTCGCCGATTGGCCCAAAGTCGACCGCCCCGTCAAACGCGCTTGAGTAGATGTGCGCGTCTTCAACGAAGTTGGAGACGAACGCTGGCTGGAGTGCAACCGGCAAGAAGAGGACGTCAGTCGCTTCATCGACTCGGAGGTTCCACTTCTGGCGTCCGGTCGGGGCATCGAACTCTGCTGGCGCACGAAGGTACCCAGCGAAGCCCGGTCCAGTGCCTCCGCCCGTCGAGAACAAGTAGGCGAACGCTTCGCCCTTCGCGACCGGGATTGACGGCATCTGAACACCGATGACGGTCTCAGCGGCTGAAGTTGGCGCGGAGACACGCACCGCAAACGGTGATCCGAGCGGAATGACGGTCCCACCGCCGAGGCTGCCTTGCTGAACCAAATTGAGGTTGGCGGGCGAGGGGTCGAACTGGAAGGAATTCGCGT
>CAYFLJ010000089.1:0-6252 GCA_964343985.1 uncultured Thermoflexus sp.
GTGGCGTGGGTCATGCCATTCGTCGGCGAACTCGTCGTCCGGGGGGTGCGCCTGTCGTGGCGCGGTGAGTGTTCCCCATAGGTGGGCCATCGCACGACCTGTGGCGATTGCGACGGCGAAGATGAGGCGCCCCATGCCAATGGCCAACGCCCGGAGGCCGACAGCGGAGGCCTTCGCCGCGGCGTACCCGCCCCGACGTGCGAGTTGGCCCCCGTGCGTCGCTGTCCACCCGGCGCCAACGGCGATCCACTCGCCCAAACGGAGCCACCACTCACGCGGGACGCCGGCAAGCAGGACGGCGCCTGCAACAGCCACTACGATCGAGATGATCGTGGCACCGGCACTGCCGAAGAGTGATTGGAGGCCGACGCGTAGGCCGGCACCGATTGCCCCTGAGCCTGAGGCCGCGTCGAGGAAACGATCAGGTGTAGTCATCGGCTCCCGTGGTGCCGTGGCCATCGCAAGGCCGGCGAGGAGGAGGAGGACCCCGATCAAGCGGGTGACCACCGTCCGGCGCCATGCGATTGGCCCAGCGACCATGGCGGCGCCGCCGGCGATGGAGCCGATACACCATGGCAACGCGAGCCATCCGAACGCATCGACGAGGGGGGCGCGGGCGGCGCCAGCGATTGCGCCGTCAGACGCCGCAACGGCGAGGGCAAAGTACCCCGCAATCGCGACGATCACGCCGCCGACGATACGGACCTCAACGATCCCCAGCCGATGTTGGTGGCGATCGATGATCTTTGGTGGCCCCAGTGGAGGACGCCCTGAGCTTGCGCCGCCATCGGTTCGTGCTGAGCGGGGCGCGCGCGGTTCTGCGGATGCACGGGTTGGCACGTCAACGGCACGGGGCCGCGCGGCGTCACCGCGCGGCGTTCGTACACGTCTGTCGACCTCAGCCTCGAACCCTGCGCCGACTGCCATCGTGCCGCCTCCCGACCCGCCCCCGCGAAGGTGCGGTCCCTCGCGGGCGGCGCACGGCGCGGCGGCACTTACGGCCTTTGACTGCAAAACGTGCGCAAGTGCGGCGTGATGCGCGTCTGACCGCGAACTGACTGCTCGCGCGCTGGAGAGGAAGGGTCCGATACGCCGTAGATCATGTGTCCCACGAATTCGCCGGACGGTCCTTGGACAATGCCGCGATGAGGCACCTAGACACACCGCGAGAAGCTATGACGCACCCACTGGGCGCGTCGGAGGCTTCGTTATCCGCGTCTGCGCCGGCCCGGTTTCTCCGTCGAGGCCGTCACATTGCCCGGACGCACTCGCGTCCCCAAGGGCTCGGATCGGGCAAAAAGCCGCCTCGCCAGGCCCATGGCAACGAAGTGCGGTGCGTCGTCACGAGCGAGTTCGAACAGGCCGGTCCCACTCGAACAACATAGCGCAGAAATGCGAGTTGGGACACATGACCCTCGATGTCCGCGGACGTGTTCCCCGGCTATGGCCAGCGCTGTGACTCAACGGTGCAGGCGAAGGGTGCGGTCGCTGCGGGCGCTGGTAGCGTGCATCACGTGCGGCGCACCTGCAGGTGCCGCCAGTTTGGAATATCGGTGCCGGCGGCCAGATGCCTGCGGACCATGCAGTGCGCGGAGATGCAAGACTGCCTTACACCTCGACGACGAGGGGGAGGATCATCGGGCGCCGACGCGTTTGCTCGTACACGTACTTGGAGAGGATGTCGCGGATGCGCGCCCTGACATCTGCCCATGAGACCGGGTTCGAAAGAGAATCCGCGGCGTCATCGTCGTGCGGGAGCCATTGAGCGATTGACGACGTATGCGCAGCCTCGACCGCATTCTCCACGAGCGAGCGTACCTTCTCGACTATTTCGGCGGCGTCACGCATGTAGACGAACCCACGCGTAACGATGTCCGGGTCACCCATTAGGCGCCCAGTTTCGCGGTCAACCGCGATGGAGACGATCAACACGCCGTCTTGCGCGAGGACCCGTCGGTCACGCAGGACGACTTGTCCGACGTCCCCGACGCCAAGGCCGTCGACAAAGACGTAGCCGGCCGGCGCCTTATCGACGATTGACGCCCCCGCGTCACTGAACTCAAGGACGTCACCGTCTTCGATGACGATGGCGTTTGTGTTCGGCAGGGTGAGCCCTTCGGCGATCCGCGCGTGCATCACGAGATGGCGATACTCACCGTGGACCGGCACGACATACCGCGGCCGGATCAGTGAGATCATCAGTTTGAGCTCTTCTTGGCTCGCGTGTCCCGATACGTGGACTTGTCGATCGACGCCCCAATGCACGTGCGCGCCGAGGCGGAAGAGGTTGTCAATGGTTCGGGCGACCAGTTCCTCGTTTCCGGGGATGGGCGCTGCTGAGACGATCACGGTGTCGCCCGGAACGATCTGGACTTGCCGATGATCTCGGTTCGCCATACGGGCGAGGGCGGAAGTCGGCTCCCCTTGGCTTCCCGTTGTAACGAGAACGATTTCGCTGCCCGGCAAGTCGTTCACGGCACCGATCTCGTCGGCGCGCAGGAGAACGCCAGGTGGGGCGACGATGTAGCCAAGGTCTTGGGCCACACCGACGTTCTGCACCATGCTCCTCCCGACGATGCCGACGCGACGCCCGTGCCGAACGGCGGCGTCGATGACCTGTTGCACGCGAGAGATGAGCGAGGCGAAGGTGGTTACGATGATCCGGCCTTTGGCGGTCGCAAAAATGCGCTCGAATGCGTCGTCGATAACCCTCTCAGACGGGGTATGCCCTGGCCGGTCGGCGTGGGTGCTGTCAGAGAAGAGACAGAGGACGCCGCGCCGTCCGACGTCGGCCAACTTGCCGTAGTCGGTTGGTCGTCCATCGACGGGCGTATGGTCAAATTTGAAATCGCCCGTGTGCACGATCGTGCCGGCGGGTGTGCGAAGCGCGACGCCGACGCCGTCCGGCACGCTATGGCAGACGTGGAAGAACTCGGCGACGAATCCGCCGAACGTAACCGGTTCGGCCGGGTCGATGAGGTTGACCTGAACCCGGTCGGCCAAGCGATGTTCCCGGAGCTTGCCGGAGATCAGTCCTGCGGTGAGCGGCGTCGCCCAAAGCGGTGGGAAGTGGAGTTGCGGGAGGATGTATGGGAGCGCGCCGACGTGATCCTCGTGTCCGTGGGTCAAGATCACGCCGCGGATCCGGTCAAGGCGCGATGCCAGATACGTCACGTCAGGGATAACCAAGTCGACGCCAAGCATCTCGTTCTCGGGGAACATCACCCCGCAGTCGATGATGACGATGTCTTGGTCATCTTCGATGACCATCATGTTCCGGCCGATTTCGCCGAGGCCGCCGAGGGGGATGCAGCGAAGTCGACCGCTCATAGTAATGGTGTCAAGGTCCCCAAGTATAGGTCGACGGCACCAGACGGCCCGACGCGCTGAACCTCCACCGTGCCGACCCGTGGACGCGCCCCTGTGGCCCGCATACCATCGACGCCATTGCGGAACGTGGTGGAACGAAAGTGAGCGCGATGCAGATTGATCGTATTGAGACGTTTGTGACGCACGTTGGGCGTCGGAACCTTGTATTCGTGAAGGTTGTGACCGACCAGGGACTTCACGGAATTGGAGAGGCGTATTCGGTTGGCCCGGATTTGGCTACCGTCGCGGCTATCGATGACCTCGCATCTTGGATCACTGGCGAGGACCCCCTACGGATCGAACATCTCTGGGCACTGATGTACAACGGGACGCGATTTCCACCCGGGCCGACGATCCTGAGCGCGATTTCTGGCATTGAACACGCCCTTTGGGACATCAAGGGCAAGGCGCTTGGCGTGCCGGTGTGGCAGCTCCTTGGTGGTGCCGTGCGCGATCGCATTCGGGTCTATCAGAACCCTGGTGGCCGTACGCCGGAGGAGACCGCAGAGCGGGCACTTGCCCTCATTGAGCGCTACGGCTACACCGCGCTGAAGATTGGTCCCCATCCGTCCGGTTCGGACTCGATGCCCTGGTCGGCAGTGGTGCGAGGGGCGGCGGCGCGTATGAAGTCGTTGCGCGACGCGGTTGGGCCGGATGTGGATATTGGGCTTGACCCGCACGCGAAGATCTGGGAGCCAGTACGGGCATTGCAGATGGCGCGGGCGGTTGCCGAATATGACCCGTACTTCTTTGAGGAGCCGATCCGACCGGAGAACATCGACGCGATGGCGACATTTAAACGCCAGTGTCCGATACCGGTCGCGACCGGTGAGTGTCTTTACACCAAATTCGAATTTCGGGAGCTCCTCACCCGCGAAGCCGCTGACATCATTCAACCGGATGTGTGCCTCATGGGTGGGCTGCTTGAAATGAAAAAGGTCGCGGCTATCGCCGAGGCTCACTACGTGATGGTCGCGCCGCACAACCCGATGGGCCCGGTCGCGACGGCGGTCAACGTGCACTTCTGTGTGAGCACGCCGAATGTCGCCGTTTTGGAATATACGCCGGATGACACCGGCCAACGGCGTGAAATCGTTCAGGAACCTTATGTCGTCAAGGACGGCTACATCGAATTACCGACCAAGCCGGGCCTCGGGATTGAGATCGACGAAACGGCGTGTGCCCGCTACCCATACTCACCGTGGCGACGGACGAACGCAATTCGGCCCGATGGATCGATCGGGTTCAACTAACGGTGCGCGCGGGCGGTATTCGTTGGTGGGAGGTGGCGTTCGCGCTGACCGTCTCATTCATGGTGGTCGCGCCCGCAAGTGCTCAAGCCGTTGGGGTCCAGTCGCCAACCCCGACGCTCGCGCCAACTCCGACCCTCGCGCCGATCGGGACGACGTCTCCACGAGCGACCCCGACGCCAACGACCGCTTTGGGAGCGTCACCAACCGCGGTTCCACCACTTGAAGTGGTGCGCGCCGCGTTTGATCTGTTGCGCCAACGCTACGTCGTGGCGGTGCCTGCAGAAGCGTTGGTGGCGGCGGCCCGTCGAACCGACGGTTCGCCGGACCGTCTTGACGCCCGTGGCGTCCCGCCCGTGGCGGATATCGAGGCGCTCTGGCAAGCGTTCGCAACCGACTTCGACGCGATCGCGCGCGCGATGCCGCCCGGCGCGAACCCTGCGCACGTGGCGGTCAGGCGCATGACCTCTAGCCTTGATGACTGCCATACGTCGTTCACACCAGACCACGCGCGCGATGCTTCGGCGCTTTCGAAGGTTGAGCCGTACGGCGGGATTGGGGCGGTCATTCGCGAGGCCCGACGGTTTGAACCCCTTCCGCCGGGTCCGGTCGTCGTGCAGGTGTTTGACGGCAGCCCGGCGGCCGAAGCGGGCTTGCGTGCCGGTGATGCGGTCATCGCCGTTGATGACGTTTCAGCGACGGCGGTCACGGGACCGTTGACGGAGCGCGTGCGTGGCGCTCCAGGAACCACCGTGCGTCTGCAGGTGGATCGACCGGGAGTAGCGGCGCCACTCGAGCTTGCGATTGAGCGCGGCGCAGTCACCGTGCCTCTCGTCGGGTTTCGTCGGGTTGAAGTCGTCGGTGTCGGGCCGATTGGGTTCGTGCGGTTTCGATCGTTCGCGCAACCTGCGGTTGCACCATTCATCGAGGCGGTGACCACGCTGCGCGGCGCACCCGTCAGAGGGTGGGTCATCGACTTGCGCGAGAACGGGGGTGGCGATCTCGGTGTTTTTGAGCGAGTCGCGTCACAGTTCCTGTCAGGCCCGCTAGCGGTGACGGTGGAACGTGATGGGGCGCCTCGCACGATGATGATGCGCGTGGCAGGCGAGTCCGACGACCCAACGTCGATTGATCACTTGCCGGTCGCGGTCCTCGTCAACGGTGAGACGGCCTCCGCCGCCGAGTTGTTCGCCGGTGACCTAGGTGACTATGGAGTTGGGCGGCTCTTTGGGGAACGCACTGCGGGGTGCTTCGGCACGAGTCGACTATTCCGATTGCCGGACGGATCCGGGGTGTGGATCACGGTGAGTGCGCTGCAGACGGGTGTGGCGCGGCGCGACGTGCACCGAACAGGTCTCGTCCCGTCGGTGGCCGTAGCCCTACGACGTGAGGATCTCGCGAGCGGGCGAGATGCCGGCGCAGAAGCGGCGCTCACTTGGTTACAAGACCGGCTGAGCGTGCCAAATGGTGACCCACGACAGGTGACGGTGCGTTGACCCGGTACTCGGTTAGTCGGCACATGCACCGCTTCTCTGGCGGCGGGGTGGCGCGCCAGATGCGGGCATGGTAATGTCCATCTTGGCCACTTGCATGGAAGTCGATGCGATCCCGTTCCGGAAGGGTTGGCGTACGG
>CAYFLJ010000090.1:0-6235 GCA_964343985.1 uncultured Thermoflexus sp.
CCGGCGCCGGAAGTGCGCTTCTTTGTCCGCCTCCAGCCAAGGCCGAACCCGCCCGCTTCCGGTTGGTCATGACATTTGAACCGACGGGCGACGCCGCCGATCACCGATAAACCGCGCAGTCGCGATCGCCGCCCATCCGCCCATCAGGCCGCCGGGCACGCCGACTAGCAGCAGTTGCGCAACCGGCTGGCGCGCGACGTCATAGAGGTAGCCCAACCACGGCACCCAGAAAACGGCGCGCCAAGCGACGCCATACAACTCAATCTGCCACGGGTCCGGCACGCCGTTCGCGTCCCCTTGCGTGCGGATCATCGGCGCCGGGTTTCGTTCGTCGTCATTCATCCGCAGAAACACGATGCGATGCGTCACCGTAATCGGCGGCGCGGCGGGCCGCCGGTACGACAAGATGTCGCCCTCCTTGAGGGCAAGGGGCGACACCGGCTCAACAAGTACCACCGACCCCGCGGGAATCGTCGGCGCCATGCTCCCCGTCCGCACGACATACGCCTCGTACTTCAGGAGTCGTGACCCAAACGCGAGCGCGCCTGCGCCAAGCGCCACCGCACAGACCCCCATCACCAAGAGGTCGAGCGCACTGCGCCACCCAAATCTCCGGCGCACCCGACGCCGCGCTCCCGCTGGCACGACCGTTGACGCCATCGCACCCGCCGGCGGGAACGTGTTCGCCGGGATCACGGCAACACCCCATCCGCCGACTCGTCTGGCACTGACTTCATATGCAGGACCGATGGGGTCGGCGACGCACGGAACCCGAGGAATGGGCTAGGCGTGGGTGGCGGTGGTCCAGGCGTTGCCGGGTCGCCGTGCGCGCCGACCGGCGTCGAGGTCGGCACCGTGGCGAGCGCCGGAACTGGTGTCACCGTCGGCGATGGGGTCCCCGGGCCGTAGGTGCGTGTGGCGGGCACCGGCGTATTCGGCTCGCCATGCGCCCCAACGGGAGTTGTGGTCGGCGTGACAGTTCGGGTAATCGTCGCGGTTGGCGTGTTCGTGGCTGTCGCGACCACCGCACCCGCTGCGACCGTCGACGTTGGCCCGGGCGTCGGTGTCAACAATGAACACGTCTCGGGCGTCAGCGGCGCTGGCTCTTGCGACGCCTCAAACGTGAACTTCATGCTTGCCGCGAGACCCATGAATTCACGCCCGGCCGTCTCGGGCAACGTGATGCGTACACGAACGTAGTCCTTCCCCTTCGGCGGCAACGCTCGCCCGGGGTACCCAATCAGCACCTTGTAACTCACGGCTTTGCACGTGAAGAAGTTTGCCGTCTGCTCCCCGGGACAGGTCGATGGCGACGTCGTTGTCCACGGTTCGGTGCAGCGGTCGTAGGCGATTTGCAGGCCATTCTCGATGTCAGACAGCAGCACGGGCGGGGGAAGCACGGCACTCTCCGACGTCACCCGGATCATCCCGATGTCTTCGGTCCCAGTGTTTTCGAGCGCGAGCGACGCGGCGGCGGACTCGCCGGGCATCAGATCGGACGCATTGAACAACCAAGCATTGGCGCGACCCACCGCGAGTTCAACGTAGCCAGTCTGGAAGGCGTTGTTCGGGTTTCGGACAATGAAGGTCGTCGCGGCGTACGTCTCTTGGTTGACAATGAAACCGGCGAGACCAAGCACGAGCAAGGCGGTCATCAGCCACCGCCACCGCCCTTCAAGGCGCCATTCTTCATCGTCGACGTAGACGTCGTACTGGAGGGGAACTGCGAGAACCGGGGCGACTGACACAGGTCGCGGGGCGACGGCCTCGGGCATGGCGACGCCTACCGCCGGCGATGCCAACGGTTCGGGGGCCATTCGTGGCACGCCTGTCACCATTGCCAAGCCCTCAACGCCTCGCGGTTGGAGGCACCGTGTCACTCCACGACCGTCGAGGTTCAGTCGCCGCCCTTCGTGCGACGCGAGCCGTCCACGTCTCGTCGTCGATGGGTCAAGGGTAGCAACGCATTGACGTTGGATTTGTGACCAAGTACCGCAATGGGCCGGACGCCGCAGACCTAGGAGACCCCTGTGCGCGGTGGCGCGCCGGCACGCGTTGGCGCTAAGGCCCAGTTTGGCAAGAGTCGGCGGACTCCCTGAACGACCGCGTCCCACGCGGGCGCCACGACGGAGGCCACGGTATCGGTCAAGCTGCGCGCTGACGGCACAGTCGTGGGCACCGTCGCGCCCGGCCCGGCCACGCGCAGGTACGCCTCCGACAGTTCAGGGGCCACCTCTTCGTTGCGATAGAGGCCGACTGCCTTGGCGATGTCGCCTCCCAACATGGTAGTCACTTGGCCGGCTTTCGCGAACGGGACGTCTTCAAGCCAGAACTGGAACGCAGCGCGTTGCATACGCAACACCACGCTGTTCGGCAGGCGCGCGACACTCACAGGCAGGCCGTAGTGACTCATCCAGTCATCGTCGCTGAAGATGTAGTTCGCCAACGCGCGCATAACGCCCGGGTCAAGGTCAGGGATATCGTTCCCCGCCAAATCCCGCCCAGTCATGATGTTTCCAACGTGCAGGCGCACCACTTCTTGGAACGACAATCCGTCATCTGGCCCGATATCGAACGGCGGGGGGATGTTGTACCGATTTTCGAGAATGGGGTCGTATCCCCGCTCGTGCAGGTCGTCGAACACATTGACGAACAGCGCCTCGTTACGATCAGGGCGCCACTGCAGGACGTAGCGCTGGAACACCTGCGTCTGAAAGCCGTCACGCGCGAAGCGGCGACTCGCGGGGTACCCGAGTGCCTTGACCGCGCCGCGACGGGTGAACTCGGTCTGGAACGACGACTGCCCGTCGTCGATAACGGCGTAGCCCACGGCGCCACGCCCGCCAAACCCGTTCGCCTGTGTGTAGAAGCGCCCACCTTGTATCTGGAAGTCTTGCTCCGCGCGCCCCTCAGACAGCACCGCCAAGCTGAACACCGAGGTGCACAGTGTGCTGATAGTGAGCGTTTTCGAGTCGCCGTCGAAGCGTGCCGGCAGGACAAAGACCCCCGCGGGACACGCTGGCGTCGCCTCTTCGGGCGTGCGTATCACAACGATGCCCATCCGGTCTGGGTCGCTGCCGGCGGTGTCGAAGTCGGCGGGGTCGAACGCAAGGCGCACGATGACTGGGTCCTGATGCTCGACGAGTTTCCGCCCAGAGACGTTGTCGTACAGATTGACCTGTATTGAACGACGCAACTCCACATTGGCCGGTTGGTCCTCGGCGAGTGGTCGCGCGGCTTCAACAAGCGATGGGTTGGTGGACGTCACTGTCTTCGGGTCTCTGGCTTCGACGACCGCAGCGACTCCGATACCACTTGGCGCGACGAAGTTGACCGCGGATTGCGACTGGGGCGACGGGCCTAGCGCCGCTTCGCCTACCTGACCGGCCGGGGCAACCGCCGCCTGCAGCGTAATGCCGTTCGCTTGGCCGACGAGGCCGTACGGCGTCGCCGTCGGAATCGGGGTGATTGTTGGGATTGCCGTCTCGGTTGGCAACGCCGTCGCGGTTGGCACCGCCGTCGGTTTCGCCGCGGCCGCGCCGCCACCTCCACCGCCGCCGGCCGGTGCAGGCACGGCGGTCGGGGGCGGTGCCCCCAAGACGGTGAACTTGCTTGCCCCAACGACCGTCTTCCCCGCAACTGTGACCGTCACCGACCGTGCCCCGGCACCGGCGCCACTGTCCACCGCGAGGTCCGCGGTGATCTCGGTGGCACTCTTCACCACCACGTTTGAAACCGTGACGCCATCGCCGAACGAGACCGTCGCCGGCGGCGCGTAGCCGTTGCCCGTGATCGTTACCTGCGTGGTCGAACCGGGCGCTGCCGAGTCGGGTGCAACACTCGCCACGACAAGCCCACCGAAGACCGTGAATCGAGACGGCGCGGTCACCACGCTGCTGCCGTCACCGTTGTCCAAGATGACGTCGCGCACGGAGGCCTCAGCCCCATCCGCGACGGTAATCGTGACCTTGACGACCGTCGGCGAGACGAACGTCACCGGCCCAGCGGTGACACCGCTTCCGCTGAACGCAACCGTGAGCGACGGCAGGAAGCCAGTACCGGCGATCACCACGTCGGTGACAGACGACCCCTGTGCGATCGAATCCGGCGCCATGTAGACGAATTGCGGTCCCGTATTAATCGAGAATGTGCCCGCCGCGGTCACAATGACAGGCGAGCGGTCGCCATTATCGAAGACAAGGGACCGATTACCCGGCACTGCATTGGATGCGACCTTTACCACCGCATCGACACGCGATTCGCTCACCCAAGTTACCGACTGCACGGTAATCGTGGAGTCCGTCTGATCGTTCAATCGGAACGAAATCGTCGCCTGCGGGCGGAAGTTCGTACCAGAGACGGTCACCGTGCCGGTCGCACCGATACCCAAGCTTGCCGGTGACACTCCGGTCAGGCTTGCCGACGCCGTGACCGTGATCGCACCGACGACTGTAAACGACCCGCCGTCAGTATTCGTGACCGTGAGGTCGCGAGGCCCCGGCGTTGCGCCGGCGTCAACGTCGATTTGCCCGCGAATCGACGCGCCAGACTCGGCCGCGAGACCGGGCTTGACGGTGATTCCGCTCCCGACACCGAACGACACCGTCGGCTGGTTGCCGAAGCCGGACCCCGCAATTGCGAGGGAGACCGAGGTTGCGCCCTTACCGACAAATGTTCGACCGGTCACATCCGCCAAGGAGACGGAAGTAAAGGTGGGCCCGTTCACGATCGAAATCAAGTCGAGTGCGCTAGTGATCGCCGCGCCCCCGTCATCGTTCGTCAGGATGAGCTTGCGCGCCCCCGTTGGCGCCGCGGCATCAACAGACATCGTTGCCGTGATGCTGGTTGAACTGTTGACGATGACCGACGTGACACGGATGTACGCCGACGGCTGCGAAGATCCGGCGGCGGTCACCTGAACGGTGGTCCGAGGTCCAGCGACGAACCCCGTTCCAGCAATCTGAACTTGCTTGTCTTTCGCGCCGATGCCAAGCTGGACCGTCTGTCCGGCCGTCGGAGTGCCGGTGTAAGCGACCCCCGTCATCGTCGGCGGCCCGACCACTTCGAACGCGTAACTCGACGACGACAGGAGGCTGCCGGTTCCGCCGTCACCGTTGGTGACGGTGATCGTGCGCTTGCCCGCCACCGCGGTAGTGGCACCGGCCGCGGTGACGTCGAACTTGAGAAGTACCCAGAGCAGCGTGCTGCTCTTCCGCTCGGTCGCCACGACAGTGATCCCATTCGCCGCCGTCGATGCTGAATCGGGATAGGTAACAGTGACCGTCGCGCCGGTGTCGAAGTTGGTGCCGCAGACGGCAATGCGCATCGTCGATGGCGGCGACGGCTCACTCGGCTGCGGGCAGACCGGTGCCGCCGATTGGCCGGGCACAAGCGTCGCCGTTGGCGACGGCGTCATGGTGTGCGTTGCCGTCGGCCCGCCCGCCACGGGCGTGGTCGTCGGTGTCACGGTTGGATACGTTACGTCAAGTGCGCCGATGCGTCGGCCGCGCGGGCTTACGGCCGTAATCGTTGGCCCGCCAACGACGCTAAAGACAAAACAAGTCGCTGTCGGCGTCGGGGTCGGTTGCCCCGCCGCCGCGGAGCCCTGCCCGCACGAAAGACTTGATCGGGTGACGATGAGGGGCGTGCCATCCTGAAGGTCGATGGCGATTGCTCGGGCGCCGAGCGTCGCGTTTGCGGCCACCGTGACCAACACCGAGACAGCCGTTCCGTCGGGGTTCACCGCCGTCTTCGTATCGTCAACGGCAACGAGCGGGTCCGCAACGAGCGTTCCTTCATTCAGAAACCGGATTTTCGGCGGGAGGCCAGAACTCGAGAATCCTTGACCGGTGACGTTCACCGGGTACGCCACGGAGCCAACCCCCACGGTGGTCGGTGAGACCGCGCTGAACGCGAGGGCGGCGTTAACGTAGAACTCCTTTGACGCCACACCACCATCGAGGTTCGTCAGGGTGATGAGACGGTAGCCAACCGGCGCGAGGGCGTCGATGCGGATCCCAAACGTGACCGTCGTCGAGTTGACACGGGTCGGGATCCCGACCGTCGAGTCAATACTCATGTTCAACGTCGACGAGTAGTTCGTGCCCGTCCCGACCGTGACGGCGACATTACTCGACTGAAGGTTCGATCCCCGCATCGTCACGAGGTAGGTGCGCCCGGCACCAAGACCAGACGGCGTGATACTCGTAATCGAGGGTGCCGGGTTGACGGTGAA
>CAYFLJ010000091.1:0-6169 GCA_964343985.1 uncultured Thermoflexus sp.
GGTCGTGTTGCCCGTGAATGTCGATCAGGTGGGCACCGACCTGCGCGAGGGTGGAAGCTGGTACCGCACGGCCATTGACTCGGGCGACGCTGCGTCCGGTCTTGGCGACTTCGCGGGCGAGAACGAGTTCCGCGCCGTCATACGATTCGCCGACGTCGAACAGGTCCGCCAGTCCAAGCCCTTCGAGGATGGCCTGCACGGTTTCGGCGGCGTCGTGGTCGAGGTCGAAAATAGCCTCAACCGAGGCACGTTCGGTACCGGCACGCACGATCTCGGCGGAGGTGCGCCCACCCAAGACGCAGCCAATGGCGTCGATCACGATGGATTTGCCAGCGCCGGTCTCGCCCGTTAGGACGGTCAACCCGGGGCCGAAGTGCAGGCAGGCGACCTCAAGCAACGCGAAATTGCGGATCGTCAGTTCGCGTAGCACGTGGGTGATGAGAGTGTACGCATCCACGGATAAGATAGGCCCCGCCGGCGCATGAGGCGTGAGATTGGCACCCGCTAGGAGCGCCGGCGTCCTCGCCGGCCCGGTTTCTCCGTCGAGGCCGTCGTGTTGCCCGGACGCCCTCGCGTCCCCAACGCCTCGGAGCGGGCGAAAAGCAGCGTCGCCGGTCCTAGGCGAAGCGGGTGCGATGCGTAGTCGCAAGCGAGTTTGAACGGGAACGGTCCGATGGAAACACATATGATCGATTGATTTGTTGGGACAGTTGGGGCAGGGACGCCTGCGGACCGTGGCAAGCGTGCCCGCAGACCACGACGGAGACGTGTGGAGTAGAAGACCTCACAGCAAGCGTCGGCGTGGTCACCGTCCCGTTTCCCCTTCTCCGCTAATCGGGTCTCGCGGTCCAACACAGTTGGTTGTCGCCCGCCCTCGTGACATCAACTCACTGGAGCGGGCCATAGCCGAGGTACGAGGCGAATGAGATAGACGCCTGAGACCTCGTGCGACGGCGATTTGCGGTTGCGCGTGTGGACCGTGTGGTGTGAGGTGGGCCCGCCATGGCGATTCATCGGCGGTGAAGCGGTGACGGTGCGCCGCGCGAGTTACGCGCTGACGCGTCGCCCCCACGATGTTGGCCCATCGGTTGCATTTTCAGAGGCGTCTTGACCGCGAACCTGCACGTGTTCAAAACCAACTTCACGCTGCAACGACTCGATGAGATCGCGACAAGGTTCGACACAGTGCGAGGCGGCGATTGCGACGGAGGTGCCATTCGGATGAACGAGACGCACGACGACCGGCACGGTGCCTGGCCACTTCCGGAACGTGACGTCGAGGCGTTCGACGGCACGCAAGTCCCGATCTTCGCGCCCGTTTCGCGTCAGGGTGACGTCGAGGACCGAGATCTGATCTGGCCCGATGGTTTGGGTGGTGTACGCGTTTGCCCCGTTCGGGCGCGCCTCGGCAAACAGCCTTGGGGACGTGGTGGCGGTGACGCGTTGTTCCTCACTTGGCGCGGAAACCGACGGCGACTGGGTCTCCGGGATGACGACGTTCATTCCGGCCCATGGATCGTCGTCCCATGCCGGTGATGGCTCGGGTTGGGGCGGTGATGCGGAAAGGCGCGCCTCACCCGAGACCGTAGGCATGTTCGAATGTTCCAGAGCTGCGCGGGTTGGTGCCGGTGGCGCGGTCGGCGACGCATCGGCGAACGCGGCGTTGGTTGACGGTTCGACGAACGTTCGTGGCACTGAGACGGGCGCCGATTCGGACCGGTCGGCTGTGGGCACCGGCGTCTCAACGTCGGAAGGTGTATGCGCCCGACCTGCGGGAACCGCCTCGACCGTTTCAGGCGCCTCGACAACTGCGGACTTCCGGGCCGTCGCACGAGGAGTATTGCCACTCGGTCCCTCGGCGGAGCGCGCACGTGTCTTCCGCCCTGTCTGCACCGTTTGGATGCCCTCAAGGGGTTGGTCTGGATCAAAGGCCACGATGGAATCGCAGACCAACTGCGGGACGTCGTTGCGAGTGTCCACTTTGGCACGAACGAGGACGATGGAATCCTCGGCGAGGACGCTCTTGGCGGACTGATAAAGGCGTGGGAACACGACAAGTTCGATCTGGCCGGACAGGTCTTCCAGTTGCACGGCACCCATGGTGTCACCCTTGCGTGTTTGCACGGGCCGAACGGAGGCGATTGACCCGGCGATCGTGACCTCTTCGCCGGCCATTTCGGCGTCGATTCCCGAGATGGCGCACGAACTGGCGGCGCGCAGGGCGGCGGAGGCCGAGGTGAGGGGGTGTTCGCTGAGGTAGAGGCCGAGGACCTCTTTCTCCCACGCCAGATTTTGGCGACGTTCGACGACGCTGAGGAGCGCAGTGTCGCGCGCCGGGGTGGTGCGTGTGCCGACCGGACGCTCGCTCTCGAGGCCACCGAGCCCCTTGCCAGATGGCGACGCGGGTGCGCCGAAGAGGTCGAACAGCGAGGTCTGACCACTTTGGCGGGCACGGCTCGCCTGTTGCCCGGAGGCGATGGCGGCGTCGAGGCCTGCGAGGACGACGGGGCGGTCGCCGAAGGCGTCGAGGGCGCCGGCCTTGACGAGGCTTTCGAGGGCGCGCTTGTTCCACTGGCGCAGGTCGAGGCGTTCGCACAGGTCGTTGAGGCCGGTGAAGGCACCGCTCTTCGCACGTTCGGCGATGAGCGATTCGACGGCACTGTCGCCGACGAATTTGACACCGGAGAACCCGAACCGAATGGCCGTCGTGCCGTCATCGCGCGATTCGAGGGTGAAGCCGGCGCCGCTGCGGTTCACATCGGGTGCGCCAATCGGCACGCCCAGTCGCCGACACTCGTGGATCGCTTCGGAAACCTTGTCTGGGGTACCGGCGGTACTGGTCAGGACGGCGGCCATGTACGCCGCCGGGTAGTTCGCCTTGAGATAGGCGGTCTGGTAGGCAAGGACGGCGTAGGCCGCGGCGTGACCCTTCGGAAAGCCGTAGCCGGCGAACGGCGCAATGATGTCCCACAGCGATTGGACGATGGCCGGGTCGAAACCTCGGCCGACCGCCCGTGACCGGAACTTCTCTTCTTGTTCGGCCATCAGGGCGGCGATCTTCTTGCCCATCGCCTTGCGCAGGACGTCTGCCTCGCCCCACGAGAAGCCTGCGACCTCGCGGACCATCTGCAGGACTTGGTCCTGATACACGCAGACGCCGTAGGTCTCTTCAAGGATCGGCTTGAGGACAGGGTGCAGGTAGCGCACCGGTGCGTTGCCGTTCTTCGCCGCCGTGAATGCAGGGATGTTGTCCATTGGGCCGGGGCGATAGAGGGCCACGATGGCGATCAGGTCGCTGACCTGGTTCGGCTTCAGGCCGCGAAGGCAACGGCGCATGCCGTCGCTTTCCAGCTGGAAGACAGCCGTCGTTTCGCCCTCCCCAAGCATCTCGAAGGCCTTGCGCGCTTCGGGGTGCGAGTCGTCGGTGGGGATGACGTTTAGATCGAGATCGATCCCCTGCCACTCTTTGAGAATGCGTAGGGTGCGGTCGACGATAGTGAGGTTGGCAAGGCCCAAGAAGTCCATCTTGAGCATGCCGGCTTGTTCGACGGCGCCCATCGGCCACTGGGTGACGAGGGTGTCGTCGCCTTTCGTGCCTCGCTGCAGGGGTACGTGTTCAACCAATGGGTCGCGGGAGATGACGATGCCGGCGGCGTGCGTGGATGCATTGCGGGAGACGCCTTCGAGACCGGCGGCGAGGTCAAGGACCTCCGCGACGCGCGGGTCGCTGGCAGCGATTTCCTTGAGGTCGGGGGTCTCGCGCGCCTCAGCGATCGTGGCACCGAAGGGGATGGCGCGCGCGATGGGGTTGACTTCGGAGAAGCTCAAGCCCATCACTCGGGCGACGTCGCGCACGGCGGCGCGAGCAGCCATCGTGCCGAAGGTGATGATCTGGGCGACGCGATCGCGCCCGTACTTCTCCTGGACGTAGCGGATGACCTCCTCGCGGCGGTCGTCGGCGAAGTCCATGTCGATATCCGGCATGCCGATGCGCTCTTCGTGCAAAAAGCGCTCGAACATCAGGCGGTAGGACAACGGGTCGATGTCACACACACCCAACCCGTGAATGACAAGTGAACCGGCGACGGAACCACGGGGCATGGCGAGGATGCCGTTTTCGCGGGCGAATCGGACGTAGTCGGCGACGATGAGGAAGTAGAGGGGGTAGCCGGTGCGGTCTATGACGTCGAGTTCGTACTCGAGGCGCGCGCGCTGCTCCTCATTGACGCCGCCGTAGCGCTTCGCGATCCCCGCGTACGCCTGTTCCCGCAGGAAGGTGGATGGGGTGTGACCGTCGGGCAGGTCGAAGCGCGGGAGGTTGACGCGGGAGAAGTCGAGGTTCAAGTCAACTTGTTCGGCCACGATCAGGGTGTTCGAGAGGACTTCGGGCATGCCCGGGAAGGCGCGAGCCATCTCCGCACCAGATCGCAAATGAAACTCTTGCGTACCGAGGCGCATGCGGTTCGGTTGTTCGACCGTCGCCCCGGTCTGGATGCACAGCAGGATGTCGTGCGCGCGGGCATCGGACTGCGCGACGTAGTGGGCGTCGTTCGTCGCGACGACGCGGACGCCAATCTCGCGCCCGATGGCAATGAGGTCGCGGTTCAACTCGGGTTGGCGTTCGAGGCCCTGATCTTGGATCTCGATGAAGTAGTGGTCGCGCCCGAAGACGTCGGCGTGCCACCCGGCGACGCGGCGCGCGGCGTCGGTTTGGCCGTCGAGAAGTAGGCGTGCCAACTCGCCGGACATGCACCCTGAGAGAGTGGTGATGCCCCCGGCGTGTCGTTCCAAGAGGGCCTTGTCGATTCGTGGCTTGTAGTAGAAGCCGTCGGTGCTTGCCGTCGAGACGAGGCGCAGGAGGTTGCGGTAGCCCTCTTGGTCGCGCGCGAGAAGCGTGAGGTGGAAGGGTTTGTCGTCGAGTTTGCCCTCACGGTCGGTCAGCGACCGCGGGGCGACGTAGACCTCGCAGCCGATGATCGGCTTGACCCCGGCCTTTCGCGCGGCCGCATTGAACTCGACGACGCCGTGGAGGTTGCCGTGGTCGGTGAGGGCGATGGCCGGTTGGCGCATCGCTTTGGCCCGACCGACGATGCCGTCGATTCGGCCGAGGCCATCAAGAAGCGAATACTCGGAGTGGACGTGCAGGTGGACGAAGTCCGGGCCGTCGGCGTCGGCAGGTGCGACGGGTTCGGGGGTGGCGCTTGGACGTCGTGCCATGGATGCATGAAACTCCGGGAGATGGGCGCGCGAACCGCTTTCGAGATCCTCCCATGCCGCGGGTGGCCGCGGGTGAACCTCGACGGTGCTAGTGTGGGGTCTCAGGCGACGCGCCGCAATGGGAGTCTCCCAGACGCAGTGCTGATCCGAAATTGTCGCGGCGCCTCTCGCGTGGTGATGGCAATGGCGCACGAGGTGAGCGACCGGCCGTGGTGGTCGCGAGAGGTTCAAGTCAGATGGATGGCACGATCGGCCTGATCCTCGGTGGCATTGTCTTGGCGGTGATGGTGTGGGTCGTGCCCCGATTCCTTGGGACAAACACCGTCAACTGCACGCGGTGCCGCGGGTCTGGGCAGGTCGCTGAACATTGGCCGGACCCATCCAAGCCGGGAGGGTGGCACCACGTGGAGGGCGAGTGCCCCAAATGCAAGGGGAAAGGACGGGTGCGCATTTAGCGCCCTACCCTTCTCTCCTAGCGTCACGCAGTGGCGATGCAGGCTAGACTCCTTGTCGTGGACGTTCCCCGTCGCGTCGGCATCGTGCGCAGCCCCCACCGGGTCGAGGCCGGTGCGCTCGCCGATGAGGCTGCACGCGTGGCCCGTGGACGTGGGGTTGAAGTCTGGGACGCCGCGTCGTGGGACCCTTCTGCCGTACGGGCGCATCTCGAGGGCACCGACGTCGTGCTGTGCTTCGGCGGCGATGGCACGTTGATCCGCGCGGCACGGGGTGCCTCACCACACGGCGTGCCGGTGGCCGGCGTCAATCTGGGACGCGTGGGCTTTTTGGCCGAGTTTGCGCCGGAAGACATGGGTGCAGGCTGGCGCACGCTCCTTGAGGGTCGCTACTGGATCGAGGAACGGGTCACCCTGCACATCGACCATCAGCGGGCAGGTGTGCGCATCGGGTCGCACCTTGCGATCAACGATGCCGTGGTGGGGCGAGGCCCGGCGAA
>CAYFLJ010000092.1:0-6142 GCA_964343985.1 uncultured Thermoflexus sp.
CACCGCCCCGTAGCTTGTCGTGTCGAGCACGTCTGCAAGTGCCAGCGCACCTGCGCCCGTTCCTCGCCAAGTCGAGGGTTCCGTGCGCCCAGAGTCGATTGCACCCTCGGTCGGCGCGCTCGACACGACAAGCTACGGGGCGGTGTTGATCACCGGCATGGCCCTGCAGATTTCCGGATCAAACGGCCAACTGTTCACGGTCGAAGTTGCGTACATTGACCCGAAGACTGGTCGCCGACGGTTTCGCGGCTGGCTTCGTTCGGACTCCGGTCCGATCTTCGGCGTCGGCACCACCGGATCGCTTGAATGGCTAAGCCCCGACGGCGCTCTCGACCTCGACGATATTGACTGGGCGAAAGTGCAGACCATTCCCGACGCCGCGCTCACCAGTGCGCCACTCGCGCCACCACGTCCGGGGTGGTTGCTCTGGGACTTTCGAGGCAGCGGACGAATCTTTGTCGTTGGCGACGACGGCGCGATCCATCATGTTCCAGATATGGAGACGTTTCTCGCGCGCTTCGAATGGAAGAACGTCTTGCCGGTGAGTGCCGGACAGGTGGTGCAACTTCCTGTGGGCGGTGCGGTGCCGTCAATCCGATGAATGTGGCGCGACGTGCGCCCCGCCGACGAGACCGATGGCGCGCCGACGGTGTCGGTGCTACACTCACCAAGGTCTGCGGGCATGGTGTAGTGGTAACACGCGACCTTCCCAAGGTTGAGACCACGGGTTCGAGTCCCGTTGCCCGCTCCACCGCTCTCTGGCTACCATGAGAGTAGCCTAGGCGTTTGGGGCACGTAGCTCAGTTGGTTAGAGCGCTACCTTGACATGGTAGAGGTCCGGGGTTCGAGTCCCTGCGTGCCCACCCTTCACGCGAGCACCACGTCACTTTCGGCGTCGCCAAGGCGTTAGGCCATCGCGTTTCACGCCTGAGGTCTGCGGGTACGCAACGGCCGAGGCCGAGGTGGGTGCGTCGCCCTCGGAAGCGGCCCGTCCCCGTCGTCGTCGGCCGTCAACAGTTGTACGAGCTTTGCGCCTCGCTTTGGCGCCGGCCCACCGATCGAAACCTGGATCGCGTTCGATGTCCACCGCGTCGCCGCACGCGCGACATCGTCAACGGTTAGACGTTCGTACGTCGTTCGCACGAGTCCCGGCGCGACAAGGCGGCGATGCGATAGCTCACCCCACAAGAGCCAGTGCGCCATGTCCTCGGATGTCTCGCAGGACATCGTAAGTTCTCCAACCACGAAGTTCCGTGCTCGATTGAACTCCTCAACATCCAGACCCCGCGACGCGCGGCGCGAATGCGCCACAAGCCTCCCCATCGCCTCCGATTGGCGCCGCGGAGACACCCCCGCCCACATCAACATCGAACCGGTATCGGAGTACGTGACGACCTCTGAGCCGACGTCGTAGGCGAGGCCGCGTGCATCTCTCAGGTCAGCCCACAGTCGCGACGACGCCAATTCACCCACTGCGCAACTCAGCAATTCGAGCGCCGGACGATCCGGATCACCCGACGCGACGCCACGTACCCCTGCGTAGACATACGCCGTCTGACCGTCGCCCCACTTCGATGAAAGCGTCGCCGCAGTCGGCGCCTCCGGCAAAGTTGCCGCCGTCGGTGCGCCGACCGACACGTCCCAGCCTTCGATGAGCGCTGCTACCAGATCGACAACTTCAGAATGGTCGATGTCGCCCGCGACGGTCACGATCAGGCGCTCCGGCGTGTATGCCCATTTCCAAAGCCCTGAGACCGTTTCGATGCCCATCGCCCCGACCGTCTCCTCGGTGCCGCCGGGCGATCGGCTCAAGCCATGTCCGGGCCACAGAAGTCCGTCGAGCGCCTCTTCCGCGATGACCGAGGCGGCTTCGGCGTCTTGCCGGACCTCCTCGAGAACGACGTCTCGTTCAGTGACGAAGTCAGACTCGCGCAGGTGTGGACGGCGCACCATGTCGAAGACCAGGTCGAGCGCGTGCGCCATCGAGGCACGGGGCAATCGCGCGTGAAAGACGGTCGCCTCACGATGCGTGTACCCGTCGAGCGTGCCGCCGGCGCCTTCAATTGACGAGGTCAGGTCAAAGCTGGTCGGCCATCGATCGCTACCTCGAAATACCATGTGTTCAAGCACGTGGCACACGCCCGCCTCAGTCGCGTTTTCGTGCCGCGACCCAACCTCAATGCCGACCGTCAGGCTTACTGACCCACCGTGCGGTAACCGCGCGGTCAACACGCGCGTGCCTCCCTCGAGGACAGTTCGCGCAACCCCCGTCCATATTCCCCAAAGATCCGGGTCCGACGGGTCGGGTTCTCCTCTCGCCGTCGGCAACTCCGCGCCGACCGAGTTCGATGCCATGCGACGCGTGACGCGACGAAACGTTGACAGTGATTTGACGGCGTCACGCCGCCCACGAAGGATCGCCATCCGCGTAGCGTACCGGTGGCGAGCGATCCGTCGAGGTCATCCGCGGGGCTTACACTGGAACGGTGGCCAATGGAGCGCCCGCACGAGAACACTCGGTTCCACCCCAGTTCGGGCGCGTTTGCCTGCGCCGCGCAGTCGCGCTCGTGACCGCCGCGCTTGCCACAGTCGCGGTCGGGTTAGGCATCGGCCTAGTCCTCCGTCCGTCAACCGTTCAAGGCCACATCATCGACGTGGAGGCGCGCGATATTGGTCACGCCGCGACGATTACTATTCGGGATGTGTACGGCGTTAGTCATGTGTTTGAAGTCGACGACGCTGTTGCGATGACCCCGGGCCATCTTCGGGAACACATGATGTACGGGGAACCAGTCACCGCCACACTCGCTCGCACGTCTGGCACCTCGGGACGGGCCGTCGTAATCCGAATTGTCGATGGACTTCAGTAACGTGGCGCGCGTTCGGGACCGACGATGACCGGCCTCGGCGCGATCATCCGGGCGGCGAATGCGCGCCGGAATGCCATTCGGGAGGTCGCCTCCTCCGCAATCGGTGCCAACCTCGCTTGCGCGCTTCGTGCACGTTGGCTTCCGCTACCGCCTCCGATGCCGTCATCGCGCGATATCGCGGTTGCTATCGACGGTACAGGCCACAGCGTCGGCCTCTCAACTGGCGCGCATCTCATCGTGGCCTTGGCGATTGCCCTCGGACCGGAGCCGATTGGACGCATCGACCGCGCGGATGTCGAAGCCCTGCCCGCTCGTTTCGATGATGCGTCGGCCGCCTCAGCGCGTGACTTAATCATGCGCGCTCTGGAAACGGAGACCGCCCTAGAAGCCCTTCGTCGCGTGATGGCGTCGAACTCAGGGAGCCGCTCGACCATTTGGGTCGATGGCAGCCTATTCGCCGACCTCGCGCACATGGCGGGCGGACCGACCGTCGTACGTTGGGGTGGTGGCGCCGAACGCGCCGGGGCTCTCCTTCGGGCAACGCGCGACCTTCACGTAGAGGCGGAGCGCGCCGGTGCTTACCTAATCGGTCTGGCGAAGACCCAACGCGCGTCGCTATTGGCGCCGGTGCTTGGCGCGAACCAGCCTGAATACGGTGCCCCGCCTGTCGCAGTGACCTTGACCGACCCGAGTGACATCGCCGAGCATCGCGCGCGCGACGGCGAAATCCTCGCCGCGATGCCTGAAGGTTGGAGTTGGCCCCTCTTGCTTGACGCGCGACAATTCCCTGCAATTGAGGCGGAAGCTGCGACGATCCTGAACGATTGTCCAGCGATCATTACAACCTATATTCGGCCGCACGCCGCAGACCTGCCACTGCGTCTAGACGTCCCCGCGTCGGCGCTTCACCTCCCGCATCGAGTCGGGGTCCGCTCGCCACATGCCCAGCCGGACCCCGCAACCTGGTTACCCGAGGCGGACGCGATGGCGCCGTTCGTCGCTGAAGTGATGGCGCGGTACGGCGGTGTCCTCGCCCACAACGGACCCTTACATGCCGTCGATCGCGTCGTACGCATGTCGCGACCTGATCTCGAATTGGTCGTTGTGCCGACCATCGCGCGCGCTGTCGGCGTGCATCCATCGGCTCTCGGGGTTGACCGAGGACGGCGGCGCTTCCTTCTTGACTAGCGTCAGGTTCTGACACCGCCCTATCCTTTGGCCATGGCTGCGCGCGACTTTGCAACCGTCACTCTGTCGTGGTTCGTACCTGGTCTCCTCGACCGACCTGCAGTCGGCACGAGTTGTTGCGCCACGACCGCCGAGGCTCTCCTGTCATCGGAGCTCTTTTTGTTGCCGGGAGTGATCGACCTAACCGTGAACGTTGACCTCGGCCGAATCGACGTTGTGACCGATCCCGCACGCATTGATGCCGGCACAGTCATCGACGCCCTCGACGACATCGGCTATCCGCCGGAGATTGGAGCGCGCGGCCACGCGCGTCAGCCGTGACCCCAGAGTTCGTCGCGTCTCTGCACCCCGTCGAGGCCGCCGCCCGTGCCATCGCGTTTGGGCTCGTCGTGTCTGGCGTCGCTCGCCCGCAGCAATGGCACAGCCAAGATTGGGACCCATGCGAGAATCCAGCGACATATCTTGATATGCTTGACATACGCAATCCGCACTTCCGGGTCGGTCCGGTCGCCTGCCAATATGGTGCCGGTGAGATTTCCAGACCCGCCGCGTCCGACTTTCTCGCGTGGGTTCGCGCACAGCGACTGGAACGTGAGCCGCCGCTCGTCGCGTATGAGTTAGCAATGCTCGCCCTTGGTGCCGAACTGCCGGGAGTGGTTCTGCGCAGCCTTCGCGAGGCCGAGGTGGCGCCTGGTGCGACGACATTTGAGACCCCTGACGGCGGTGGCTACGCGACGTCGTTTCTTTCGTCGTACCGACCGGAGTGGCGAGGGCGCGCACTCCTCGGCGCATCGACCGTGACAGGCGCTCGACTCGCGGCGTTCGCGGGCGCGCTACGGGCCAACAGCCTCGACGCGCACGATGACATCATGGTTGTCACCTCCGGTCACGTGCAACCGACCCTTCCGGAAATCGACCTCCTCCTCATTTACAACCCACCCGCGTGGTATGGGGATCCAGCGACGGTGAGGCGCCGCATCGGTGCCCGCCAAACGGTCTTTGCGTAACCAAACCACCTGTGCGGTACGCTGACCACGCAATGGTGTACACCTCAGACGCCCACGACGACACCTCCCCCACCCTCTCTGTCGTCGCGCCAGTCTGGAACGAAGTCGCCACCATTCCCCTCTTCTATGAGCGATGCCGACGGGTGCTTGACACGATCGGTGAGTCGTGGGAAATCGTTCTCATCGATGACGGTAGCCATGATGGCTCACGCGAGGCCATGCGACGCCTTTGTGAAGCGGATCCGCGAGTACGTGCACTCGTGTTTTCACGCAATTTCGGGCACCAGATTGCGATCACTGCGGGCTTGGATCACGCCCGCGGCGACGCCGTTGTCGTGATTGACTCAGACTTGCAAGACCCGCCCGAAGTCATCGTAGAGATGGTCAACCGATGGCGCGAAGGCTTCCAAGTGGTTTACGGCCAGCGTAGCGCGCGCGCCGGGGAGACGTGGTTCAAACGCGTCACCGCCTCGGCGTTTTATCGGCTGATTCGGCGCATTGCAAGCGTTGACATACCGCTTGACACCGGTGACTTTCGGCTCATGGACCGCGTCGCCGCCGACGCACTCCGTTCGATGCGCGAACATCATCGATTTGTTCGAGGTATGGCCGCTTGGATCGGGTATCGCACTACCGCTGTGACCTATTCGCGCGCAGCTCGCCACGCCGGTGAGACGAAATATCCGTTCCGGAAGATGGCGCGCCTCGCCGTCGACGGCATCACGAACTTTTCGTACTTGCCCCTGCAATTAGCGACCTACGCGGGCTTCTTTGTCGCGGGTCTTAGCCTTGCGGGAATCCTCGCTGCCATCATGGTCCGAGTGGCGCTTGGCCACGAACTCACCGGGCAGGCCACGACGCTTGTCAGTGTCCTCTTCCTGGGCGGGATCCAATTGATCTTTCTTGGCGTGATCGGCGAATACCTCGGACGGATCTACGATGAAGTGAAAGGCCGCCCGTTGTACTTACTTGACCACTCCTATAACGTGGCGCCTCTGCCGACGCGTACGCCGACGCCCGTCAGCCACCGCGGTGGCTAGTCGTGCGCGGCTGCTTCGGGCCGGTTCGCTTGGTGCC
>CAYFLJ010000093.1:0-6091 GCA_964343985.1 uncultured Thermoflexus sp.
AGTGCATTGCGAAACCTTGGATCGGCGATTGGCTATTCGGCGGTCGCGCTTGCGTCGGCGACGCGAGGCCTCGGGCGCGTCGCGCCGAACGACGTCGCAATCGCCGCCGAACTTGACGCGCACTGGGAGGTTCTCGCCGAACCGATCCAAACGGTCCTTCGCGTCCACGGGGTCACCGAGGCGTACGAACAACTGAAAGTGTTGACCCGTGGCACGCAGGTCACGCCTGTCGATATTGCCGCCGCCGTCGATGCCCTCCCTCTTCCGTTCGAGGTGCGCGCGAGGCTTGCGGGCCTGACACCGTCGACGTACGTCGGTATCGCGTCTCGCCTTGTCGACCATGCAACCGCAGGTGCCGTCGACGGTAGCCAATAAGCTGCTCAGACGGTCACGAACCACGGCTAGGAAACGGAGACCCTGATGGCATCGCTGGCGATCCGAAACGCAACGCTTTGGGACGGCACCGGTGCCGACCCGCGCCCGCACACGACCGTCGTGATGCGCGACGGTGAGGTGGCATGGGTTGGGCCGGACGACGCACCCGACGCGTCGGTGGCCGACGCCCAGATCATCGACGCCGGAGGCCGGTGGCTTCTCCCGGGCCTTATTGATCTGCACGTCCACCTCACGTTTGACCCGCGAGACCCTGATTTTCTGCGAGTCGCCACCCAGTTACCGGTTGCCGAGGCCGCCTTCCGAGGCGCCCATCACGCGAGGCTCATGCTTGAGGCGGGCTTCACGGGCGTGCGTGATCTGGGCGCATTCGGTGACGCGAACGTCGCGATCAAGCGCGCCCTCGACAACGGCTGGATTCGTGGGCCGCGCCTCGCCACCTGCGGGGTCTTTATCACCGTGCGAGGTGGCCACGCCGATCTCGCACTCCGGCGCGAAGTCGCTGTCGAACAAGGCATCGCCGTCTCCGGCGTCGAGGGGGTGCGTGAGGCGGTGCGGTCGCGCGCGCACCGTGGGGCCGACTGGATCAAGGTGTTGGCGACCGCGGGCGTCATGACCGGCGGAGGCGCACCGATGGGGGCATGCCTTTGGGAGGACGACGAACTTGTCGCCGCCGTCCGGGCGTCGACGCGCCTCGGTCGCAAGGTCGCCGCGCACGCTCACGGGGCAGACGGGATTGTCGCGGCGGCGAACGCCGGCGTCGCGACCATTGAACACGTCACTATGGCCGATACGCGGGCCATTGAGGCGATGGCGCGCCACGGCACCGCGCTGATCCCGACCTTTTCGGCCGCCGAAGCGGTCTACCGTGAGGCGCAGGCTGGTCGGTTGTCGCCGTCGAGTGCGACCTTCGCCCTAACTATCGGACCCCGCCATCGTGAATCGTTCAAGATGGCCCTTGATGCCGGTGTCACGATTGGGTTTGGCACCGATATCGGAGTGCCCGGCACGACATTTGGCGACAACGCCGCCGAGTTCGTCACGATGGTGGCGGCCGGGATGGCCCCTTCCGACGCCCTTCGCGCCGCCACGTCGGGCGCCGCCGCCATCCTTGGGTGGGCGAAGGCGGGGACGATCGCCGCGGGCTTCTGGGCCGACGCAATTCTCGTCGATGGTGATCCGCTCGCAGACGTTGGCATTCTTGCCGACCGATCAAAGATCCACGCCGTCATCAAGGGCGGCGCCCTTGAAGTTGATCGACGCCCTGAGGCCTAGGCGTCACCCATAGGCAAGTGCACTCACCGAGGGGTTGATCATGCGCATCGAGGAGGTCGAGTGGTTCCAAGCCGGCCGATGGGTGTACGTCCTCGTCCATTGCGAGGACGGCACGGTCGGCTTGGGTGAGGGGGGTATTCACGGCTACCCGGAGGCAGTCGGTGGCGTCTTGCAGGCCTGGCGGTCGTATCTCATCGGGAAAGATCCGCTGCAGATAGAACATCACTGGCAATTCCTGTACCGCAACTCGCATTTCCGCGGCGCGGTGATTGGAAGTGCCCTGAGTGCGATCGACATAGCCTTGTGGGATATCGCGGGGAAGCACTTTGGCGCGCCGGTCTGGCAACTGATGGGTGGCAAGTGTCGTGACCGCGTGCGGTTGTATATGCACGTCGGCGGCGAAGGCCCAGACGAGTTGGCCGCCGATGCCGCCGCCGCGGTTCGCGACGGCTTCACGGCCGTGCGGTTCACACCGTTCCCGGCGAACTACCCGGAGATGCGTTATGCCGAACTGATTCAGGCCATGATCGATCGAGTGGAAGCCGTCCGAGACACGGTTGGGAACGGCGTCGATCTCTGCGTCGAGATTCACCGGCGCCTTGACCCGCACCATGCGGCCGGATTGGCGCTTGAGTTGGCGCGATTTCGGCCGTACTTTCTCGAAGACCCGATCGTGCCGGACAGCGTGCAGCGGATGGGTGATCTGCAACGCGCAATCTCAGTGCCCATTGCCACCGGCGAACGCCTGCATACGATCTGGGAGTTCAACGAACTCCTCGCCGCCGGTGGTTGCCGATTTGTGCGCCCCGACGTCTGCCTTGTCGGTGGACTCACCCACGCGAAGAAGATTGCGTCTCTGGCCGAAGCGTTTCACGTCGGCGTGATCCCGCACAACCCGCTCTCGCCGGTCAGCACCGCGGCGTGTGTGCAACTCGACGTCTGCATCCCGAATTTCGCCTTGCAGGAGTACACCGGCGAGGATCGACCGCCAAAGTCGACGATCGTCAAGCGCCCGCTCGTTCGGGATGGGGGGTACCTTCGCGTTCCCGACGCCCCCGGTATCGGTGTTGAACTCGACCTCGACGCGGTTCGGGCGATGCCGCCCGTGGCCAAAGTCATCGCCACACCCTTGCACGAAGACGGGTCGGTCGCCGACTGGTGACGGCCGACCCGTACGGGCGTCTGGAAAACGGAGCGGACGTGCGGGTGACTAATCGTCGACGGGAGTCGCACCGACGTCGGTGACTTCGGGCGAGGCGCCGGACCGCCGGAATAGGTACCACGATGCTCCCAACGTGAGCACCAGCGGCACCCCTATGAAGATCAGGGACTTGCCGACAATCCCAACGAACCCACCGGGACCTTCGCCCCCCATCCGTTCACGACCGTCACGTTCTTCGAAGTCGCGCCGACCATCGCGTCCTCGGAACCCTTCTCGGCCCATGGCGCCACCTGCGGGCGCGCCGAGTGGGGCGCCTCGCATCTGAGGCCCTCCCATTGGCTTCCCTCCGAGGAACCTCGGTGGCCCACCAACGGCCCCGTAGGAAAACATCACGACCACCGCGATGCCGATTGCCGTCAACACGACGGGGGGCACTACCCAACGCCACAAGACGTTCATGGTCATCGTGCTCCTGCCGACGCGGCGACGGACGCAGTTTGGGGTGCGGCCCTTCTGACGGACAATCCGAGGATGCGTCGCGTGGTCCGAACAACCCACTTCCAGTGAAGCGCCGCGTGCGCACCCACCAAGATGAGTGACAGGTTCGACGACACTTCGTGGATGCCCCGCCAACTAAATGACACCTGTTCGGCGAAACCCATCGCCGGAAGCGCCGACTCAGAGATTTCCACGCCGGACCACACGGCGACCGCCATGGTCAAAAACAGGATGAGATCCAACACCTGATTTAGTCGAGTCTCAGTCGGAAGGCGTCCCCGAAGTTTTTTCGTGGTCGCGACAATCCACCCCCAATTTAATGTGAGGTGAAAAATGATGACTGGTGCGATGATGATCCCGAGCCACTCATGGATCGCGATGCCCGATGCCCGCGGATCAATTAAGACTGCCATGGAAATGAGCATCGCCACGTCGAGGGCGAGGCGCCCAGCGAGGGGGATGCGCGACCAGAACGACTGCACGCAACGAAATCCTTTCTGCGATTGGGGCCGAGACGCGGCGCGTCATCGGTGAGGCTCATTGTCGCGCTTCCGCACTAACTGCGCCCTAACGGAAAGTTACGGTCTTCTTGACGAGGTCGACGCGCGACCACAACGCGCGGTCCGGTGTGCAGTCGCGCGGCGTCGAACCAAGCGATTGACCGACCGTTCGCGTGACGGTCAGCAACTGCGTCTTCTCCGTCCGCTCGGCATCTCGCACGCGTGCGGATGGGCGCGCGCTTGATCGTCTGTCCACGGCGCACGTTGTTGTCGTGATCACGCGTCATCCGTGGTGCTTGCCACGCCCCGATACCCTCATCCCATGCTTCCACCACATCATGCCCTTGCGACTGCTGCCCTCGCCGCGCCTTTGCGCGCGCGCGGGTGGACGGCACCCGCCATTATTGGGCTATTTGTCGGAGGGGTCCTTGTCGACGGCGATCATTACCTGTCGTATGTCTGGCACACCGGAGACATCTCGGTTCGCCGCGCGTACGCGTTTCATCGTGCTGCGTACCGCAGCCCTTTTGATTGGCGCTTGCACCCGCGATGGCCAAAACTTGGCGTGCAACGCTACCGCGAGTTTCATTCGTTCGCGGCCATCGGAGCGATTATTGTGCTCGCAAGCATCGCGGGGCGCGCGGCGCCGTTCGTGCGTGGCGTTGCGCTCGGCCTCGCGTTTCATCGCGTCCTTGATGAAGTGTCGGGTTGGGTTCACCCGCCGACTCCGACAACGCCTGACACGTAATTCTGCTTCGCTGACCGCTCGTGCCTGCTACGATCAAGGTGTCCTCGCACGCTGCGCTCCATCGAACAATGAGGCGTGTTTCGCTGCGGTTGGAATCGTCGTATTTTGGGGCGCGCGACGCGTGCGCCCGTCCTCGCACGATGGGATCACCCCAAGACACCGGTGCCTCGGCATCGACGTGACCCCATGGAGGTTCTGCGCCACCCTTGTTCCGGCGCCTCGACGGTTCCCGCCCTAGCCCGCCGCACGAAGCGATAGAACACACCGCACGGGAGACAAAACTCCAGTCGTGACTGATCGGCAGTGTCCGATTGAGGTCGCGGCTTGTCGCAAGGCGTCGCATCGCCACGCCGGAGCTGTTCGTGACTGCAACCTTCTCAAGCCGTGCCGCACGCCCCCGTCGTCCTGCGGACACATCTGAAATACCACTTGCACCGTCGACATTTGCCTGCCTCACCCGCGTCGCTGGTGAACCTTGGCGACACCGTGCTCCCGCCGAACGGGCACCCGTCGCACTGTGGGCCGCCCCGCTTGGTATTGGTATTGGTAACGCGCTTCGCAACGACGCTTCCGAAACGGCACCTTCGGGGGCGACGACAGGCGTCGCAACGACGGTCACGCCTCGTGCCTCGCACGTTGTGCCGGCCAGTGTCGAACCGATGCCGGATGGGTGGCGCTTTGGTGAACTCGATTTGACGTTGCCGATTGTGCGAGCCGTGTGGGATGCGGGGTATCGCAGCCCGACGCCAATTCAGGCCAAGTGCGTGCCGGTCCTCCTTGGTGGCGGAGACATCGTCGGGCAGGCGCAAACTGGTACGGGCAAGACGGCGGCATTCGGTCTTCCGATTGTCGAACGTGTTGATCCAGCACTTCGCCAAGTGCAGGCGTTAATCCTCGTCCCAACTCGAGAGTTGTGCCGGCAGGTGACAGGCGAGTTGACGCGACTAGGCAAGAATCGAGGCATCGACGTCCTTGCGGTTTACGGCGGTGAGGGGATGGACCGGCAACTCAAAGGCCTCGCCGGTGGCGCGCAAGTGGTCGTTGGCACTCCCGGGCGTGTCCAAGATCATCTTTGGCGCGGCACGCTCGCCCTCGGTGCACTACGCGTCGCCGTCTTGGACGAGGCCGATGAGATGCTCGACATTGGCTTCGCCGATGCGATCGAGCGGATCATTTCGTGGATGCCGCGCGAACGGCAGACGTGCTTGTTCTCCGCGACGGTGCCACCGTTTGTGGCGCGCCTGGTTCGGCGTTATCTGAAGGACCCAGAGTGGGTCAGCACCATTGATAGCGCGAGTACGCAACGGTCGGTGCCGTCACAGATTCGGCAGTCGTACGTCACCGTCGCCGAACGTGACAAACTTGAGGCGCTAGATCGTTTGGTCAAACTTGAGGGCGACTATGATCGCGTCCTCGTCTTTCGGCGCATGAAGGTGTACGCCGATCGCCTCGCGGAGGCAATGCAACGGCGTGGGTACGTCGCACGCGCGCTTCACGGCGACCTGCCGCAGGGTG
>CAYFLJ010000094.1:0-3410 GCA_964343985.1 uncultured Thermoflexus sp.
GGCGCCCTCAAGTCCGGCGGTCACGAGTTCGCCTATCTGTTCGACGGTGGTGACACCGCCAGACGCGATCACCGCCGCGCGCCCATGTACTGCCTTGTTCAATGCGTCGAGTTCGGCCACGTTCGGACCCGTGAGTGTCGAGTCACGCGCAATGTCGGTGCACACGAAGCGCACGACACCGATGGCAATCATCGCCTCCGCGAGGTCGACGGTCGAACGCCCAGATGCTGCCTGCCACCCTCGCGTCGCGACCATCCCATCACGACCGTCGATGCCAACAACCACAGCACCTGCGCCAAGGTCGCGTACTGCCGCCGCGACCTCTTCAGGATGTTCAACCGCTGCCGTGCCGAAGATCACCCGGTCCGCACCGGCTTCAATCGCCGCTCGTGCCACCGACGCCGTTCGGATACCGCCACCAAGCTGCAGTCGCGCGCCCGACGCATGGGCAATCCGCGACAACGCGCCGACAAGCGTCGCGTTCGCAGGTGCACCATCCCGCGCGCCGTCGAGATCAACGACGTGCAACCACGTTGCGCCCTCATCAAGGAAGCGACGGGCGAACCCATCCGCTGAACCGTCGTAAACCGTTTCTCGGGCGTAGTCGCCTTGGTACAGATCAACAACCAAGCCACCCCGCAGGTCGATCGACGGCAAGATCTCGAACGGCGCATCGGTCATGCAATCGCCCTCGCCTCGACCAGATCGCTTGCCTTCGGGAGTGCCCCCGCCACGATCCGCCCGAAGTTTGCGTACAAGCGCAGTCCAGGGTCGGCACTCTTCTCCGGATGAAACTGCGTCGCGACGACGTTTGCCCGCGCGACGACGGCCGGGAACCGTACCCCGTAATCAGTGGCCCCAATCACGACCGAGGGGTCAACTGGCTCAACATAGTATGAATGGACAAAATAGAAGTGCGCACCGTCAGGAATCCCGTCCCAAATCGGGTGTGCGACGACCTGATGGACTCGGTTCCATCCCATATGGGGGATACTTAAGCCCGGCGCAAAGCGCTTGACCGTGCCAGGGAAGATATCCAAGCATTCGTGCCGCCCTCCCTCTTCCGAAAGCGTGAAGAGCGCTTGCATGCCCATACACACCCCGAGAAACGGCGTGCCGGCGGCAACGACGTCCCGCACAACTCCAACGAGGTTGCGCCCCACCAGATTAGCCATCGTGTCAGCCGCGGCGCCCACACCCGGCAGGATGACGCCTGGGGCGCTTCGAATCGTCGACGGGTCGTCGGTGACGACCGCTTGAAGTCCGGCATGAACCACGGCGTGCAGGACGCTGCGAAGGTTTCCGGCGCCGTAATCGACAATGACGATTGCGGGTTTCCCCGACATAGTCCGAACTCCAGTTGTCACGGGAATACCGATCTGAAACCGCTATCCAAGTGAGTACGCGACTTGCCGTAGCGTCTGTTCGGCGATGTTTCCAACAATCTGCAACACCACCATCGCAACCAATGGCGCAAGGTCAAGCGCGCCCATCTGGGGAAGAATGCGACGGAGGGGGTTTAGCACCGGTTCCGTGATGTCGTGCAGCAAGCGAGTGATGACGTTGTCGCTGCCCGGCGGAACGAACCAAGACAAGATCGCGCGTAGAAAGATTGCGGTCGTCAGCACCTGAACGAGAATGCTGACAAACTGCGCGGCGTAGAGGAACACGTAGGAACCCACGTCAGATACTCCGATCACCGAAGATGGCCCGGCCAATGCGCACCATGGTGGCACCCTCTTCGATGGCGAGCTCAAAGTCGCCGGTCATCCCCATCGAGAGATGGTGCCACGGATGACCGTGGTCGTGGGTCAGATCGGCAAGTTTGCGCCACTGGATCGCAAGTGATTGAAAGGCGCGCCGTACCCCATCGACGCCGACATCCTCGGACGCCTCCGGCGCAATGCACATCAATCCGTCGAGAGAAATCGCAGGCAGGACGGCGAGTTCGCGGACAAGCGCTTCGAGTCCGTCCGGCGCGACGCCGCCCTGTGATTCCTTGCCCGCGACGTTCACTTGAACCAACGCGCGGCACTGCTTGCCCATCGCCACCGCGTGCGTCGATAGCGCCCGGCCGAGAACCAAACGATCGAGCGAATGGATCACATCAAATGACGCCACCGCTTGCTTCGCCTTGTTCGTCTGCAGTTCGCCGATCAGATGCCACTCAGGCGCACGTCCGATCGCGTGCACCTTTGCGACAGCCTCCTGCACTCGATTCTCCCCGAAGGCGACCGCGCCGGCGTCGAAGGCGCGGCGCAGCGTCTCAACCGGATGCGTCTTACTGACCGCGATGAGGGTGACCGCCTTCGGATCACGGCGGGCGCGCGTCGCCGCCTCGGCGATGCGTGCCTGAACCGCGTGCAGGCGTTCCCGAATCGCCGCCCCAGCATCTACTCCCAGGATCGAGTTTTCGGTCACGGCGCGGCAACCCCCGTCGCGAGGTGGCACGCCGCCTCGTGGTCGCCGCCGACGGGGCGTAGCGTGGGGACCTCAGTCCGGCAGCGGTCAATTGCGATTGGGCAACGCGTGTGGAAGTGGCACCCGGGCGGTGGGGCGACCGGGCTAGGAACCTCACCGACCAGGATCACCCGCCGCCGCTTGGCTTCGATGGCCGGGTCCGGATACGGCACCGCCGATAGCAGTGCTTGTGTGTACGGGTGTTGTGGGTTTGCGTACAGGGCGTCGCGCGTGCCGCGTTCCACAATCCTCCCGAGATACATCACGCAGACCTCGTCGCTCATCTGGCCGACGACCGCTAGGTCGTGGGCAATGAACAGATAGGTGAGGCCGAATGACTGCTGTAAATCGAGCAAGAGTCGCAGGATTTGCGATTGAATCGAAACATCAAGGGCACTCACCGGTTCGTCCAGGACGACGAAGTCCGGTTCAGCCGCGACGGCGCGCGCAATCCCGATTCGCTGACGCTGCCCTCCCGAGAACTCATGCGGGTATCGCCCGAGAGCACTGGCCGGGAGCCCCACCAGTTCAAGCAGTTCCCGAACGCGCCCGATCCGTTCGGTAGGCAGGCGCAAATCGTGAACACGTAACGGCTCACCGATGATCTGCTCAACCGTGTGGCGCGGATTCAGCGACGCAAATGGGTCCTGAAAGACGATTTGCATGCGACGACGCACGCGACGTAAGGCGTCGGATGAGAGCGATGCAAGGTCGGTCCCGTCAAGGCTGACCCGCCCACCAGCGATCGGCGCGAGGCGCAAGATGGCGCGGCCAGTCGTCGACTTTCCGCAACCAGACTCGCCGACTAGTCCGACCGTCTGGCCTCGGCCAATCTCCAGCGAGACACCATCGACGGCGCGAACGACTTGCTTACCCCGCCCAAACCAGCCCTGGCCCGGCAAGGAAAAGTGCACACGCAGATCTTCGATGGAAAGAAGAGGTGCCGTCAT
>CAYFLJ010000094.1:3510-6067 GCA_964343985.1 uncultured Thermoflexus sp.
CCAGGCGGGGCACGCATGCCAATAGGCCCGCGGTGTAGCGGTGATGCGGGTGGGCGAATAGGTCGGCCACCGGCGCCGTCTCCGCGACGCGTCCGCAGTACATGACAGCCACCCGATCGCAGTGGCCGGCGACGATCCCGAGGTTGTGCGTGATCAAGAGCAGCGACATGCCTGTCTCACGCTTTAACTCGTCAAGCAGCTCAAGAATCTGCGCCTGAACCGTCGCATCGAGCGCCGTCGTGGGTTCGTCGGCGATCAGAATCGCCGGTTGGCAGGCGATGGCCAACGCGATCATGACCCGTTGGCGCATGCCTCCGGACAGTTGATGCGGATAGGAATCAAGTCGACGACGCGGTTCTGGGATCCCGACGCGCGCCATCAAGTCGGCCGCGCGCGAGGTCGCTGCGTCGCCCCGGATACCAAGATGCACATTGAGCACCTCGGTCAAGTGGTCTCCGACCGTCATCACGGGGTTCAATGCGGTCAGTGGGTCTTGCGGGATCAGTGCCAATCGCCGGCCCCGAAGGCGCGCAACCTGAGCCTCTGGCATCGTCAGCAGGTCTCGACCCTCAAAGATGACGCTACCGCCGTCGATTCGGCCTGGTGACGGCACGCTACGCATCAGCGATAGCGCGGTGACTGTCTTTCCGCAACCGCTTTCGCCAACAAGTCCGAGCGTTTCACCCGCGCGAAGACTGAGGTTTACGCCGTCGACGGCACGCGCCCGTCCCCGTCGGGTGTCGAAGAGGACCCGGAGATCTCGAACATCTAAAACAACGTCGCCGCTTTCGGTCGGCGCGATGGCTTCACGCGTCGCGGTCATCGGGTGCGATCTCCACTGTGGTGAAAGCTTCGGCGACAGAGTATCCGCCGCGTGCCCGAACCGCATTCAAGCAGCCAAGTGACCGGCTTGTCCGCGCCTAGCACGTCATCTCAGCCGTGTGGCACCGCGACCGCCTGCCGTCGGCGCACGCATCCAGGCAGGTGCAACCCGTGCGAGAAGGTGCGCCGTCGCCATCGTGGCCGGTTGTGCCCGTTGGTCCGGCGCATACATCATTGCGCGAATTCAAACGACGACCGACCTCGGCGCAGCCAATCCAGCGGAGCTATGCCGAACGCCACGCACATGGCAATCATGGGTACCTGGCGAACACAGTCGCGTACACACCAACGACACGGGTAGGCACGCGACTGCACGAGTGCGCGACGACCGAAATCGTCGCGCACCTCCAACTTAGCTACGGTACTTCGATACGTCGTTCGTGATGTAGAGCGAACCAAGGGACAACGTGGCCGTCCCGAGGCCCGGCCACTGGAGACCGGTGTACCCATACGAGTTTGGCAACAGGATATCGCCCTTCAGGTACGGCTTGTAGAGGTAGCCGTGCAGCTGATGGTAGACGAAGATACCGACGCAGTCGTCAACGAGAAGCTTCTCGGCCGACTTCATCATCTCGGAGCGCTTCTCCGGCTCCGTCGTCATCGCGCCACCGGTCTTCACCAGCCGGTCAAACTCGTCGTTCTTCCAAGAATGGCGTCCACCCGAGAGCCAGACACCGAGCATGTTGGTCGCGTCGAAGTAGTCCATACCGTACGAGATCCAACCGAACGGGATCTGGGTCGGCTTGCTATTGAGCTTGGACATGTACGACGGCTGATCGAGGTTCTCAAGCTTGATCTCGATGCCGAGAACCTGCTTGAACCCCGCGGCGATCGCTTGGCAGGTGTCCTTGTCAATTTGGTTGGAACCACGAATGTACAGCGTGGTGTCGGGGAAGCCTCGTCCGCCGGGATAGCCGGCCTCAGCGAGAAGTCGCTTCGCGGCCTCGGGGTCAAACGACTGCGCCGGCTTCAGCGCGTCTTGGTTCGAGTCCGGGAAGCCCGGAGCCAAGAACGAGTACGCTGGCACGGCCAACGGGCGCAAGATCGCCTCGATGATCGAGTCACGGTCGACCGCCTTCGCCAATGCCTGCCGAAGCTTCAGGTTGTCCCACGGCTTGGTGTTGACGTCGAAGAAGAGATAGAAGGTACGGAAGTCCTGCGGATTCGTGAAGAATTGACGCGAGAGTTCCGGGTCCGCGTTGATCAGCGCGATGTCTGCCGGGCTAGTGACCTCGCAGTCGTCGATTTCATTCGCCTGATAGCGCAGGAAGTCGCTGCCACCGCGCACGACGTTTGCGATCTGCTGCTTGATGAGCGGCTTCACCTTGCCGGTGTACTTCGTGTTCTCTTTGACGACGAAGCGGCGGTCCGGCGACCACTCCGCGAGGTAGTACGGGCCGGCGGAGATCGAAGTGGAGACGTTCGTGTTGTACTTGCCAGATCCGTAGCGGTTCAACGCAACCTTGTTGAGGGGCCACGAATACAACATCTGCGCCGGTAGGTACGGCACGGGGTCGACGGTCTCAACGACAAAGTCGGTCGGAACAGATCCGACGCGCACCCCAAGGGTGTCGAGCGTCGCCGTGCCCTTTGTGCACTCGGTGTAGTTCTTAATGACGCCGTTCCAGTACCAGGTGAAGTCCCAAGCGTGCTTCGGGTCGGCCGAGTAGCGGAA
>CAYFLJ010000095.1:0-6034 GCA_964343985.1 uncultured Thermoflexus sp.
GCGCAAGTCGGTGGACGTAATGGTTTCGATGGTCGGCAGGTAGCCTTGCGGTCGAAGTCGATACGGGTGGCCCACCGGAAAGCACTGTTCCCGAAAATTCCGGTTCGCAACCGCTCCGGTGTCGTTCTCTGCCTGCCGAAGTCCATTCTGAACCTGACCTTTGAGCAATGCAATTTCGTCGTCAGGAAACGTTGGATTCCGCGCAATATCAGCGACAAGGTCTACCGCAAGCGCAAAATCCTCCGACAGACACCGCGCTCCAATTGAAGTTTGATGGCGCCCGGCCGAAGCGCCGATGGACATGCCAGCGGCATCGACTGTGGAGTTGATTTCGGCAAAGGACCGGGTTGACGTACCACGGTTGAGGCCTGAAGCAACCAAACTGGCGAGGCCGGCACCTTCCGGCGAATCGTGCGATGTTGACGCTTCGAGCGTAAGGCGAAGCACAACCATCGGTGCCGCATTATTCTCGTGTGCAACGACACGAATACCGTTTGAAAGGGTCGTTTCACGGAGGGGTATCCGCGCGCCGATCGTGCGTCCTCCTCTCCCGCTCGAAAACGATGATGAGGTCACGCCTGAGCCCCTTCCGGGATAAACCAACCGACAGTTCGGTTGCGCTCAACAAGATATTTCGCACAGACCCGTTGCACGTCCGCCGGAGAAACGCGGTCAAGGTCGTCCAGGTATGTCTCGGCGCGCCGCCAGTCGCCCGCGATCTCGCTGCTGCCAATTGAGCGTGCCTGATTCGTAATCCCTTCAGTCCCGAATACGTGTCCAGCTCGGAATTGCCGGCGAACCTTTGCCAACTCGAGTTCGTCAATACCATTTTCGGCGACCGCTTCGACCGTCTCTAGGGCGACCGCCTCCAGTTTCGATCGGTCAGCATCGGCGCGCGCCGTGACACTCACACGGAAGAGGTGCGGGTCGCACGTCTCGGCACTCCCGGCACTTGCGGACGACGCAAGGCCCGACGAGACAAGGGACACGTAGAGGCGGGAAGACCGGCCCGCGCCCAGGACGGCGCCAAGCATCCAGATTGCGGGAGTGTCAAGATGGTCGGCACCTGGAACGTGATATGCGACTGACAGAAGCGGAACCGGTCCCGGTCGACGCACCGTAACGCGACGTTCCCCCGTTTGCGCCGGTTCTTCGGGCGGAACGTACGGTCGCGCAACCCCCGATGGAATGGAACCGAACTCTGCTTCAATCTTGGATCGCACCTCATCGCCATCGAAGTCGCCGATCGCCACCGCGAACGCGTTGCTTGGTACGTAATGTCGGCGATAGAAGCCGTAAAGGTCATCGCGTGTCATCGTCCGCAGGTCATGCTTGAATCCGACGACGGGTCGCCCATATGAATGGAGGCGATAGGCCGCGGCCGTGACCTCCTCATACAGCGCGTACCCAGGTTGGTTCTCGCTTCCTTCGCGTTCCGAGATCACTACGCCTCGTTCGCTTGCCACTTCCTCCTCAAGGAAGCGGGCGTTTGCCATGCGGTCCGCCTCAATCGCGACGGCAAGCCCGAAGTGTTCTGACGGCACGGTCTCGTAGTAGGTGGTGTAGTCAAGCCACGTCATGCCGTTGCGAACGCCACCACATCCGGCAATCGCCTTGTCTGCCACGCCTTTTGGGAACCGATCAGTGCCCTTGAAAAGCATGTGCTCGACCCAGTGGCTTGCACCGGTCAGACCGGGAACTTCGTTTCGACTGCCAACTCGGTACCACACCCAAAACGTTGCAATAGGTGCGCCTCGCGCTTCTCGAACCAGAAGCGTAAGCCCATTGTCCAGTCGGGACTCGACTAATTGCGGACGCACCAACGAGTCCTTTTGCACGATTACCCCCAGTTCGGGGCACGATACATGAACTTGGGCCGACGAAACGAACTGGATGCCAGAACGGACCCCCCAAGGGCGGCAAGCCAGATGATGACTCGGCTTCGAGGGCAGGGCTTTGCTTCGGCCATGAGTCACTGCAGGCGTATACTCCGGCGACACGGAGGGCTGGGTGACTGGATCGGCTGGCGCGGTTCCAAACCCTCATTACGGCGCGAACGGGGCACACGAGTCGTTCAACGACGCGTATATCTACATTCGCCCGTCGGAGTGGGCACGAGCTTTGGCTGGTGCGTTTGATATTTCCGTTGAACAAGCGTCTTCAATGCTCGCCGACGTCTCGATGGATGACATCGACGCAACCGGACTCGCTGCACTTGCAGTGCTTTGGGAACGGTCCGTCGGCGCATGTGCGCATTACGTGATGGAGCGCGACAAGGCGGCGGGAATGGGGCTTGGGTACTTTCGTTGGCAACGACGCCCGAGTGGGCAGCGCGTACTCGGAGGAACCGAGCTTGCCGCGAGCGTCGGGATCTGGCAAGTTAGCCGAGACCTCGCCGCGGCAGTAGCTACACTTGAGCCTGAGGCGTTGCCCACGCTGAGCGACAGCGGTGAAGACATCACCGACGGTCCAACCTATTAGCTTGTCGACGATGTTCTGATCGCCGTTTCGGTTTGGCGGGTCTGCCTCCACATCTAACCGAGAGAACCACGATGCCGTCAGACGATACGCCTCTGGAGGACAGCCTGAAAGCCGTTGAACTCACGGCGGAGTCACTCGACGAGGCACGGAGCCAAGCGGCAAAAGTCCTGAAAGTGAGCGAGACAGAACTCGTTCTCACGGTCATCGAACACCATCGTGTTGGCTTCCTTGGTCTTGGGGGCGACGAGTACAAAGTCCGAGCGACGTGGAACCCACCATCAACGTCATCTGGAGCGGTTTCGCCGCCCGCATCGACATTGGCAACCAGTACTCCAGCAGGTGCAGCCTCAACCGTCAGCCAAGTACCGGTAGCGTTCACGTGCAAGCGGGGTCGCATATCTCTCGTGGTGACCCGGCCGGACCCTGGACAACGGGCAGCCCTTCGATCCGACGTCGACAGCGTACTCTCCACTCTTCCTCTTTCAGCGATTGACACCGACGCGATCGACACTCAGCTTCGTACCGCTGACGGCTCCGCTCGAATTGTTGCCACGGTGTCAGTCGATAAAGGAGCGATGGCCGACCCAATTTCGGACCCGGTCGCCTTAGTGATCACACCGGATCACATGCGCGCCTGGCTTGTGCCTTGGGAGGGAGGACCGCTGGCCGAGGCGAGTGTGCGTGATCTCCTCTCGCATGCGGGCGTTTGTTCCGGAACCGAGGACGCACAGATTGTTGCGCTTGGTGGCCACACCCCCAGGTTGCCCTGTGTCATCGCTTCCGGGACACCTCCGGTTAACGGCCGTGATTCCGCCGTTACGTACGTCATTGCAAAGGAGAACACGGCGGTACGAGCCAACGACGATGGCGATCGCAACGTTGATCACCGTGAAGTGAAGGCTTTCGGCGTTCCAGCGAAAAGCGGTGACGTCGTGGCGACGAAGACACCTATTGTCCCTGCGATTGATGGCTGTACCGTGTTCGGCGTTGCCATCCCAGGCACGCCCGGTAGAGACGTGGACCTGCACAAGCTGGCGGGTAAGGGCGTGCAAGTCTCAGAGGACGGCTTGACACTGATCGCGAGCGCAAGCGGGTCGGCGTCATGGGTTGCAGAGAAACTATGCGTCGCTCCGCTGACAAACGTCTCTGGAGACATCGACTTCTCAACCGGGAACGTGCGGGTCGAAGGTGACCTCACAATATCCGGAACAGTCGGCGCCGGCTTCGTCGTCGAAGCCTCCGGCAATATCGCAATATCTGGCGCAATCGAGGGAGCAACCGTCAAGGCCGGTGGGAATGTATCGGTAGGTGGGGGCATCATCGGCCAGGAAGTCGGCACGATTGATGCCGAAGGGTCGGTCACCGCACGATTTGTTGAAGGTGCAACGGTCCGTGCTGGTGGAAATGTGGTCATTGCCGCCGAGGCACGCCTAAGTACGATCCTTGCGGATGGGTCGATCACCATCGGGGGCGGTCGAGGTGCCGGACGAATTACCGGTGGCCTCACCCGCGGCCGGGTCGGTGTCGAGGCGGTGGAAATCGGCGCAGAAAACGGTACGCCGACCAAGGTTCAAGCCGGATGGGGACGCACCCTTGGCGATGAGGATCAGGTCCCCGTCGCCGCCCCCCGAATCGTCGCTCGTTCCGGTGCCCTTCCCGGCACCACACTGACCGTCGCCGGCGCAAGTGCCCGCATAACCTCGCCGACACCTGGCGGCTCCTGGCGGGACGTCAACGGCACATTGACATTCACACCCTCGGGCAAGTAGACACCAAGAAGTGCACACGTGCCGCTGGATCGTCCGACGTATCGTCGTGTAGCAGCCGTGTGTGCGCCTTGTCGTGCACGTGTGGCCTGGAGTTGCCTGACAGCGCTGTTCGACTACCTTCACATCGATCCGGTTGCCGTCAATGACTGAAAGTCAAACGTCCCCTCCTGTTTTGACGAACGAACGGCGCGGCGTCCCACGGCGTCCTCGAACCGAACAACAGTCTGACGACGCGGCAATCCTGGACGTGGCGCGCCTCGCCGGCTCGACACTCGACGTCGAGTCGATGCTCGAACGCGCGATTCAGCTTGTCGCCCGCCTGACCGGTGCAGACCGCGCAAGCGTGTTCTTGCTGGATCGCACGGGCGAACGATTGCTGCCCGCGGCGATTGTCGGCATGGGTGACGAGTATTCAAGCCGATGGAAACTGAAACCGCTCCACGTCTCAGAAGAGCCACTTAGCCGGGAAGCGATCGAATCGCGCCGTGTCGTCGTCGTAGACGATGCACGCAACGACCCACGCACGGACAAGGGAATGGTTGCGTTCTTTGGCGACCGAAGCATCTTGGTCGCGCCACTCGTCGCAACGTCCCGATCAGGCGAACGAATCCTCGGCACGCTGTTTGCCAATCACGTCCGAACCCTCCATAAATTTAGTCAGCGCGACATTGACCTCATGGCCTCAATCGCGGCGCAGGTTGCAATTTCACTTGAAAACGCCCGGCTGACCGGCGTCAACCGACGCCTCGCGTCGCAACTTCGGCGCTCGTTTCAAGTTGCTGGAGACACGCTTGCGGTCGCCACGTCCGCGGACGCTGACCTCCGAACGACTCTCCAACGATTACTTGACTTGGCAGTTGAAGTTATCGACGCGGACGGCGGACGACTCGAGGTTCGCGATGATCTGGCTCGGGGCGGGCACGTAATCGCGCGGTCCACGCGGTCAATCGGAGACTACGGCGCCTCCGAAGATGGCGGGGACTCCACGTCGACGGCGGAATTTTGGCCCGACCAACGCGATCCATCCCCTGAAGAGGTCGACGGCTACGAGTCGGTCCCGATTCCCGGACTTGCGGAACGTGGACCACGAAATCGAGTTCACGCGGGCGGAGATTCGCCCAAATTCCGTCGGCGTGTACCCGTTCCGAGGCAGGACTATGACGACGACGCTTCGCATCTCGGCAACGTCCGTGTCGATCCCTTGTACGATGGGTCGATTTCGCTCCCCCTCGGAACGATCGTGACTTGGCGTCGCGAAGTGCCGTTTGGAAGCAATTCGCGGGCGGTTCTGGCGGCCATCGCGTCGTATGCAGGTGTTGCCATTGAACAACGACGCCTCGCCCGTGGAGTTTTGGACGAACGTGCGCGACGACAAGACGCCGAGCGGACCCGCGCCGAATTCGTTTCGATGGTGACGCATGAACTCCGAACCCCGCTCGCGCTCATCAAGGGCTACGTGTCGACGCTCCGTCGCCCCGAGATTGAATTGCCTGACGCGACAGTGCGGCGGTTTCACACCGGAATCGGCGACGCTACAGATCGCCTCACCCGCCTCGTAGACAATCTGCTCACCGCCTCGGCGCTCGAAGCCGGCAGGTTCATTACCCGAACGAACGAGGTCGATATCGTCGCGGTCGTCCGCCGAGCCTCGGCCGAAATTGGACTACTTGATCCCAGTCGCCCAATTGACGTGTCCATCGGCGGGGGTGACCAGATCATTCACGTGACGGGCGACGCAGACCTTCTCGCACAGGTAGTTCAGAACCTCGTTGGAAACGCCCAGA
>CAYFLJ010000096.1:0-5898 GCA_964343985.1 uncultured Thermoflexus sp.
GTCGGCAAGTACGAAGGGGGAGCACCACATGGCAAGTCCAGTGACGCGGCGCGGGCTGCTTGGCCGCGCCTCAGGTGCGGTCGGCGCCGTTGCCGCCATAACGGGTGGCCTCGCGCCGGGCCTTGCCGGCGTTGCCCAGGCAGGCGTGTCCGCCCAGGCGAAGGTCAGCGGCAAGTTCCAGGTCGTCCAAATGGTCGACTGGCACCCGGACCATAACGCCTACCTCAAGAAGACGATCACCGAGTGGGCCGACTCCAAGGGCCTTGGGAGCGCACTCGACCTCTCCGATATCTCTGGCTTCGTCGGTGGCTCGGACATCTATCAGAAGTTGCAGGCACAGAAGGCGGCGAATCAGCCGGTTGACCTCATCATGCGCGACCTTTCGGCGCGCGTGTTGAACTTCTTCGACCTCACGCGTGACGCGTCGGCGCAGGTCAAGTCGCTTGAGATCAAGTACGGCGCGCCGAACACGGGTGCGCGCGCATCCCACATCGTCGATGGGAAGTGGATCGGTGTGCCGTTCTACGACCGTTCGGGCAACTACTGGGTGCGTGAAGACAAGTTCGGCGAGGCAGGCTTCTCAATTGAGAAGGGCAGCTTCGAGACGTGGGATAGCTTGCGCGAAGCCTGTATGGCGGTCTCGCGTCCGAACGAAAACTTCTACGGCTGGGGCATGACGACCAACCGGTCGGGTGACGGCGAGTCGCTCGTGCAAACCTTGATGATCCAGTTCGGTGGGGCGTTGGCGGACGAGACTGGCGAGATGGTGACCCTGTACTCGCCGGAGACGATCGACGCCATGACCTGGCTTGCCGACTGCTACATGAACACCAAGTACCAGTCGATGGTCCCGCCGGGCGTGAACGCGTGGAACGACCTTTCCAACAACGAGGCGTATCTTGCCGGCGTGATTGGGTTCACCTCGAACGCAGGCACGATCTACGCAAAGGCGAAGTTTGACGGCAACCCCGTTGGCGACGTCACGATGTTGGTGCCGGTACCGCGGGGACCGCTCGGACTGCGTTTGCAGGGTTCGGCGCCGCACTACCACTACTTCATGAAGGGGTCGCAGAACTTCGAGACGGCCGCGTCGCTGTCTGAGTTCCTCATGACCGAACCCATCCAGAAGGCGATGTACAACATCAGCTTCGGCTACACCGTGCCGGCATGGACCAAGTACTGGGATCACCCAGACATCACGCGCAACAAGGTGGCCATGGCGTTCAAGGCCGTCGCCCAGAATGAACCGCCGTTCCAAGGCTTGGCGTGGCGTGGGCCGCTCTCTGAAGCCGCGGAAGCGGTCAACCAAGAGAGCGTGATGACCGACATGTTCGGCGAGATCCTCGGCGGCAAGCGCGTGGACATCGCCGTGCGCGACGCTCATCAGCGTTGCGTCGGCATCTTCCAGTCGTTCGGCAAGAAGGGCGCGTAGGCGCTCACGCCCTCCTAGGCGGAGCAATGTCGCCTGGGCTTCTGACCTTCCGGCATCGGACGAGGGTGGCGCACGTCACCTACGGCCGATGCCGGTCATCGCCGCACCAACCATAGGGGGACGCATGGCGGTGCTGACGAGGCCCGGGGGCACGGTAACGCCACCGGTTTCCGGCACGTCCGATTTCCAGCGCTTCATGCGCCGGTGGTTCGGCGAGGACTGGGCGACCGGCTACCTGTTTGCGCTCCCGATGCTCCTCCTCCTTGGAGGCCTGATCGCGTGGCCGCTTCTGCAGGCCATGTGGATGAGTTTCTACAACGTCATCGGCAACCGGTGGGGCGCCTTCGTCGGCCTGCAGAATTACCGCATTCAGATTGAAGACCCGCTCTTCCGGCGCGCCTTCATGCTGACCATCCAGTTCACGCTGGAGGCGGTGGCCGTCAAGTTCGTCATTGGCCTCGGTACCTCGCTGGCGTTGCACAACGTCAAGCGGTTCAGCGGCCTGATGACGGCACTCATCCTTGCGCCGTACATCGTCCCCGAGGTCGTCACCGCGGCGACGTTCCGTTTGCTCTACAACCCGCAGTTCGGCGCCCTCAACCTGACCATCAAGGCGGCGTACGACGCTATTGGTGGTGCCGACGTGTGGGGACCGGTCTTCAAGGGCGTCGCGTGGATCGGCGACCCGAACCTCGCGCTGCATTCGATGGTGGCGGTCAACGTGTGGAAGGGCGTGCCCTTCTTCGTCCTGCTATCGCTGGCTGGCTTGAAGTCGCTGGATCGCGAGTTATACGACGCGGCGGCGGTTGATGGTGCGAACGCGTGGCAGCGATTCCTGCACATTACGTTGCCGGGATTACGCTATGTGATCATCGTGGAGACGTTGTTCTCGACGATCTCAACGTTCAACACGTTCGGCCTCGTCTTCCTGATCACCGGTGGTGGGCCGGGTGGGGCGACGCGCCTATACGCGATGCGTGCGTACGAGTTGATTGGCAGTTTGCGCTACGGGCACGCCGTCGCCGTCGCCCTGCTGGTTGCGCCCCTACTTGCCCTTGCGGTCGTTGTGCTTGGGCACTTCATCCGTGCCGGGCAACGTGGCGGGCAGGACCAAGAGACGTCGGTCTATCGCGCGGTTCTCTTCATTGTTTGGCCCCTGAAGATGGCCATCCGCGTACTCGTCATGGCGTTGTGGCAGATAAACGGGGCGTTGGAAGTGTCGCTTGGTGCCGTGTCACGGGCGGTGTTTGGGTCTGGGGCGAGTGCGCGTTCGAGTGCCCAGCGACGGTTCGGGTCCGGCATGATGGGCACCGCAATCTGGCTTACCATCATCCTCGTGACGTTTCTTGAGTTGTATCCCTTCTACTGGATTGTGATTACCTCGTTCAAGACGGTCATTCAGTTTCAAAAGTTTGAATCGATCTTCTGGCCGCGGCCATGGACGTTCGTGCACTACGAAGAGATCTTCACGAACACGATTCAATTCCCGCTCTGGCTCTCGAACACCGTGCAGGTGGCCGTCGTGTCGATGGCGATTAGCCTATTCGCTTCGTCGCTCGGTGCCTACGCACTCGTGCGACTGCGCTGGCGTGGGGCGGGGTTCGTTTCGACGGCGATTCTGCTGACCTACCTGATGCCAGGCATCATGCTAGTCGTACCGCTCTACCAGATTTTCTCGTCGCTGCAACTGGTCAACACCCTCGGCAGCTTGATGGTGGCGTACCCGACGTTCTTGCTGCCGTTCGCGTGCTGGTTGCTGATGGGCTACTACCGAAGCATCCCGGAGGAGTTAGAAGAAGCTGCGCTCATCGACGGATGCAACCGTGTTCAGGCGTACTTCCGGATCGTGTTGCCCCTCGTCTTGCCCGCACTCATGGCGGTGGCGTTGTTCGCCCTGACGAACGCGTGGAACGAGTTCCTGTTCGCCTTCGTGTTCATCCAAAGCAACGACGGCACGACGCTGCCGGTCGGGATTGGGCGCTGGATCGTCGGTGACGTCTTCCGTTGGGGACCGATCATGGCGGCGTCGGTGTCGATGTCCATCCCGGTCGTCGCGTTCTACGCAATGGCGCAACGCTTCCTCGTCGAGGGTCTGACCGCCGGTAGCGTGAAGGGGTAGGTCGCGTCGGTTGGAGCGACCGCCCTCTAGTCCTGGGTCCGGTGCGACAGGAGAGGCCTAACCCCGGCCCGTTCTCGGTGCGTCAGTAGGAGAGGCCTAACCCCCCGGCCCCCTTCCCGACGCGGGAAGGGGGAGTGGCTTCGCATGGGTGCGCGCCCAGAGAACGCGGGGCATGCCAGGCACGGAGCTGGGCGCGTGTTGCGTTACGTGTTGTCCCGGCGGGCCATGGCGACCCATGTCCACGCCAGGCCAATCACCGACGCCACGAAACTGCCGACGGTGCCCCACGCCGCCCAAAGGATGCCGGTGGCCTGACCGGGTGCGAGGAGGTCGTTTGTGGCTTCGGCACCGCCGACGGTTGAAACCACCGTGCCGGCGCCCCACGCACCGATGACCCCAAAGAGGACCGTCCACCACTTGGCGAAGCGTCGGTCGCGCGGGTCGCGAAGCAGACCGAACGTCGCCGCAAAGGCCGCGACGCCGAAACCGGCCACTGGGACGGCGTACAAGGTGAGCTTAGGAAGCTGTGCCGGGACTGGCCGGTCGGCAGATGTGGAGGCCTGCGCCGCGGCGGCAAGGCCTGAGCCGCCTGCCGGTGCACCGCCCGCGGGGGCCGCGGGTGCCGCCGGCGCACGCGTCGCAGCGGCGCCTGCCGGTGTGGGCGTGCCGGGGATGGGCATCGACAGGGAGTTGCCTTGCGCGCCCGGCGCAAACGTTGGCACGCGCGTCGGCAACGTCATGCCGCCACTCGACGCACCCGCGGCGCCCGTTGCCGCCGCGGGTGTGGGCGTGCCGGGGACGGGCATTGAGAGGGAGTTGCCTTGCGCGCCCGGTGCGAAGGTTGGTACCCGCGTGGGGAGGGTTAGGCCCCCGCTGGACGCACCGGCACCGCTAGCGGCGGCTGGAGTTGGTTGGCTGGGCGCGGAGAGGCCCGCGCCCTGCGCGCCGGGCGCAAACGTCGGCACACGGGTCGGTAAGACGAGATTGCCGGAGGCCGCCGGCGCCCCGCCGGCACCACCGGTCGCTGGCGCGGCACCTGCGCGCGGTGGGGGAATTGAAGCCGCGTCGGCTAGCTCTCGCGCGCGACCGGCGGCGAGATCAAACCCTGTGAGGGCAATGGGTGCGGGGAGGCCGGGGATTTTGCCCTCGACCCACGGCAAGTAAAAGAGTCCGAGGCCAAGTACCCCACCCACCACTGCGACCACCCGGGTGGCATCATGCGCCTGCATTGGTCATCCCTTGTTGTCCGGCGTGAAGCATGAGACTACGGAGTGGCCGCGACGACGTCAACCCGAATCTGTGTCGACGCGTCGCACGGGTGATCCCGTTGAGGAGGTCAGGCGATGACGGCGGTCCTTGGGAATGGCACCAAGATTTCGTGGCTTGGGCATGCGACGACGCTGATTGAGTGCGAATCTGGCGCGCGCGTCTTGGTCGACCCGTGGGTCTACACCAACCCATCATGCCCGCCGGCGTGGCATGCACTGCCCCCCATCGACGTCATCTTGATCACGCATGGGCACGGCGACCACCTCGGCGATGTTGTGCGCATCGCGTCGGAGGCGAAGCCGAAGGCGGTTGTCGCCATCCACGAGATTGCGGTGTGGCTTGATCGCAACGGTGTGGAACATGTCACGGGCATGAACCGCGGCGGGACGGTTCACGTCGCCGGACTCAAGATCGCGATGGTGCCCGCAGTCCACAGTTCGAGCATTGCGGACCCGGGCGGTGCCGAACACCCGGGCGGCGAGGCGAGTGGCTTTGTCGTCACCCTTGCGAACGGCTTCCGGGTGTATCACGCCGGCGATACGGACGTGTTCGGCGACATGGCGTTGATCGGCGAGATGCACAAGCCCGATCTGGCGCTGCTGCCGATTGGCGATCACTACACGATGGGTCCGGCGGGGGCCGCCCGCGCCGCGCGGTTGCTTGGCGTGCATCGCGTGATCCCGATCCACTGGGGCACCTTCCCGGCCCTCACCGGCACCCCAGAGGCGTTGCGCGCCGCCGGTGAGGCGGATGGTCTCACTGTGATTGCGCTCAAGCCGGGCGAGACCCTGACCTAGCGGTCGGGTGGGCGGGCACGGATGCCCGCGGACCACACCGACGCTGGGTCGCCCGTGCGCGGACCGTACCGACGCTGGGTCGAGAGGCATACCTGCCGAGGCCACCGACGCTGGGGCTTACGCGGCGGGCGTCGGGGTCGGCCGTGCGGGGTTGTTGCCGGGCGGGCCGTTTCGCCCTTGCCCACCCGGGCCTTGACGTGGTGGCCCCCCTTGGCCGGGGCCTTGGGGGCCACCACCCGGGCCGCGCTGCCCGCCTTGGCCCGCCGGTGGCGTCGGTCGTG
>CAYFLJ010000097.1:0-5730 GCA_964343985.1 uncultured Thermoflexus sp.
TTGAGGTGTGGTGCTAAGCGTGCGGCGTCGTGTTCCCACACCGCGGCGGCGAGGGCGTCATGGGACACGACGTTCCCCATGTTCTCGGCGAGGCAGGTCAAGAGGCGGTATTCCGTCGGACTTAGGCGTAATTCCTCACCCGCACGACTCACCTTCCGTGCTTCTAAATCGATGATGAGTTCGCCCTGCGCGATTTCAATGCGCCGATTGCCGTTGCGACGGCTGATCGTCCGTAGGTGTGATTTCAGACGTGCAACAAGTTCAGGAACACTGAACGGCTTCGTGACGTAGTCGTTCGCACCGGCATTCAAGCCATCGACGATGTCGGACTCGTTACGCAGCGCGGACAGCAATACGATTGGCACGTCTGATATGTCACGGATCCGACGGCAGAGCGCGAGTCCACTTTCGTCAGGGAGACGGACGTCCAAGACGACTGCTTCAATTGTTCGCTTGCAGAAAACCTCGAACGCGTCCGCCGCAGTTAAGGCCACCAGTGCGGCGAAGCCTTGCGCATCCAGAGCAAGTGCGAGCATGTCGGCATGCGCTTCGGAGTCATCGATGACGAGGACGACGGGCTTCATCTGCATGGTGCATCGATCGCTGACGCGCGCAAACGCGGCCAATTGGCCTTGACTTCAGATTTCGACTTGCCGATGTCGAAGTTACGCCGTTCACAGGAACGCGCTCTGGAGAAGACGACAACGGCAATGGCGCGTGGTACCGGTGCCGTGCTCACGGCGCTGCCCAAGGGTGTCGTGTGCGCTTCAACGTCAACCACGTGGCACGTCGACAGCGGGAAGGTCGGATGTGTTGGCACTTGGGGCCGAAAGGTAGGTTCGGCGGCCTTGGATTATTCCGCGAATGCTAAGAAGATGCGAGAGCCACCACACGATCACCTCGACCCGAATTGCGCCTTCGGTGAGCGCACCGGGCACACCCGCCCATCCCTCTTGGAGACCGAATTGATGCGCCAACGGGATCAGCCCCCACTGCCAGGAAGCAAGGAAAACGGGAGCGAAGACAATCACGGCCCAACTACTCCACGAAGAGAGCGTGAACGCGTCGTCCCACGACGCTTCCCCAAGCAAAACCCCGAGGCGGGTCATATATGACAGCCACGCCCCAAAACCCGCAATCAGGGCGAGGCCGACCAATCCGAGCGGCGGAACGAGCGCACGGAACGTCGGTTGGCCCGACGCGATAAATATGCCCCAGTAGACCACTGCCGTGAGCATGAAAATGACCGCCCAAAGGCCGTGGTACATCAAGGTGTAGGTGAGCGGCTTGGGAACGAGGACGTTGTCAACGGCAGGCATGGCAGATCACTTCAAGTCTAGCGCCCAGATGCTGTGAGTGTTCTTTCGGATTCAGTCTCCGGCTGACGCTCAAGCGAAGGTGCGATCGGACGCAGCGCCGTGCTAGACGAGCGTTCACTTCACGACTCTCCCACCGGCGGCACGATGCGAGGTTCGTGTCCGGACCATCCGAGCGCTCGAGCGTACTCGGCTTCAAGAAGCGCCGAGGTGTCATCCCAACTAAATTCGGCGCGAACGCGCGACCGAAGCGCGTTCGATAGCTGCTCGCGGCGGGCTTGATTGTCGAGGAGGGTGATGATCGCGTTTGCCAATCCAGTGATGTCACCAGGCGCCACGTACTCACCGAGCGGGCCGAGTACCTCCCTCGCGACCGGCGTGTCATAGACGACGGTTGGTAGTCCTGCGTCCATGTAGTTGAGAAGCTTTCCGTTAGCCTCCGTTGCTGATCGTTTGGCGGAGACGGCGATGTCAGCGAGGGCGAGATGTTTCGACGCCTCCTCGTACGGGACGCGCCCGGTGAATGTGACGTGGCTAAGAATCTGAAGATCGTGCGCCTGTCGGCGATATTGCTCCAGGCCCGGATATCCCATGATCAAAAAGTGCACGTCCTGCCGACGTTCGGTTACCTGTCGAGCGGCGTACAGCAAGTGATCGACCCCTTGGTAGTCTGCGAGCAATCCGAGGTATGCGACGACCTTTCGCTCGCGAGGTATTCCGAGGCGCATGCGCATCGCGGCGGCGGTCTTCCCATCGCCGTCGGCAAGCACATCCGATCCGCGTCCGATCCCGTCCGGGACCACGGTGACACGTGCAAGAGGACGTCTATGGCTTGCGCGGAGGTGCGCAGCGCCGTGGGCGGAACTCGTCACAATCGCGTCGGCGCGCCGCTCAATGGCGTGTTCCAACCATTCCAAAGGTCGGACCAACGGGCTGCCGTCTTTGATGAACCGGTGGTCGAGCATCTCCCGTGTCAGGCTGCCTTGGTAGTCAAAAATGAGCGGGACGCGGCGGACGCGCGCCACCGCAAGGCCAATCGCTGCGCCTTCATGGAGGTGAGCGTGAACGAGGTCGACTGGCCCGACGCTCGCGATCAGGCTTCGAGCTCCCAGAAGGAGGTCGAAGTAGAGTTTGTGAAGGCTCGACCCCACGCGAATGGCAGAGGCCCACGGAACGCGTGGCATCCGAACGACGTCCACCCCTGCCGGCGTGCGGCCCGTGTGATATGTGCAAAGGGTGGTGTGGTGCCCACGCCGTTCAAGTGCGCGGATCTCTTCAAGAATTCGTACGTGGCATCCGTAATCGGCAAAAAAACTCGTCGGGGCGATGGCAAGGATGCGTAGTCCCATCAGGTCACCAGTTCGGTGCAACCGTCACCGTCGCTACCCATTGGTTGACAATTCGTGCGTGAGTCGGGTCGGCAATCGCATAACGTTCGAAGTCGGCGGTTTGACATCCACACGCCACTCCACTGACGGGTGGCCGACTGTCCTATTGTCACAGCAACGTGCAACGCGATCAGATAGGACGTGTGGTCGATAGTCTGCGGTCGGACCAACTAAGGCGCGAACACTGCACCGCTTCACTCGGTCGGCTTCGAACGTGTTCCGGGAGGACGTATGCCACTAGTCACCACGATGTCCGGGGACATCGACATCGTGAGCCATTCGGCGGTGCAGACTCAGCGTCTCGGCGCCCGCCTCGGAGCGCTCTGCGAAGCGGGCGACATCATTCTGCTCGAGGGGGAGCTCGGTGCCGGCAAAACGGTGTTCGCAAAGGGAATCGCCGAAGGAATTGGTGTAACTGACCCGGTAACAAGCCCCACATTTGCGATCATTCACGAGTACGTGGGCCGCCTTCCACTTACCCATGTTGATCTCTACCGTCTGGAAAGCATTCAGGCGGCGATCGGAGTCGGCCTTGAGGATTATTTACGGTCCGGGAGTGTGACGGTCGTGGAGTGGGCGTCGAAGGCACCCGGTCTGTTCGGCGACGACTACGTGCGTGTGAGCCTGAGCCACCTTTCTGAGACCAAACGCGGCGTGCGAATGTCACCGTTTGGGCCGTCGTCCCGAAAGTTGGTTGCCGGTTTCCGGCTCGATGCTTTCGGCGTCTGAGTGGACACATCCACCCGTGCGCCGTTGGCTTGTCGCGCATTGGGCAAATCGGCAATTCGTACCCTTGAGTCGTGACCGGAGAGGTGATCGTCAAAAACGCCGAACTGGCCGATAGTCCATGGTGGGGCGAGGACCTCGATGGCTCACGACTGATCCTTGCAATTGACTCATCGTCGCGGATCGGTTCGCTCGCCGTGGTGCGCGGGCACTCAATCGTTGCTGAGGCGTCTTGGACCGCCCATGGGCCGGGTGGGTCGCTGCACCTCGACCTCGCCGCCAGATTACTTGCCGATCACGAACTCAAGCTCTCACACCTCCAAGGAATCGTGGTTGCGACCGGCCCTGGCTCCTTCACTGGTATTCGCGCCGGCATCAGTGTTGGGCAAGGTCTGGCGGAAGCGCTTTCGATACCGTTGGTTGGGGTGCCAACGTTGCACGGTATCGTGGCTCAGGTGTCGGGTCTCGCGCGCCCCGGTGACCTTGTCTGCGCAATCGTTGGCGCCGGTCGCGGCACGATTCACGCTTGGACAGTGGTGCTAGAACAAACTGGGGAATCGACGCGGTTCGTTTCGTGCGGAGAATTCGTTACCACGTCGGTCGAAGATGTCGCACTCGCGCTCGCCATCCTTCGGCAGGCGACCGGCCGCCGCGTCGTAATTGGTGGTGAACTCGATTCCGGGCAGGCGCGGGTATGCGCGGCAGCCGTGCCAGGAGCCTCAATTCTTTCGCCCGTCGAGACGCAGCGTCGCGCAGCTTGGCTTGTCGGTTTGGCGCGCCCGTCGCTCCATGCGATGTGGAGCGACGTCGCGACGCCGGACTTCTCCTCTGGCATTCGAACCGTATCCCACCCCGAAGATGTCCAGCCGATCTATTCGACCTCGGCGTCGGAGGGGAGGCCGACCGACCTGGGATGGCGTGTTCCGGTCCACACCGAAATACCCGTCGACCATTTCGCCGCTGAAGCAGCGGCAGAAGCCACTTAGGAACCGCGGCTTCCGCATCGCCGATATGTAGTACGGGCAGTCGAGTGCGCCGCGCGTTGACGTCGGCCTCGCGCGTAGCTGATTAGCTGCTCACTACGTCGCCACACCAAGGCCGCTGGGTGACGTACCATCGCGCCGCAACGCTCTGGTTCAAGCGAACTCGCCCGACTGGCGGTGCGACAGGGACAACCGTGCGCTACGTCTTGGATCGCATGCAGGTGCGCGATGTCCCCGCGGTTGTCGAGATTGAGCGTGCGTCGTTCCTGACGCCGTGGCCGGCCGGGGCGTATATCCGCGAACTCGAACAGAATGCACTTGCTCGGTACGTTGTGGTTCGTGAGATGCCGGACGAGTTCGAAAGGTCACCGGCCCGTCCAGCGAGCAATTCGGGGCATTGGATTCCGGAGTTCCTGCGAGTCGCTCCGCGCGACGACCCGTCAATCGTGGCGTACGCGGGCATGTGGCTAATGGTTGACGAGGCCCATGTCACGTCAGTCGCGGTCCGACCGGCCTATCGCGGTCGCGGTCTGGGCTACCTGCTGATGTGGGCGATGTTTGACCTTGGCGAGGTTGCCGGGGCGAGATGGCTCACGCTGGAAGTTCGACCATCGAATACGGTAGCTCGAGCAATGTACGCCGGACTAGGCTTCCGAGAAGCGGGCATTCGGCCGAGGTATTACACGGACAACGGCGAAGACGCGGTCATCATGTGGAGTGAAGAGATCGGATCCGAGGCGCACGCCGAACGTCTGCGCGTGCTTAAGACGACCCTGACCTCGCGATTTGCTTGGGAGGCGTCGTGGTGACGCGGGGGCTTTTTAGTGCGTGTCCTTGCGATTGAAACGAGTTGCGACGAAACGGCGGCGGCGGTCGTCGAGGATGGATCGCACGTCCTCAGCTCAATCGTCGTCAGCCAAGAGGCGCTCCACCGACGTTGGGGCGGTGTCGTGCCCGAGTTGGCGTCACGTGAACACGCAACACATCTCGCCCCAGCGGTTCGGCACGCACTTGCAGCGGCGCAAACGTCGTGGAACCAAATTGATGCCGTTGCGGTGACGCGTGGTCCTGGGTTAGCCGGCGCATTGGTCGTTGGGCTCAACTTTGCACGAGCGGCCGCGGCCGCGCGGAGCGTGCCGCTTATCGCTGTCAACCACCTGGAGGCGCACCTGCATGCCGGATGGCTTGCGCCACCGAAATCTCAACCGGTAGCGGCCACCCCAATGTTTCCGGTCATCGGTTTGGTGGTGTCTGGTGGCCACACTGAATTGGTGGTCATGCATGACTTGTCCCGACTCGAGGTCGTTGGTCGAACGC
>CAYFLJ010000098.1:0-5729 GCA_964343985.1 uncultured Thermoflexus sp.
GTTGGCCGACGACGAGGAGTGCCATCGAAGCCGCCACAGCTGCTTGCGTTCGGCGCCCGCGCAACCCAGCGCCGGCGATGATGCCGCCGACAACCGTCACCGCGAAGAAGGCACGCGCAATGGCCGTGTCTGCAGGCGTCGCGACGACAGATGCGGCAAACGCCACCAAAAGGGATCCGATTGTGACCCATCGCCATCGGTCGAGGGTCACCACGCATTCTCCTGCGCTTGGTGGAACCACACCGTGAACGTTTGGTTCCCGAGAAGGTCAAGGTTGGTAAGTAGTGCGAGTCCGGCGAGTCCCGCGGCGACGATGGCGCCCCGGAAGAGCAGACGAGTCCGTTCGTTGGTGACCACTGATTTCGGTGTGAGCGCGTTTGCCACCGCGACGAGCCCCGCCGCGGCGAGCAGATAGATCGCCGGGAACGCGAAGTACGCGACGCGAGGCAGACGGAACTGCGGAGAAAACGCAATTGCGGGGGCGACTGCGCCGACGAACACCGCAAGCGCCCACGCGCGGGTGCGGTATGCCGTGACGGCAAGGCCGATTAGGGCAAGAACCCACCACGGGTAGTAGAACGCCCCGATCAGTAGCCCGCGTATGGACCCTGCGTGGAACTGCCAGCGGAACGACCAGAGGCCCTCGGACATGATCCGTAGCCATATCCGCACCGCGCCGCCCGCCAAGTCGTTGTTACCGCCGATGAATCGCAACCCCAGAAGCCACTCGCCGTACCACTGCCACGTCGTGGCAAGTGCAAAAGACCCAAGGGTTATGCCTGTGAGGACGGAGGCGCGTAGACGCCCGGCCCCGAATACCCACGTCATGAGTGCGAGTGGAATGTGGCCGAAATACAACAAGCCTGCCACGCCGGTCGCCCAAGCGCCCGCGATTGCCCCTTGAACTCCTGCCGCTCCCCGCGCTCTCCAAAGCCCAACTTCGTCGAGGAGGAGGAGGACTACCGCGAAGGCTGCGAACGCCGTTGGATGCGCTTGCGGGGCGCTGCTCATGAAGATGAAGCCTTGGCCGGTCGCGACCATCACGGCGGCAACTTCACCGACCGCTCGATTTGGCCATCGACGCCACCCCAGACGCCACACCGCAAGTGCGCTCACGATCCACGCCAGAAGATTGACGGTGGCGAACGCCCAATAGGTTCCGAGGGGCGCTTGAAGGAGCGACACCAAATAGACGTGGCCTGCGCGTCGGTCGAACTCGCCCGAGATCGCGGGCCGATCACCCATGAAGAGTCCGAGCAGGTTCAGCAGAAAAAGGCCGTCTCCCTGAGCGGGGTGCCCGTCAAGGATCGTCGCGTACCCATCGGCGTTCGTCCAGTTCTCCATCCCTGCCTCGGGGCGACTGGTTGCAAGGAACGGGTTCATTGCCCCGCCGTGGAGGTACCACTCGACGGTACACGTCCCGACGATTGCCGCTGCAAGTACCCACGTCCGAACCGAAGAGGCGGACGCGGGCCTCTTTACTACGAGGCTCGGCCCCGGTTGGTCACCTGAGAACCACCGCGCGACCGACGGGATAACGGTGCCGATTCGCAACACGGCGTAGGTTGCTGTCCAGAACGACACCCAGAGCGAGACGGCGAGGTCGAGGAGCATCGCGAGGGTGCCGGTCGAGTCGTCGGGGCGCACCCAGTTGATCAGCAGACTTGCGACGGATGCAGCTACGACGCCGGCCGAGAAGTCTGTGCGATTGCCAAGGCCATGTGACGCCCACGCCATCGCCCGGGGTCCTCCAAGCGATTTCGTCTCGGTCACCTCGGGCACCATCGTGGGAAGAACGTGCGGGTTTCGCGGTTGATGCCGAGCGGTCGAGTGCGGTGGCGACGGACGGGGTCAGTACCACGCACCGTAGACGTGGCCATCGGTTGCTTCGAGGCGAAGCTCAATCTGGTATCGCCCACTCCGCGTCTCCCATGGTGACGACCATCGGATGCCGTCGTAGAGTTGGCTCGCGTCGAGTCGTAGGGTTGGCTTCCCCATGAAGGTGCCGCAGACCTCGAGCGGACGGCTTGTCCCCGGGTGAGGTGCCACTTCGATGGCGAGTTGGTCACGTCGCTCAAGGCGTGCCCACGGTACCGAGACGCGGTAGAAGCCGACACTCTCCGGCTGGGGGCGCGGGCCGAACATCATAGATGGGTCGAGCGTCGTGAGCGGCACGTCGTCAAGCGTCACGTCGAGGGTCTCCGGCGCCTCGAGCCGCCCACGCGCGCAGATGTAGAGATAGGGCGAAGCGCCGGACGCGGCAGCCGTGCGCCAGCGGCGGTCGTTACGAGGCAACGCAATTTCGTGGCGGATGCGCATGCCGTCGCGATCCAAAATCTCGCCCCACAGCGTACTCGGAGGGTCGGCAAAGCTGCCGCTGCCGAAGGCGAGTGCGAGCGACCCGACGAGGAACGCACTGGTGCCCCAGATCCGTCCGCGAGGCATGTCGGTCGTCGCGAGTAGGGCGCCGACCCCAAACGCCGTTCCCATGAACACTCGCGCCGCAGCGATGGTCGGGTCGGACGCAATGCACATGACGAGCACGCCCACGGCGACCACTACCCATGGCACGTGAACGCGCATCGTCGGGAGACGCATCACCATTCTGTCCCCGGCGCGTAATGGAAGTCGACGGCGAATCGAAGTGACCCAGTGAAGATGTCGAGATTCGTAACCGCGCCGAGGCAGAGCAACAGCGTGCCCGCAATCGCCACCCCTGCCCGTGTTCCATAGTGGCGCGCGACGATGGCAGACAGGCTTGCGATCGCCGCGCCGACAAGTAACAGAACTCCCGGGTACGCGAAGTACGCGACGCGTGGAAGTTGGAAACGAGTGGTGAACGCGAGCGCCGGCGCGAATCCAGCGACGCAGACGGCGGCCGCCCAACGGCGTGCCCGAGCGGGAGACACCCACCAACCCGCGGCCGCCAGTGCAATCCATGGCAACCAGAACGCGCCGACCAGTACACCTCTCGGCGATGAGTAGTGGCCCCAAGCGACAAGTTCTTGGAGGCCGCCACGGGCAATACGCACCCAGTTGGTGATGGCTTCGCCGGACAAGTCGTTGTTACCGCCAGCGAAGTTCAGACCGATTGCGTCACCGACTACCTGCCACGCATACAGGATTGTGAGCGCCGTTGCGCTGGCAACTCCTAGCCCACGCCAGTCGCGGCGCAAATTGGCATCGAGGGCTGCATAAAGCAGGAACGGGAGGTGGACAAAGTAGATGAGCCCCCCAACGCCGGTGAGCCACCCAAGGCGCGCCCACGTCGCTAGGCGTGCGCCGGTGGTCGGGACATTCCATCGTTCTGCGAGGGCAAGGAGGACGGCGAGGGCACCGTACGCGACGGCGTGCGCCTGAGGGGCCGTCCCAGTAAAGATGAAGCCTTGTCCGGTCGTGACCAGTATCGCTCCGATGGTGCCGGTCGACGTGCCTGGCCAAAGGCGATTGCCGATCCATCGGATCAAAAGGGCGGCACCGCACCATGCGACGAGGTTGGTGAGCAAGAAGCCCCAGTACGCACCGAACGGCCGGATTAGCGTTGAGACGAGATAGACGTGACCGGCCCGTCGGTCGAAGCCGCCGGGAATCGGAGGCGCCTCATCGAGGAACGTGCGCGCGAGGTCAAGCAAGAAGGTGCCGTCATTCTGGGCGAGGTGCCCGTCTAAAAGCATCGCGTAGCCGTCGGCGCCGAGCCACCTGTCCTCGTTCGCCTCTGGTCGGCTACTTGCCAACCAAGGATTGCGATCATCGAGGTGCAGGCCCCACTCCAAAGTGCAGAGCGAGATGATTGCAAGGGATGTTGCGGCTGATCGCCAATGCGTTCGCAGTGAAGCACTTCGCCGCTGGCCCGACAGGCGATCTGGCGGTCGTGGCCAACTGGCCAAAGGCATTCGGCGTGTATTCAGGATGAATTGCGACACGCCGATTCCGGCGATCAGTATCGTGAGGAAAAGCCCCACGTAGTGGTCTGCAAGGGCAGACCACTGTCCGAGATAGTCGGCGACAGGGAGCGCTACGAGCAACGGAACCGGCATCGCGACCGCAACGGTGGTGGCGACAAGCTCCGGACGCACCCGAAACGGGTGTCGTGTGGTTGAAAGCGGTGCGTCGACTCGTGTCACCATCGTCGGTGTGGCCGGCACCACAGTACAGGCGCTCGACGAGAGGATAGCCATCGTGACGAACGGGAACCCGGTGATCCGGGAACGGATGCCGCTTGTCCGCCCGCCCCTCCAAATCCCAGGCTTCTTCTTTGGTGGCTACGAGTGTTCCACGCAGATTGATCGAACCGGACGTCGACGCGACATGGTTGCGGAAACACAACATGATCGCTTTCGCCACGATGATTACGCTGCGGTACGCGCAGTTGGAATGAGCGTCATTCGTGAGGGTGTTCCGTGGCATCAGATCGACCGCGGTGGAACGCTTGACCTCTCGCACTTCGATGCCTTGGTCACGGCGACCGTGCAACACGGCATCACACCGATATGGGATCTCTTCCATTACGGGTTTCCCGACGACCTGAATCCGTTTCACTCGGGCTTCGCGGAGCGGTTCGCCCAGTACGCGGGAGCGATCGCACGACGCCGTCGGCAACTCGTCGGGCTAGGCGGGTGGTACACGCCCGTGAACGAACCGAGCTTCATGGCTTGGGCTGGCGGTGAGGTCGGCTGGTTTGCCCCATTCGGGGAGGGCCGGGGGTACGAGCTGAAGATGCGCCTCGTGCGGGCAACGATTGCTGCCATGAGCGCAATACGCGCCGAAGACCCCGAGGCACGCCTGATTAATGCCGACCCCGTGTGTCACGCGGTTGCGCCGAACGACGCACCGGATCTTGCGGAAGAGGCGGCGGAGTTCACTTCATATCAGTGGCAGGCATGGGACATGATCTCGGGCCGAGGGTGGCACGACTTCGGCGGAGGACCAGAGTTCCTCGATGTCGTTGGCGTGAACTACTACCTGACGGGCCAGTGGGAACATCGCCGAGGCGGCCACCTCGGTTTTCGTGATGAGCGACGCAAACCTTTTCGAGAAATGCTGACGGAGACGGCGCAGCGCTTCCCCGGGCACCCGATCGTCGTCGCTGAAACTGGCTGCTGGGGCGACTTACGCGTGCCCTGGCTCCAGATGATTTCGGAGGAGTGCTTGGCGGCAATCACCAACGGAGTGCCGCTCATGGGCGTGTGCCTATATCCCCTGATCGATATGACCGAGTGGCACGCGGGCCACTGGATGAAGTTCGGCGCATGGGACGTGGAGGAAGTCGATGGGCGGTACGAACGTCGAGCGTATGCCCCACTCCTCAGCGAGCTCGGTCGTCAACGAGAGCGTCACGACCACCTGCGGGCCTCCGAACCACGGGGTTGACAAGCATCGACCGGTCGCGTATGGTCATTCCTCGTGCCCGATTCGTACGGGTTCCTCACGGACTGCGAAGTTCGTGCGGGGCCGAGCGAGCCGGAACCGGTGAGGACAGACGCGATAACGCGGCTTGACAACGCCGAGATCGGTGTGGCACGATGTTCTTCGCCCCGCACGAGTAACGACGTGAGCGGGCAGGAGCGGGAGACCGCTCGAGGCACTTTCACAACTGAAGCGTGGCAAGAAGCAGCGATGCAGGGGTCTCGCGACCCTTGGCATGTCGCTCAACGATAAGGCTGGCAACACATACCGTTGCAGTCAGTTACCGCCACTATGAGCTTTGTTTTCGCCGGTACAGGCGAAGC
>CAYFLJ010000099.1:0-5592 GCA_964343985.1 uncultured Thermoflexus sp.
CGCCGAGTCGAACGCACCGTAATCCCACCGATGTCATCGGTGCGGTACGGGTTGATCGCGTCTTCACCGTCGCCCCCCGCGGTCGGCACCTCGAAGGCAGCGATGAACGCGTCAATCTCATCGTCGCCGACCTCCGGGGGCGCCAAAACCGCGAGCAACGCCTTGACCGGCAGTACTTCGCCTTCTTTAGCCACTCGTCGACGAAGAATCCCTGCATCGGGTGCCTCAACGGCGTTTGAAATCTTGTCGGTCTCGACCTCGGCAATGGCAGTGCCCACCCGAATCTCGGCGCCTTCGGCGACAAGCCAGTGGGTGAGGGTGCCCTCGCGCATTTCGAGGCCCCACTTCGGCATGACGAGAGGGATGATGCCGGACATCCGATCGCTATCCCTTCCGCGCACGATGGACGGCGGCGACGATCGCGTCGGCGCCCGGGATGAACGCGTCCTCAAGCACCGGCGAGAACGGCACAGGCGCATGTGGAGCGGTGACCATCTCGATCGGACCGCGCAGGCTCTTCCACGCCGCTTGTGCGACCTGCGCTGAAACGTCGGCCGCGATGCTGCACCGCGGGTGCGCCTCGTCGATGCAGACGAGGTGGCCCGTCTTCTCAACGCTCTCGAGGACGGTGTCGAGGTCGAGTGGCGAGAGCGACCGCAAATCGATCACGTCCGCTTCGATACCTTCCTTCGCGAGTGACGCGGCGGCGTCCATCGCCCGATGGACCATCATGCCGTACGTCACCAGGCTCACGTGCTTACCCTCACGCACGACATTCGCTTCGCCCAGAGGGATCGCATAGCTTCCTTCCGGAACGTCACCCTCAAGGCCGTAAAGGTTCTTGTGTTCGCAAAAGATGACGGGGTCGTTATCGCGAATCGCCTGAATGAGCAGACCCTTCGTGTCGTACGGAGTACTCGGGCAGACCACTTTCAGGCCGGGGATGTGCGTGAAAAGCGGTGTGAGCATCTGCGAGTGTTGCGCGGCTGCGCGGAAGCCGGCGCCGACCATCGCTCGGATGACGACGGGGGTCTCCGCCTTTCCGCCAAACATGTAGCGGAACTTCGCCGCCTGATTGAAGATCTGGTCGAAGCAAACGCCCATGAAGTCGATGAACATGAGTTCAGCGACCGGTCGCAGGCCGCAGGTGGCCGCGCCGATTGCGGCGCCGATGTAGGCACTCTCCGAGAGCGGCGTGTCGAGGAGACGGTCGCCGTGCTTGGCATATAAGCCCTTGGTCACGCCGAGAACGCCGCCCCAAGCGTCGCGCTCGCCGTCACCACCGGCACCGCCGACAATGTCTTCGCCCATGCAGATGACGCTTGGGTCGCGGCTCATCTCTTGGTCGAGTGCCTCGTTGATTGCTTGCTTCATGGTCAGAGTACGGGCCATGGCAGTTCCCTTCTCAAGAAGTGGTGGTCGATATATAGGGGTCGATGCGGTTAGTACCGCACGTACACGTCGGTCACGAGGTCGGCGTGCGTGGGAAGTGGTGCGGCTTTTGCCTCTTGGACGGCGCGTTCGATCAATGCATGGACTTCAGCATCCACCGCCCGCAATTCATCCGCGGTGATGACGCCGTCCTCAATGACCGCGTGTTCAAACTTCTTCAGGCAGTCCTGATTGGCGCGAATGTCTTCGACTTCGCCATGGCCACGGTAGGTCTGCGCGTCACCTTCAAAGTGGCCGAAAAACCGCACCATCTTGCACTCGAGTAGGGTGGGGCCACCCCCTTCGCGCGCCCGACGGATTACTTCACCCGCGGCCTCCCAGACCGCGAAGAAGTCGGTGCCGTCGACCGTCACGCCAGGCATGCCAAATCCCGCCGCGCGGTCGACATAAGAATCCACCGCCACGCCGTAATCGCGCGACGTCGACTCGGCGTACCCGTTGTTCTCAACCACGAAGATGGCGGGCAAGTTCCAGACCGCCGCGAGGTTCAGGCTCTCAAGAAACGTTCCCTGATTAGATGCACCATCACCGACGAAACTGATCGCGACTTCGCCGTGGCCACGGACTTTGGCTGCCAACGCGGCGCCACAAGCAAGCGGAGCGCCGGCGCCAAGAATGCCGTTCGCGCCCATCATGCCCTTCGACAGGTCGGCGATGTGCATCGACCCGCCTTTGCCGTGGCACGATCCGCCCTGCTTGCCATAAATCTCTTTCATCATCTCGATGACGTCGACGCCCTTCGAGATGCAGTGGCCGTGTCCGCGGTGCGTGCTCGCAATGCGGTCACCGTCGTGCAGGTGCATCATGATGCCGGTGGCTGAAGCCTCTTCTCCGGCGTAAAGGTGCACGAAGCCCGGGATATCTCCGCGTGAAAAGTCGACGTGCAGGCGCTCCTCAAACTCCCGGATCGTCTTCATCGTCCGGTACGCGTGGAGCAAATGTGCCTTGTCCAGGGGAAGGGAAGAGCCGGCCATGCGCTGTCTCCTTTCCGGGATGGAAGCCCCGCCTCGCTTCTGTTCAGAGGGGCATCGGGGTGGGGTAATCGTGCCGCGCCAGGGGGTATCGCACGGCGCCGGTCTTGGCGGCGAGCGCCATACACCGGGCCACGTCGATCGTGAGAAAAGCGTCCGTCCGCACGGTGCAGGTCACCGACTGCGCCGGACCAAACGAGAATTCGCGTTCCCCGTCGAGGGCGATCGTTCCCGACTCCGAGGTGACGCGATGTGGTGTATCGGGTGCCATCTGCTGCCACGCGTCAATCGGCACCGGGACCACGAGCCCCGGAGCGATTGGGGCGTGCAGGTGAAGCGACGTCAGTTGTGGTTCGTGCGCCACATCAACCCGCAGGCCGTGTGGCGCTTCGCGCGCGACCGGTTGCAAGAGGCCGCCAATTGCGGAGATGCCGATACATTCTGGGTCAGCGAACGCAAGAAAAGCCTGGCGAATCGAGTCTGCCTTCCAAATGGCGCGTGCGCCGACATACCGGTCGGCGCTCACCACCGCGTCGACGATCGCGATGTCGCGCGCGCTTGTACCGTCGTCCCGTTGGGTGACTTCAACTTCAATCACTTTGCTTGGCGTCAAAGCAATCGTTGGGTCGAGCTTCCCACTCGCGTGGAGTCCGACCGCGATACCGGTAATGGTCGGTTCGCGCATTTCCGGGAACGCGTTATTCGTGCCGGTCGAAAGACCAGCAATGGGGACGCGTGACTTGAGCCGCTGCAACTCTCGAACCACTGCACGGTGCGTGCCGTCGCCTCCAAGCACTGCGATACTTGCTACACCGGCCTGAACGAGGAGTCTCGTCGCCACGAACGTATCGTTGACAGTGGACGACGGATCCATGTCCAAGAATTCAATGCTGGGGAAAGTTGGATCGTGAGAGCTGCCGGTCGCACGACGTAGCGTGCGCTCTAGCAGGGCGCGGATGCCGCCACGGTCCGGCATCATGAGGACGCGTTCAACTCCGGTCGCGTGGGCCGCGCCAAGCATCCGCAAGATGATGTTGACGCGTTCACCCGTCTGCAGATTTCCGGCGAACGTCACCACGCGTCGAATGTCTCGCGCTGACACCGGGTTTGCAATAACGCCAATTGTCACGCCGCGCATCTCGGCCGCCCCAAGCCTCGTCTGGCGTTCTCCAGCGTGCAGGTGGTTTAGAACATCTCCCTATGCGCTGAGTGCCCATAGGCTGGATTCGTCACCCGCTGTCGCCCGGTTGCGACACCTAAAGCCTCGCCCTGTGTCACCATAACGCGACACAACGCACGTGTCCAATGCCACCAGTTGGGTGGTGGTCGTTAGCTACGTTGATCCGATCAACGCCGTGAGCATTTCGCGGTCTAGTGGCCCACAACGGCGACGCTGCCGAGGTACAAGACCGCCGCAATCGCCGCGGTTGCCGGGATCGTCAGTACCCACGCGATGACGATTTCGGTGGCCTTGCCCCATTGAACTGGAGCCCCGGGTTCGCTTGCGCCCGTGCCCATGATTGCTCCCGCGATGGTGTGCGTTGTCGAGACAGGCACGCCGACGGCGCTTGCAGTGAAGAGCATGATGCTTCCGCCGGCGTTCGCCGCAAAGCCTTGTCGGGGATTGAGGTGGGTCAATTTGCGCGCCATCGTGTCGATGATCCGCCACCCACCTGAAAGCGTGCCAATCCCCATCACGAGGTATGAGGACCAAATCGCCCACCCCGGGATCGCGTCAGACGCATCGGCGAACCCGCTCGCAATCAGAATCAAAAAGATGATCCCGGCGCTCTTTTGGGCGTCGTTCGCGCCGTGTCCCATGGCGTACGCGGCGCTCGACGCAAGCTGCAGTCGGTGGAACCATGGATCAAAGCGGCTTGCACCGTCAGTTGGGAGCAGTTGTCGCATGACCCAATTGAACCCGCCACCGAACGCGAACCCAACTACTGGCGCGATAAACGTCCAAACGATCACGCTGCGAAGCCCATCAGTTTTGACGACGCCCAAACCCGAGGCGGTGATTCCCGCGCCGAGCAACCCGCCAATTAACGCGTGAGACGATGACGACGGCAGCCCGAACCACCAGGTGATGAGGTTCCAAACAATCGAACTCGCGAGGCACGCGAAGAGCACGGTCAAGTTCACCGCCGCGGGATCCACGATGTTCTTGGCAATCGTCGCTGCAACGTTGAAAGAGATAAAAAACACAATAATACAATTGAAGAAAGCTGCCATTAAGACGGCTTGTAAAGGGGTCAATGTCTTCGTGGCAACAACAGTTGCAATAGCATTTGCGGCATCATGAAACCCGTTCGTAAAATTAAATATAAGAGCAATCACGACAAGCGAGACCGCAATCCAGAAGTCGGGAGTGTCCATCGCATGCCTCCTCGCGATGCTGGCGGTCGAACACAACGCACACGCGCGTGCAGTCGGCGTCAGAGATTTGGCGCCATCTCTGCATTGCGTGATCGGGCTTGGCGACAAAAACCGACTCTGATTGCGCGATTGAAGGTGCACCGGTTACGCATCAACGCGCCGCACGTCCTCGCCACCACGACCTCGTCGACGTTCGCCGAACCTACGTCACGATCCATCATCGCGACGATTACCAGCGTTGAATGCCCCGTACGACCAGCCGGAGTGGGTGAACGCGCAGACTGCGACCGGGTCGTGTGCCAAACCTCACGACCACGCCCGACCGATACGCACGATGAAGTGCCAATGACTCACGCACAGTGGCGTTTCAGCTGTCCACCAGGGTTCATGCACAGGATACGTTCTGGGAAATCGTTCGAAATGAGGGGTTTCCCCGAGAACGGCGCACGGCAGGTACTGGCGACCGCCCAAGCCATCCCTTGCATGCCCCCAAAGTTGGGTGACTCCGCCACGAGTTGGCGAAACGAACGCCGTGGCACGATGTCGCCTCGGCACGGCTTTTTCCATCGTGCCGCATGGCGGATACCCTGCGCGGTATGTCTGCAACACCCTTTGACGTCGTCATCCGTGGCGGCACCGTTATCGACCCGGCGTCCGGAGTGCATCGTGAGGCCGATGTAGCGGTCCTCGGGGGACGCGTCGTTTCCGTCGGCACTGACATCCGAGACGCACCGGCACGTCACGCGATTGACGCCTCGGGGTGCCTCGTCGTGCCCGGCCTGATCGACTT
>CAYFLJ010000100.1:0-5590 GCA_964343985.1 uncultured Thermoflexus sp.
ATGCTAGAAGTCAAAGAGTTCTTGCACCTCGATTGCTTGACCGTGACGGGCAAGACGCTTGGCGAGAATCTTGACGAAATTGATGCCGGCTCGTTCTTCATTCAGAACGCGGGCTACCTTGCGAACGTCAAAGTGGATCGCAACGAGGTCATTCGACCACGCCGTGACCCCTTCGGTCCGGAGGGTGGAATCGCCGTCCTTCGCGGGAACCTGGCCCCCGGGGGCGCCGTCATCAAGCACTTCTCCGTCCCCAAGGAAATGCACGTCCACGTTGGTCCGGCACGGGTCTTCGACACCGAGGATTTGGCGGTCGAGGCCCTCCTCTCACGTGAGGTCAAACCGGGCGATGTCGTCATCATTCGGTACGAAGGGCCGAAGGCGAACGGCATGCCCGAGATGTACTACGCCACCGCGATCATCGCCGCGTCAAAGGAGTTGTCGGCCACGTGTGCCGTCATTACTGACGGGCGCTACTCGGGTGCCGCCAAAGGCCCGGCGGTTGGACACGTCACGCCAGAGGCACTCGATGGCGGTCCAATTGCACTGGTGCACGAGGGCGATTTGATCGAGATCAATGTGCCGGAACGGCGCCTCGCCATCGTCGGCACGGTGAGCGGCCCGATGGAGCCGGGCGCAGTGGACACCATGCTCGCGCGACGACGCGCGGAATGGGTGCGACCGAAGGCGCGGCACGTCAAGGGCATCCTGTCGCTCTACGGGAAAGTCGGCGCCGGCGCGAACGACGGAGGATATTTGGCGTAGGACGGCTCAACGAAACGGGGCGCCGTCGGCGTCCCGTCCCTTCGAGATCATCGTTACGACTGCACGCGCGACCTCGGTCGGTTTGATCAAGTCAATGCACCGACATCCGGCACATGCCATGATCGGCCCCGGTCGAAACGGCCGCTGTTGTGAACAGGCTTCTGGCGACACGAGGCCCATCCCTCTCCCTTCGTACGGCCCGCTGATCGGCGCATACGGCCCGTACATCCGCGGATCCGTCGGGCCATAGAGAGCGACCGAGGGCGTACCCATCGCAACCGCCAAGTGAAGCGGAACCGAGTCGTTGCCGAGGTACGCATCGGCGCGCCCAATAAGCGCGGCCAACGTCGCGAAGCCAAGGCGACCGGATAGGTCGACCATCGGCGTGCCGGTCGAGTGCTTCATCGCGGTCACCGTGGGTTGGTCACTCCGATCCCCCACGACTACAACTCGGGCGCCGACACTACCTAGTGCCTGAGCGACGGCACCGAACCGCTCAGGTGGCCATCGCTTCGCGTTGAGAGACATACCGGGGTTTGAGCCGCCACCGGGGTGGATCACCAAAACCGGTCCACCGGCAGAGTCAAGTCCGGCTTCACGCCAATACGCGGCGGCCTCTACGCGCGCCTCGACCCCGGGTTCGAAGGCGAGTGCGGGTGGCGAAACCACCTCGTGCACACCCTCGCGAGCAGTTGCGGCGCGTACAACCTGAAGGTACAGGTCTGCCTCGTGGCACTGCTTCGCCCAACGCACACGTATCCCATGCGCAAAGCCGCGCCCCGCGCTATCGATCCCGGCACGCCAGGGAATCCCTGCGAGCAACGGCGCGACCGCGACGATTGGTGACCGGTCGAGGACGACGGCAAGGTCGTACCTTCCTCGTCGGAACATGCGGACCGCTGCGGGCACATCGCCTAGGCCGAATCGTCCCGGTGTCCCGAAATTACCGAGGTCGACGACTGCATCGACGCCGGGGATGCCGTGCGCGGCGGGCAGCGACCACGTTCCGACTGCAAGCGAGAGGTGCGCGTGGGGCAGTGCCGCACGAAGCGCACCGATGGCGGCACTTGACAAAATGACGTCGCCGAGCGATGCAGGTTTTACTACTACCACCCGCCGAACCGATGCGACGTTCGGCGCCGGGCGCCGTGGCACCGCATATCCAAGTACCGTCGACGAAGCGCCAATCGCCTTGGCTCGCAACGCGGCGCCGGTTCGGAGGGGAAACACGTTCACGATGTTGGCCGGACGCGTTGACTGGGCTAACGTAGCGCAACTGACAGAACGGGCGTCGTCACGCTCGAACCGATGGCACTATACGGAGAAACGCGCACGGCTTTGATGACAGAAAATTGGAGGGATGGCGGATACCCTCCCCGTTCATTGTCAGGCGGAACCTGAGCAGGGCAGGCAACATCTGTGTCGACCGCGAACGGCGTGGGGTACAAATTGACGAGGTTCGACCTCCAACGGTAGCGAGGGGTGAGACGTGTCAAGTGATGCACGGCGCCCCAGTCAGGGTGCGCCTGAGCCGGACGACGAGGCGAGCGAAGCGCGCCGCGCCGAAGGCCGTGCCGCCCTCGCGCTGCTTGAAGCAACACGATTGGCCGATGTCGGCGTCACGCGCGCAACGCCGGCGCTCCCGCCAAGTGACGATACCGCGACTAATCGTCGGCTACCGGAACCGTCGCCGCTGCGACGTCCGCAAGCTCGCACACTCAGCGCAGTCCCCGACCCAGTTCCCGCCGCGGCGGTGCCAGAAACCGCACCGTCAATCCAAGGCGCCGGTGAACGTCTCTCGGGTCTCGACGTCCTCATGGAGTCGCTTGAGACGACACGGCGCGGACTTGAGCTACAAGGCATCGCGGTCGCGAGAAACCTCCGCGAAACCGAGTCGCAACTGGTGCAGGTTCGGCAAATCCTTCCCGAAGCGCTCCAGACTCAAGCAAACCTCCGCGAACTCGCAAGTGCGTTCGAAGCGATGCGCGTCCAACAGACCGGCGCCCTCAACAACGCGCTCGGCGAAGTGCAGTCGTCGCTTGCAGTGTGGAGGACAAACGCGGAGAGTGCGCTCAATTCGTTCCAGACCGCGAGTACCTCGCTCGTCAGTTCCCAAGGGCGCGAGGCCGACGCAATCCTGTCAGAGGTGCGTTCGACCACTGAACGTGAACTCGCCCGCTTGGAACGTGCCATCGGCGCGCACCTCGCCCGCATGGACGGCGCGCAACAGGAACTCGCGTCCTGGCAACAGGCAGTGCAAGCCGCCCTCCAGTCGACGATGATCGATGCACACCAACGCCTCGAGGAGGCGGCGGTCGGTAACTTGCGGGCGCTCAACGGTTCGCTTGGAGCAATCGCCGAGCAACTCAATGCTGTTGATCGTGACCGTCAGATACTGGCGGACCAGATTTATACGATCGCCGCCCAGCTTGACACGACAGTATCCACCGTCAAACTCTGGGAGTCTCGGATTGCGACGATTGAGGCAGAGACGCTGCCGAGCGGCTCGATTGACTCTCGCGTGCAGACCGCCGAAACAGAGGTCGCGCGGGTGAGCGAGTACAACCTCAACATCGACGGCCAACTCACCGCAATGGAAGAGCGCCACGAGGAACTGCTTGAGCAGTTCCTTCAAATGCAGCGGGACATGCGTGTCGTGGCGTGGATTGGTCTCGCAATGCTCGTCGGAATCTTCGGCCTCGGCACCGCGCTGTGGCTTCGCGGATAGTTTTGCACCACCGTTTCAGCGGCCCCGCTTGGTCTCCGAGTCCGGGTTAGGCGCGTCGTCCAAAATCGGCGTCGCTAACCGCGCATAGATTCGACCCAATTGGGAATCATCGGCAAAGTGAATGACGATGCGTCCGCCACGACGTAGCCGAACGAGGTCCACCCGACTCGCATCGTGTCCGAGTGCTGCCCTGAGGTTGGAGGCAAGCGGATTGGGCGCGTCGGTAGTTGATGCCGATACGCCCGCGCCAACGTCTTCTCGCGCCGCGACCTCACGACGAACGAGTACCTCAACTTGGCGCACGCTCAACCCTTCGTGAATTGCACGAGACGCGACCTGTCGCATGCGTGACGCGTCAGGAAGTCCCAACAGCGCACGCGCTTGACCCTCTGACAGATCACCATCGCGCACGTCTTGTTGGACACTCGGGGGTAGGTTGAGCAGGCGCATCGTGTTTGCGATGGTGTGGCGACTACGCCCGACCCGGCGGCCAATCTCCTCCTGCGTCATGCCAAACTCGGTGGCAAGTTGGCGATACGCAACCGCCGCTTCGAGCGCATTCAGATCCGCCCGCTGAACATTTTCAACAATCGCCAACTCAAGTTGTTCTCGCGGAGTCGCATCGCGCACCGACACCGGTACTCGCGACAAGCCGGCGATACGCGCGGCTTGGAGACGTCGCTCACCCGCGATCAATTGATACTGCGGTGGCCCACCGTCGGGTTCATGAATGACGGTGACAACCAAGGGTTGCAGAACCCCATGCGCGCGGACCGAGTCCGCAAGGTCAGCCAATGCGACTTCATCAAAGTGCGCGCGTGGTTGACGTGGGTTCGGCACCACCCGGGCGATCTCGACTTCAAGATGCCCGGCCGTCACGCCGTCAACCGGCGCGTCTGCACGTGTATCTGGGGCGATCAGGGCGTCGAGACCGCGCCCGAGGCCGCGGCGTGGAGGCATGTCAGGACTCCGCGGTCGGCGTGCCCGCCGCCCCGAGGTCGCCGCGGGTCACGATCTCAGCCGCCAAAGACCGGTAGGCCTCGGCGCCCCGGCCCGACGGATCGTAACGCAGGATGCCTTGCCCATGGCTTGGCGCCTCCGCAAGCCGGACGGTCCGTGGGATGGTCGTTGCAAGGATCAGATCGGAAAAATGGCGCCTCACTTCCTCAACGACGCTCTGCGCCAACCCAGTTCGGCTATCAAACATCGTCATAACAAGGTGTAACCGTCGCAAATCAGGGTTAAGTCGATCTCGGACCCGGCGCAGTGTGCCGAGGAGTTGGGTCAGCCCCTCAAGCGCCAGATATTCGCACTGCACGGGAGCGAGGACCTCCGTGGCCGCGACCAATCCATTCAACGTCAAAGTACCTAACGACGGTGGGCAGTCCACGAGGATGTAGGCGTACGCATCAGACCCAAACACAAGCCCGTCACGAAGTCGAGTTGTCCGATCGGGGGCCGCGGCTAACTCGAGCTCGGCCCCGGCAAGGTCCGACGATGCAGGCACGAGGTGCACGACCGCGGGGTCAGGGACGAGTCTCAGGCACGACGCCGTCACGTCGACCACCGTCTCCGCGGCGGTAGCCTCGCGCATGAGGACTTCGTACGTCCCGCGACGATCCTTTGCTACACCAAGTGAACTTGACAGGTTTGCTTGCGGATCAAGGTCAACGAGAAGTATTCGATGTCCGCGAGCGGCAAGCGCCGCCCCGAGACCGGCAACCGTCGTCGTCTTTCCGACGCCACCCTTCTGGTTTGCGACTGCGAGGACCCGGGTACGCGCCTGCATGTTCACCCGGGCTACCCTCCGCGATGCACTATGAACGCAGGCCGCAGCTCCCGTTCCCTGCCCGTCTCCGGCGGCGTGGCTGCCGTCGCACGATTCTCTCACACGTCCGCGGAATTGCCAGACGACTATGCCTCCACGACGCGATAGAGACACCACCACGTGGCTCGACTCATGGGAGTCGTTCGCGGAAGAGAAGGTGCGCGAAGCAATCGAACGCGGCGAATTTGCAAAGCTACCCGGTGCTGGGCGTCCCGTAGCCCTCGGCGACGAAAACCCGTTCGACGGCGACCTGGGGCCAGCGTACCGCTTGG
>CAYFLJ010000101.1:0-5544 GCA_964343985.1 uncultured Thermoflexus sp.
CACCAAGACCAGACGGCGTGATACTCGTAATCGAGGGTGCCGGGTTGACGGTGAACGCATCGATCAATGTCGCCGACCCACCGTCTGGGTTCGTCACCGTGATCGAGCGGGTGCCAACGGCGGCCGATGCGGCGATCGACACCCCGAGCACCAGCGTATTCGGCGTTGTGCTCGTGTCTAGTTGACGGAATTCCGCGGTCACCTGCGAGCCTGAGTCGCCAGCACCGGTAAAACGAACGGTCGCGAGCGAGTTGATACCAGTACCGCTGAGAGTGACCGTACGATTCGTTGCGCCGGCACCGAAATTGTTGTTGTCGGTGATGCCAACCAAAGTGGGCTTCGCCGCCACCGTGAATGCCGACGCCAGAGTCGCGCGCCCAAGGTCAGGGTTTGTCACCTGCAGGGCGTAGGTGCCGACGGCGGCGGAGGCATCGACGGCGACCGTGGCGGTAAGCGAGGCACCGCCCGTGGCGACCGTCACCCCAGAGATCGTGACACCCGACACCGCCGTCCCCGCGCCGGTGATCGCCACAACGACGGGCGTTCCGCCGGTCACGGCCAAGCCAGAGCCGCTGAGATAGAGCGTCTGGCCTGTCGAGGCCTGACCGTACGAAACAGCACTTGTCGAGGAGGTCGCGGATGTCCGACCGATTGTTGAAATCGTCGGCGCTGCCGACACCGTGAAACTGCCCGTGGTCGCCAGGCCTTCTGGCGACGTCAACGTCACGGCATACGATCCCGGCGGTATCGACGATGAGATCGTTACCGGAACGACGAGACTCGTCCCCGACGGTCCGGAGGCGAGCGCGCCAGCGGTGATCACTGCGCCGCTCACTGCGGTGCCGGCGGCGTTCGCGAACGACACGGTCGATGCCGGATTAAGGCCGGTCCCCGTGATGGTCAAGGGGGCGGCGACGGCGCCCGCGCCGATTACCGTTGGCGTCACCGTCACCGCGCCGGTCGTCACCACGGAGATGGCACTGGTCACCACCTTCCGCCCGCCGTCGAGGTTCGTAATTGTCAGGTCGCGTGGGCCGCCGTACGCCGTCGACGGCACCGTCGCCACAAAGGTCATCCGCGACGAACTCGCCACCTGTGGAGACGACGCGACGACGTCGGCCACCGACTGCCCCGACGCGGGACCGAGCGTGACGGTGGTGCCACTCCCGAAGTTCGCCCCCTCAAGCGCAACCGTGACGGTAGTCGAGCCTGTAGCGGGCGGATTGAGGTAGCTTGGCGAGAGACTTGACGCTGTCGGGCGCGGCGTAATGGTCAGCGCCCCGGTCAGGGCACATTTCGGCGCCGTCCCGCCATCGCCGTTGTCGACCGCAATCCACACTGGCCCAGTCAGCGCGTCGGAATCAATCGTGACTTGCGTGGTCAGGGTCGTCGTCGTGCGGGACGTCACCGCCACCGTCGCACCGACCACCGTCGTCAGCGTGCCCGGCAAGCTGACGTTTGGCGAACCGCACTGCATAAACGACCCGCCACCGGTGACCACACGCTGCAACGCAAGCGTCGCCGTCGGGCTGAACCCCGCGCCAGTAAAGGTCAAGACGCGCTGGCTCGCCCCTTGACCGATCGAGGCCTCAGACGCACTTACCAGTAGCGGCGACCCAGTGATTGTGAGCGCGCTAGGGACGGTCACCCGACCGCCATCGCCATTGACCACCGCGAGGCTTCTCGCGCCCGGCGTCGCGGCGCTTGTCACGCAGACTTTGAGGCTCAAGAAGGTCGACGAGATCCCCAACACGGTCGTCGTGACATCGTTGCTGGTGTTCGCAAAGGTCGCTTGCACCGTTCCGGTCGACGCGTCGGCGCTGAATCCGGTGCCTGGAATCGTGACCGTGACGCCGGTGGCGCCCGATCCACAGGCACCGGCATTGCTGCCGGCGCCCTGCCCAAGGACGGACGGCGAGATTCCGGAAACGGTCACCGCCGGTGGCGCGGCGATTTGCATCTGGGTCAGCGCCGCCACCTCACCGCTTTCGTCGCGGTTGTCAACGTAAATCGTGCGCCGCTCCGCTGTCTCGCGCGCTGTCGAAGCAATGGTCATCGTCACAGTGATCTGGGTCGAACTATTCACGACCGTCGAAAACGTGATGTCGCCGTTGTTCGGGTCAAAGCGCACCCGAGCACCAGTCAGGAAGTTCGTGCCGGTGAGGATGAGCGGCACGCTAATTGCACCAGAGCCGTAGACCGTCTGCGAAAGCGCCGCCGCTGACGGCGGACTGGTGAAGAGCAGCGCATTTGCCAGAGAGACGGTGCCACCGTCCGGGTTCGTTACCGTCACGCTGCGACCACCCGCCGTCGCCGTAGGTGCAATCGCCGCGGAGATGGTCAGTGTCGAAGCATCGACACGGGTCACCGTCGTAGCGGTGATGCCGTTGCCGTCGAAGGCCGCCGTTACGCCCGTTGCGAAGCCCGTGCCCTTGAGCGTGACCGTGCGCGTCCGTGCCGAGGTGCTAACGCCGATGGTGGTGCCAACGGAGGTCGTGCCGTCTGCAAGTTGGCGCGTGATCTCGACGCTCGTAATCGTCGGAACCGCGTTCACGGTGATCTGCGCCGAACTGGTCACAAGCGTTGCCGCCCCGCCTGTTGGAGTGACGCATGCGTACACATACAGTGAGCCGGCGCTTGCAAAGGTCAACTCTGCGGTCACCACGGCGTTTCCACCAGCGAGCACCGGTGCCACGCCCGCGGTTGTGGCTGACGGGCAGTCGGTGGAGGTCGGCGCGACTGACTTTGTGCCGAACGTGACGGTGCCGATGGAAGTACTCGGCACGGTGGTAAGCGTGTTTCCGTATGCGTCCTTCAACGTGACCGTCGCAATCGCCTTCCCGCCGATCGCCACCTGCGAACGGTTCAGCGAGAGCGGCGACTTGGTTGGTGAATTCGTTGCGTCCCACGAGGCCGCGACCGTCTGAATGTCGCCAAACGACGTCACGCCGTCGGTTACGCCGGCGATGACCGATGCGTTGGAATATCCCGTGCTCGATTTGGTGATGCTTCCGGAGAATGGTGCGGTCGTCGACGTTGGGCGGACCCGAAGGTTTGCAAACGTCATGAGGCACTTCGATGTGCCACTCGACTCACGCGTAACGGTGACCAAAATCGCAGCGCTCGTTAGGCTGGTCAAATCAGCCTTCGTGCCAGTGCCAATAGCGCTCGTGTCGCACGTCTGAGTCGTCTGCCCGGCGAGCGGTGAGACGGTGACCGAGGCGGCGGGGGCGCCCGTGTCGAACGCAAAGCCAGACGGTGCCGACAGCACGATTACTCCGGCACGAATTTCCCCTGCGGTCGCTTCTTCTATGGAAGGTTGAACTCCGAGGGCAGTGAACGCCGGCGCCGCACCGGTCGCTGCCTTATCCGCCGAGATATTCGTCGCTTGCGCGCCGATCCCAACGGTTAGTCGTGCAGCAGAAGTCGGGCGCCACGACGCCAAGAACGACGCCAGCGGTGTCCCGAGGAGGACCGCGAGAACCATCATGATGGCGCCGAGCGGATGCCGACGGGCAAATTGGCCTGGCCAAATACCGACGCGACGAAGGTCTCGGCCAACGCTTCCGACGTGGCGTGTGCTTGACGCAGCAAACGCACTGCCAACCCGACGCAGTCGCCGACGGGCGGCTCGCCCCCAATCGGACGCATCCGAGATTCGGCCTCTCCAACCGACGTCGCGCGTCGCACGTCCGACCGGCAGCCAGCGTGCACGAACCGATTGTGGCGAAGACTCACGGGCGGCAGGATCTAGCGCGTCATCCACGGGCGTGGTTTGCGTCACGTCCGGATCGTCGCGTTCGGGGCCAGGTCCCGATTGAGATCGCGTCACCGACGTTCCGTCCGCCGTTTCCGCGTCCTCGCGATTGCGTCCATTGATTTTCTCAGCCGTCGATTCGTCGCACCACGCCAAGGCCTAGGCCCCTTGGTGGTCCTGTCTTGTCAACGCGGGACCGATCAGGCGGTTCCGTCACCGGACCCTGTTCAACTCCGTGACGCAGTCGCACCGCGAGTTTGTGATAGCGTTCACAAAGTGGCGCGTGAGGACGTCTAGATGTCGTCGGACCAACCGAACGCTAGCGCGCGCGCGGAGGAGGTACACATGCAGCGTTGGCAAGCCGTCGCAGCAACCGTCATGGTGAGCGCCGTCGTCGCTGGTTGTGGAGGCAGTGCCGGGACGTCTGGCACCAGTACGACGTCCGGGGGTTCAGGCACGGCGACGACGATCGTCGGTCTCGATACAATGAAGTTCAACCCAGAGACGGTCACGGTCAAGGCAGGCACGCCCCTCAAGATCACCTTCCGTAATGCCGGCATGATCGCCCACGACCTCGTGACCGAAGGTGGGGCGCAAAACGCCAAACTGGTGAACGTCGGCGCGAGCAAGTCGCAGGAAGGCACCTTCTTAGCAACGAAGCCCGGCGAGTACAAGATCATCTGCACGCAACCCGGCCACACTGAGGCGGGCATGGTCGCCAAGATCATCGTCGAGTAATTCCGGGTCGGCGTTCGATCCCTCAGTAAACACATGAAGGCCGGACTTTCACAGGTCCGGCCTCCGTGTTTCAGGTACGAAGTGCGAGATCTCAGTATCGCTCTAACACTCACTGAACCCGCACGAGTAGCACTTCTGGCATCCCTCTTCATAGACGAGGGCGGCGTCACCGCACTCTGGGCACAGATCCGCCTTCATGGTGCGGTGCGCACCGTGTGCGGTATCTACACCCGCCGCCGGCTCCGGCAACTCAACGGTGAGGCTATACCCATCGGCGGGAGAGTCGTTCCCCAAGAACTCTGCGAGTACTTGCGCAACCGCGTCCGGTAGCGACCTGACACGGTTGCGTCCGATGCCAAGTTGCCGCCCGCCGCCAATCCCACTGAGTTGATCAACCACTTCTTGAAGACGATCAGCGGGTGGAAGCGACGATGGCAGTCGGAGGATGAGCGAAATGAGGCGTCCAAGCGCCTCAGTCACGGAGGCGGTATCGCTTCCCGCCTTCCCGACTTGCATAAATACTTCGAACGGCTGCCCGCCCGGGTTCCGCGTGATCGTCGTAAACATCGTGCCGAGCGGGGTGGGCATCCGATACGTCACACCCTCCGCGGCACGCGGTCGCGGGAAGAGATGTGAACTCGCGCTTTCAGGGATGCCCAAGCCAAGTTGGACCGCCTCAGCCTCAGGGCGGTCTCCGTCAGCCACCGCACCAGTTGCCGCCACCGCCGCCGGTGCCGACGGCGGTTCGATATGCGATAGCACTCCCTCACGGCACCCGTCCCGGAAGTACGTCACACCCTTGCACCCAAGGTCGTACGCCATCATGTACAAGGTCTGCACTTGGTCAACCGTGTGGTCGTTCGGTGCGTTCACCGTCTTGGAAATACTTGAGTCGGTGTACGCCTGCACCGTGGCCTGCACGCGAACATGTTCTTCGGGCGTCAAGTCGTTCGCCGAGACAAACCAGGCGGGTTTCTCTGCGTAGTCGGCCGAAGGGTGGGCCTCACGCCACTGTTGCAAGAGCGGGTGGTAGAGGATGTGTTCACCCG
>CAYFLJ010000102.1:0-5543 GCA_964343985.1 uncultured Thermoflexus sp.
ATAAACCCAATGAAGGTCACGACATAATCTCCCACAGAGTATTGTCGTACTGCGGAGTAAATGCCGATTGGCAGGGCGAGCAGCCATGTAAATATGAGGGCACCAATACTTACGACCATGGTGAGGCCAAGTCGGTCACCGATGACCTCAGTTACCGGGCGACGCCACTCCATTGATTGGCCAAAGTTTCCCTGAAGGACCTGCACGACCCACCGAAAGTACTGGACGTACTCAGGCTGATCGAGGCCATACAGGCGCCGGAGGTTTTGCGCTTCCTCCTCCGAAACCACCGAACCTGACGACGACTGCGCGGCGATGTATGACGTCACGTAGTCGCCAGGGGGTAACTGAATGATCACGAACGAAAGAACCGAGACCGCCCAAACCGTGAACATCGCCAAAAGAAATCGACGCACAAGAAATGCGAGCATCGGCCATCCTCGGTAGTTGGGAAACCCTCACCCCCAACGCACATGAGGGTGAGGTTTGGTCTCGGTCGGCGCGCTACGCCTTGAGGAAGAACTGCTCCGGACGTGCGTTTCCGGGCGTCTGGCCGGGCGTGCTTCCCGTTACAAGATCTGGCACGTTTCCAAAGTTGTTCCCGATGATTGCGACCCCAAGCACCGCCGGAGAGATGCCGACGGTTCCAATCACCCAGTTGTTGTCAACCAAAAGCTGGAGGATTTGTTTGCCGATGGCGATTCGCTGATCTGCAGGCTTCCCCTTGCCTTCGTTGAGCAGTTCAAGCTGTTTCAGTAGGTCGCCCTCAGGCTTCGTCCCAATCTTTCCGCCAGACTGCCACCACTTCCCTGAGTTAGGACCCATTGCACTCGCGTCGGAGTAGGCCAAGCCGTGGAACGGGTACGTGAACGGATTGTCAGTCCCGTCGTTCGACCACACCCGAACCTGCAGCTCGTTGTTGGCAAGTCGGGTTGTCATAAGCGACCGCTCGACCTCAGTGACGTTCGCCTTGATGCCCAAGTTCTTTGCCCACTGTTCAGACACCATCTGAGCAATGCCTGTCCAGTTGACGAACGCGGCCCCAACGGTGGTTACCTCGATTTGAATCCGACCCTTGCCATCAAGTCGCTCGCGAAAGCCCTGAGCATCTCGCTTGGTCAGACCCAACCCGTCGAGAAGCGCATTCGCTTTCGCGACGTCAAGCGTCGCGTTGATTTTGCGACTGTCCGGGCCGAGGTAGTACGCGGAACCTGGACCAGGACCGGCGTTGCCCGGGTCACCAAGTCCAAGCCAGAACGCTTCATTCAGTTGATCGCGGTCAATACCCATCGATAGGGCGTTACGGAAATCTTTGCTTGTAAGCCACTTGCGGATTTCCGGATCGGCATCGAAATCTTGATTCATGAAGAACCCTGCATCGGTGCCGTGTTGCCACAACCAGAACTTGACGGTGTAATTCCCGCGCGCTTCATTTTCCTTATAAACAGGTACTTTCGCGAGATCAATATGACGTACTTGGAAGTCATATTCCGCAGCAATTGCCCGCAAGTTCAGGACTTCCAAATTTTCGGCCAACGTCATCTGTACTTTGTCGATATACGGTAATTGGTTACCTTCCGTATCAACGACCCAGTAGTACGGGTTTCGTTCGAGGGCCAGAACTGGCGTATTAATCGGACTCGTGATTTTCCAGGCGGTCAGCACGGGGCAATCAACGTTGAGCTGAGCGTTGTTCCTATTTTTGAAGTACAACACCCAATTATCGAACTTCGCCTCTTTCGCCTTGGCAGTGACCTCATCTGGCGATGAATACTTCGGATGGAATTGCTTCAGGTAGGCTGCTGGCGCGTAGATTCCCATCGCGGCCGAACCGTTCGTGAAATGCCCGCCCGCACCGAGACACGCGACTTCCTCGACGAACCCGTAGTACGGCGACTCAAACTTGAACGCTACGGTGACATCGTCGATTTTTTCAACGGTTCCCTGCTTCCCGTTGATGGCCATAAACGCGGCCTTGCTCGGGTTCAATTCATCGTTGAGGTACATGTCTTCGTACCAAAACATGATGTCGTCAGCCGTGAATGGTGAGCCGTCCGACCACTTCATGCCGCTTCGAAGCGTGAATACGACGGTCTTTCCGTCGTCCTTGACTTCCCAAGCCTTAGCGACGTGCGGTACGACTTTGGTGACCGTTGCATCCCAATACAAAAGGTGATCATGGCTAATCCGCTGAATGTTTTGGCCATCGGCGGGACCAGTGAACCCGGCGCGCCACGTGCCGCCGTATCGACCGATTTCTCGCGTTGGAGCGATCACGAGCGGATCCTTCCCAACACGGTCGGCAACCTTCGGCAATTTGCCGGCAGCCACTTGCGACGCGAGTTCGGGCGCCTCCTTGAACGACGCGGGGACCTTCGCCGGGTCAGTAACTACCTGCGGCACTTGCTCACCGCCCGACTGAGCTCCGACCGTCGGCACACGAACGCCAAGCGAAGCGAGGACTGCGAGACCCGCAGTTGCTCGAAGCGCGGCGCGTCGACCGATCGCAGACGCACCCAGTCGCACGATTGACTCATCCATCCGTCAAACCACCTCTCTGGGATCCCCGAGACCGCCATCAAACCGATGAGGTCAGTCTCGGACGGAGGAACATAGTCGACGCAACGGTTCTGGTCAAGCGGCCGCTATCGAGACGCTTCCGCAGTCCGACGACGGCCGCCAAGCAAGCTTTGACCGCAGGCATGATTGCCTTTGACGGCTAGGAGTTGTAATAAAAGGTTGTCGGCATCGATGTGCAAGGTGTGCGACAGTGCTGCGCGTTCATCTGGCGCGCCGGGACGTTGCCAAGCGAGTTTTTGATGACCCGGATGCCCATGACTGCTGGAGACAACCCGACCGTCCCGATCGAGACCACGTTGTCGACCAACAGCTTCCAGATTTCCTGAACCATGCCTGCTCGTTCGTCAGCGTACTTAGACGCCGCGCTTCGGAAGATGTCGAGCGCCTTGCGAATTGCGGGGTCGACAGGTTCTGTTCCCTGCTTGCCTCCGCTGGCGTACCACTTGGCGATATTGATGCCCATGAAGCACTGCGCCGGGTCGACCGGAATGGCGTGACGAGGGAACAGGAACAAGTTCTCTGATCCGTCATTCGCCCAGACCATGATCTGCGTCTCGTTCGCCAAGGCCCGGTTGAATGCCAGGCTACGTTCCTGCGCCAAAACGTCAATCTGAATCCCGATCTCTTTCCACTGCTGACCCACGGTTTCGCAGATTCGGGCAAAGTCGATGAAACTTCCCAGAACCGCGGTTGCCTCGATTCGAAGCCGACCCTTCCCGTCCGACCTCAATCGGTACCCGTCGCTGTCTTTCTGCGTAAGGCCGATCCCGTCAAGGAGTGCGTTCGCCTGCTTCGGGTCGTGGACGTGCCACTTCGTCCGCCATTCTGCACCGGGGAAGTACGGTGAAGCGTCCTCAGGAATTGGCGAACCGGCCGTGCCGACTCCAAGCCAGAAGGTTTCATTCAGCTGATCACGATTGATCCCGAGTGACAGCGCGCGTCGGAAATCGACGTTTCGGAACCACTTGGTGATCTCAGGATCTCCGTCGAAACTGTGGTTGAAATGGAATGTGGCGTCGCTGCCGTATGAACCTGGGTCAAGTTGAATGTGATATCCGCCTCGCACCGCATTTTCTACAAAGACCGGAATCTTCGCGATGTCCATGTGGCGCGACTGGAGGTCAATCTCGCCCGCAATCGCGCGAAGATTCGCGATTTCGAGATTCTCCGCAAGTGTCATGACGATCTTGTCAATATATGGAAGTTGATTTCCTTCAGTGTCAACAGCATAATAATACGGATTACGTTCCAAGACCCAATTGGGTGTATTTATAGGGCCAGTCGTCTTCCATGGGGTGAGAACAGGTAAATCGACGTTGAGACGCCATGTATTCAAGAACTTGATATGGAGTACCCAGTTGTCGTACCCGGCTTCCTTGGCGAGACGAGTGGCCTCGTCGACGCCGACAAATGCGGGATGAAACTTCTTGAGGTAATGCGCCGGCGCGAACGAACCATTTAGCTCATCGCCTCGGGTCGCATGGCCTGCACCCAGTGCCGTCGAACCGGCCAGAATATCGACGAAAAGTGGGTACGCCTCTGGGAAGACCCACTGGACCGTGATGTCATCAACCTTTTTGACAGTCCCTTGCTTGCCGTTCACCGACATCTCTGGCGTCTGCGACGGCATGAGTTCTTTATTTTGGAAGATATGCTCGTACCAAAAGATGTAGTCATCAGCGGTGAACGGCGCCCCATCAGACCACTTCATACCTTCACGAAGGGTGAGGGTGACCGTCTTGCCATCGGAAGACAGGTCGTAGGCTGATGCATGACACGGCATCACCTTCGTGCCCGTGTAGTCCCAAAAGAGTGGCTTGTCGGTCGAGCAAATCCGGTTTCCGTTTTCGCCATCGCCCGGCCCGGTAAACGCGCGTCGCCACGTCCCGCCGTACTTGCCAATCGACTGCAATGGCTTCACAACCATGGGATTCTTCGGCAGCCGTTGCTCAACAGGCGGCAACGATCCGGCCTTGACCAGCGCCGCCAATGTGGGTGACTCTGCAAACTTGGCAGGCACGGTCCCGTCGGTCACGATCGTGGGGCCTTCGAGCGAGCCGACAAGCGATCCCTGTTGCCACGATGTCGACGCTTCGGCGACCGATGCGCTTCCGAGCCGAAGCGTTTCCAGAGTGTCTCCGCCGGCGATTAAGCCTGCGACTGCGCCAACGCCAATCGCCCCAATTTCGCGCCGACGCAGGCTAGGTCCTCCATTCTGTTCCATTACCACCCTCCGAGAGGCCGCATGGCCACCATGTGTGGATCAGGATATCGTGCGTTGCGGTCCGGTGCGGATTGATTCTAGAAAACAACGAAGCCCGCACCGAAACGCAGGTTCGGTGCGGGCTGAGGTGTTGCGGATCGGTTTCTATGACTTAATGCGCCATTTCCAGAGCGGTAAAGACGAAGGCGACAAGGAACCCGACGATCGTAGCCATCCCAACTGGGGCACCGCCCTCTTCGAATGCCTCCGGCATCATCGTCTGGGCGAGCATTGCCATGATCCCCCCGCCCGCAAAGGCCTCAACGAAGGTCACCAGCTCTTCCGATGCCGACGCCAAGAAGAGATTGCCTACCATAGCGGCGACTGCCGAAGCGACGACCAATGAACCCCAAAGCGTGAAGATGCGCGCGGCTGAGAAGCCGACACGCTTCATTTGTGCGGAACTTGACATCGCCTCCGGCAGGTTCGAGATAAAGACGGCCACCAAAAACGTCGGATTGATCGTTGCAAACGTCGTAAAGGCCGCGCCGAGGACGATCGATTCAGGCACGCCGTCTAGCAGTGCCCCGATGAATATGGCGAACGGTGACCCGCCGCCCTCTTCCTCGCCTTCTCCCTCCGACGCGTGGTGCGCGGCTTCGTCATGGCTTGGCATCGAGATCGCGGCGACCCCAGCTGCTACCCACTCTTTGTCGTTTACTGTGCGCGAAGACTGCCGAACGAGGTGTTCAACGCTCAG
>CAYFLJ010000103.1:0-5465 GCA_964343985.1 uncultured Thermoflexus sp.
CGGATCGTCTTGCGCACCTCTCCATTGAAGGTGAGGTCCCACGGCGCGTCGGCCTTGACCGCCTGCATGAATGGGTCTGAAACGCAGACGGACAAATTCGCGTGGTTGATGCGCTTGAGGTCACGCTTGACGTTGATGAACTCCTCAACGTCCGGGTGGCTGTCGTCGAGCATGAGCATGAGCGCACCGCGACGCGACCCGCCTTGCTGGATCACATCACCAGTCGCCACGGAGTACAACTCGGCCCACGAACACGGACCCGACGCCGTGCCGTTGACCGACTTGATGTACGACCCACGCGGGCGTAACGACGACAGGTTGATGCCCACGCCGCCGCCACGGGCCATGATCTCGGTCATGACCTTGAGGTTGTCGAGGATGCCCCCACGGCTATCCTCGGGCGACGGGATGACGTAGCAGTTGTAGTACGTCACCTTGTGGCCCGTGCCTGCCCCGGCGAGGATGCGTCCGCCCGGAACGAACTTGAAGTCGCTCAACGCTTCATAAAACCGCCCGGCCCAGTACTCGCGCGCCGCTGACGTCTGCTCCACCTGCGCAATGCCGCGCGCCACACGCGACCACATCGCCTCGGGGCAATCTTCGATTGGTGACCCAGACTCGTTCTTCAGGGCGTAACGGTCAGTGAAGACCTTGCCCCGGATCCCTTCAAGCGCCGTCCGCGTGTCTCCTAGTAAGACACCCGTCTCGGACTTCCCCAATGACACCGCCGGACCGCCCTGCACCGCCGTCATGGTTGCCTCCGCATGGCACGTTCACCGTCGTAAGCGACAGCTCTGCCAACTATAGAACATCAGTTCTAGCGTACCGTGGCGGCGTGAAAGCATCGGTGCCCCGCCCGCGTCTGCGGCCGCGTTCGCCGACACGGATGTCGGCCCTGCGATGGTATCTGGGCGGGCCTCGCGGCCACGGGGCGAACTCGTTACTGCGTGCGTCCGGCCACCACGCCCATCAGGCGACGCACCCCTTCGATGAGGTCGGGGGGACGCAGGAACGAGAACGCAAGCCGCACGTGGCGCCGACCACTTCCAGAAGCGAAATAGCTCGGACCGGGTATGTAGTCAACCCCCGCCGCACGCGCCGCGGGTAGCAACTCGACGGCGTCCAACCCTTCAGGGAGGGTGACCCAAGTAAAGAACCCACCCTGCGGCACCGTCCACGTGACGCCGTCTGGGGCGTATTCCTCAAGTGCCCCAATGATCGCGTCGCGGCGCTCTCGATAGATCGCCCGTAACTCTGAGATATGCACGTCTAGCCGCCCGGTTAACGACGTCTCGTCAGCGGCATACGTCGCGGCGACGTGGCTGCCGAACGGGCTTGTCCCGACGTCAACTTTGAGTTGGAGCAGACGCGAATGGAACGACGCGGGCGCGACCACATAGCCGAGGCGAAGGCCCGCCGCGAGTATTTTCGAGAAGGTACGAACCTGAACGACGTGGCCTTCCGGATCGAGCGAGTACAGCGACGGCAACGGCTCACCGTCGAAGCGCAATTCTGAGTAGGCGTCGTCTTCAAGAATGAGGAAGCCGTAGCGCCGTGCCAACTCCACAAGGCGCGGGCGCCGCTCCGCCGACAACGTCACGCCCGCCGGATTTTGGAATGTGGGAATGGTGTACAGCAGCTTCGGGTGAATGCCGTCTGCTGCTAACGCCGCGAGCATCACCTCAAGCGAGTCGACCACTAACCCGTGTTCATCGAGCGGTACCTCGAATATGCTTGCCTCAGCGTTTCGGAAGGTCTGGAGCGCCCCGATGAACGTCGGTGCCTCTACGAGCATCGCGTCGCCCGGATCGATCACCAAGTGCGTCGCAATGTCGATCCCTTGCGACCCTCCGGCTGTGATCAACAAATTGTCGGGCGAGACATGGATCCCTTCGCCTGCAAGCTTGGCGACAAGCACATCCAGAAGCGGGCCGGCACCCGCGATCGGTCCGTACTGCAATGCCTCGCTCGGACGAGACCCGAGCACCACGCGCGTCGCCTCAAGCATTTCTTGAACGGGGAACGACCCCGGGTCTGGGAACCCATAGGTCAATGGGATGACGCCCGCGGCGCCTGCCGCACCGGCGCGCATGAGCGCCGGCCCGGCGGCGGCCACACGACGGGCAAACAGACCAGCAAGGTCAGGCGCGGTGGCGGCCATGTGGTCAACTCCTCGTATTTGGGAGAAACAGAACGACCCGGCGTCAGTAGACGCCGGGTCGAACCTATCGATGTGGCAGCGAAACGCGCAGCTAGTGACGGGCGATCGAAGCGAAGTTCTTCTCAACGACCGACCAGTCGACGTTCCGCCAAAACGCCTTGATGTATTCGGCACGCGCCGTGCCGTAATCCATGAAATAGGCATGCTCATAAACGTCGAGGGTCATCAACGGCACGGCACCCCAAACGCCACCGTGGTTGTGGGCATCGCCGAGAAAGCTGTGGATTTTGCCGTCGGTCGGGTCGTACGCGACGGTCGCCCACCCGCGAGAGGCCATACCGCACGCGGAAACGTCGGCGATGAACTCGTCAACCGACCCGAAATCCTTCTCGATTTGAGCCAGCAGTGCACCGGTCGGATGCCCACCCTTGCCACCGAGATGCGCGAAGTACAACTCGTGCAAGATCTGGCCGTCGGCGTTGAAGGTCTCTTCAAGCTTCAGCGCGCGATACTCGGAGTAGGTCGCCGCCGCCTTCGAACGGTCAGCTTTTGGCAGCGCGGCGTCAATTTCGTTTCGCTTGTTGACGTAGCCGGCGTACAGGCGGTCGTGATGCGCCTCAATCGTCTTCGCCGTGATGCCATCGAGAGCATCCTTGGCGTAGGTCAGATCCTGGACGGTAAACGGCATGCGTTCGATTCCTCTTGCGTGATACGCCGTCCGCATGATGCGGTCGATACGATAGAACTCTAGCCCGCTTTCCAGATGGGCGTCAAGCGGATGAACCGCACAAGCCACCACCGTTCCCCAACGGCACGCAAGATTGGAGGCCCGGAGTGAACGTCCTCTGCACCGGAATGTCCGGATCCGGCCGAACCAGTTACGTCAATGCAGTACGTGTACATGCACTCTCCCGGGGCAAGACCCTCCACGTCTTCGACGTTCGCGACATCATGTTCCATCTCGCACGCGAACGCGGAGATGCGCTCGAAGAAGAAACGATTCTCGATGTCTTCCCATCTGCACTCGGCGCCTACCGCGCCGCCGCCATGGAACGCATCCTCAGCGATGTCCGAGCACTTCCCGACGGTGAACCGTGGCTCATCGTCACGCACGCCACCTTTTCTTGGAACTACTCGGTCGTGCCCGGTCTTGACGTCTATTACCTGAACCAGTTGCAACCGGACGCATACGTCACCATCACCGACGGAATCCTTTCGATCCGGCAGCGCCTGAGTGAAGAGCGGTGGCGGCGCGTCACGATTAATAATCTTCTCTGGTGGCGTGACGTCGAACGATCCGCGACCGAGATGATGGCGGCGTGGCAGCGAAAGCCTCACTACCTGATCGGACGACGCCAAGGTGCAGACACCCTGTTCCGCCTGATCTTCGAGACAGAGGTTCCGACGGCGTATCTGTCGTACCCAATGACTCACTTCGAGGGCGCTGATTTGCACGCGAAACTCGAAGCATTTCGGCAGCGCCTGCGCGACCACGTCGTCGTCTTCGACCCGGCCGCGGTTGACGACTACACCCTCGACCTGAACGCCGCGGTCGGCTTCTCAGACGGGAGCGCCGCGCGCGCCGTCCAAGCCTCACTCGCCGGCGTCGGCGGTACTTCTCACAAGACTGGTCGTGCGCGCGACCTTCTCCTTGATGGACACAACGACGATGCGGACGGCGTCGGGCGCCCGCCGAACCCCGAGAACCTCGACCACGTCGATGGGCAAATCGTCGACCGCGACTACAAACTCATCGATCAGTCGCAACTGGTGGTCGTGTACTACCCGACCACCACGCTTTCGGCCGGCGTTATCTGCGAAATGAAAGACGCGATTCACCGAGGCAAGCGGGTGTACGCGGTCTGGTTACCGTCGACGCAACCAAGCCCATTCTTCACCCGCTACTGCACGCGATGGTTCCGAGACGAGTCCCATCTCTTCGCGTATTTCCGCGCGACGGGCATCGGGACCCACCCACCAATCACCTTGGACGCCCTGAATGGACTACCGGGCGTTGCGGGCGAGGCGGCGGTCACGGCCTGACCGCCGCCCGTTCACTCATTCGAACTGGGTCTTCACGCAGTCGAGAAACTCACCCTTGATGTACGCGCCGGTCGCCACGGTCGATACGTAGATCAGCGGGTCGTAGTCATCAAGGCCAGAAGTCGATGTGTACTCGGCGTGGGTAAGGCCCCGTTCGTCGCGAAGCCACCGAAGCGCTCGCCCCAACAAGGTGCTGCCCAAACCTTTACCAATGCTGCTTCGGCTGACTAAAACGCACCACTCAAACTGATCCGTACCCGATCCGACGTCGCGCGCATCACATAGCCCGACCAGTTCGCCATCACGGTACGCCAAGAAATACGTCTGGGGCCCTTGCGCACCGGCAAGGCCGACATCTTCAAGGACACGCGCACGGATCTCCGCCGTCGCGCGTTCGTACTGATCCTCGTAGTCCTCCGGTTGGAGTTCCACGCGGAACCACTTCTGCGCCTCGCGCGGCTCTTTCCACCACCGAAAGTACGGTTGGTAACTGTTCAAAATGAAGTGTCCGATGACGTCGGCGTCAGGCCGGTCAACCTGCACCACCTCATACTCGGTCGACTCTGGGATATCGCGTAGCTGCGTCAAGTCCCACGCCAAGACCACACTTCGGCGCGATGACCAGTAACCGAGGCGATAGTAATGAGGAGCCATGCCGACCCCATCGAGCAGGAGGCCATCGATCTTCCGTGCGCCGCGTGCCCGAAGTCGCGACTCGGCCTCGGCGATCAGCGCTTCCGGTAGCCCAGTTTCCAAAAGACTGTCGTCGACTTGGAGGTCAGTGATGAGCCCCTCACTGAACGGCGTACGCACACGCATCGCGAGGCGAACCGCGCCCACAAACTCGGTGTCGCCGGGGTGTTTCCGTGCGACCAAAATCTCACTCGGACCGTAAGTCAATTGGTTCGCCTCGACGCGATCACCAAGGACGCGCGTCGGTGGGTCCGGTAGTACCTCAATCGTGAACGGCGCAGCGGTCGTTGTCATGCCAAATCCTATTCCCGAAACCGCGCGATTTGTGACCGTTGGTACCCGAACCACGTTGCTTCGTCGATCGTTGGCTGTGTGTACGAGGTGACGACCAATAGGCCGGCCTCAGTCAGGGACTCAAGCACCTCGAGGTACTGAGCTTTCAGAAACGCGTCGGTCAGACGTTCCTCGGGAAGCAGGGCGAGGCGCGTCTGCAAAAGGACAAGCGAACGTTCCACCGTCACCATCGGACCCCAAACGGTGCCAAACGCAAACGACGGGTCGTTCATGA
>CAYFLJ010000104.1:0-5452 GCA_964343985.1 uncultured Thermoflexus sp.
CAAACTCGCGGATTGAGGTCGCACGCAACGTCTCCTCGCCGTTCGGGCCAAGCGGCAGGCCGATCAACAAAGCGGTCGCACCCCGTTCGCGCGCCACGGCAGCGATTGCGGCGCGGGTGCCGCCGACATCGCGTCGGATGATCGCGCCGATTGGTGTCGCCAACCGACCCCTCGGGTCCGCAACGGCGACGCCGATGCGGCGCGCACCGACGTCGAGGGCCATGATCACCATGTCGGAGGCGCTGATCCTACGTTGGAAGTGGCGCGGTTGCAGACTTCACCCCAATCCGCCATCCCAACGCGGGCAAGGTCTGCTTCCACGACCACTCTGGCCATGACGTAAGCCGATAGGAAGCAATCCCCGTCACACGCGCAAGCACCGCCCGGGCTTCGTCGATCGGTCGGCCAGCAACTGCTGAACGCAGCTCCGAAACTGAGACGACCGGTGCAACCGTGGCGTCCACCCGAAGCCGCATCTGGACCTGCCCCGTCGTCGCGTCGACCGATCCGATCTCAGGAGTGCCTGCACGCGCGGGCGCGCCCGTCGGCGCAAACCCCGGGCGCTGCTGCGCCACCATCGTCGTCGCGCCAGAAAGTGCGACCTGTTGCGCCGCCGCCGTCTCAAACACCGTCACCGCGTATCTGGCCTTCACCGTCACGGAAACGCTTGCCGCTTCGTCGTTCTCGGCCTTCGAAAAGGTCGCCTCCACCACTCCCGGCCCCTGCGCCCCGGGGACCGTGATCGGCGTCCCAACAACCCCCAACGGCACCGCAATTTCTTTCGTGGGATCGATCGAGAGCGACTTCACCTGTGCGGCGAGGTTATCAATCGCACCCTTTTGGGCCGTTTCGAGCAACTTCCGACGATCATCGGCGCTCACAAACACGACCGTCCGCTCGGTACCGCCGCGCAATGTCTGATCATTCTGCACGTCGAGTTGCCCCGCGAGCGGCCCCTCGATTGACGCAATCTTGCCCCGATCCAGATTGCCGGCGGTTCCACCGACCTCAGCGATCACCGCTACCCGACCGACGCCTAAGCGCTTTTGCGGACCGACCGTCAGCGTCGGCGGCACCACAACATCCATTTGCGTCGCGAACCGTACTCCGGCGCCAGAGACAATGGTGCCCTTCGGCACACTGACCTGGCGTTCCGATCGGTTCGTGAAGACTGCATCGCCGCCGGCTTTGCCGTCGGGTACCACCCGTTTGCCCGTCGCACTCGCCTGACGAGTGTCCGTCGCCTCTTTCACCACCCACCGACCCGGGATACGCCCCGTTGCAGCGTCGGGTTTGCGTGCCGATGGGTCCACGACGACCGGAAGGGTCGTGGACCACGTTTCGACCGCCGGGACGAACTCGATGGTCGCCGACGGGACCACAAACCACGTGAACGCGCCGATCACCGCGGCCACGAAAGCGGCTGCGCCCAGACGGACCATCGCAACGCCACTGAGGCGAACGCGTGCCACGAGTCGCCACACCGCGCCCACCACGAACACGAGAGCCCTGATCGTTGCGCGGACAGCAGCGCTTACCGTCGATACGACAGCGGCTCGCTTCACCGCTTGGTCTGGAGTTTCCGCTCCAAGCGCAGGCCGACGGACGCGTTCCATTTGGTCCGTCGCCGCGGTCGTGGTGGACCCGCTCCACGGCCGCACCGATGGCGCCGCGAACCGCCCGCGTCCGGCAAGTCGCTCGAGTCGATCTCGGTTCAGCGACCGCCGTCCCACTCGTTCGCCCGTGCGGTCACGGCCAGAGTCGCTTCGAAGGAGCCTCCCCGTGGACCGCCGAACGTAGGTTGTCCGCCCGGGTTGGTCTGCAGGCGCCCGCCCACTGGCCTCCGTCCCAATGTCGGACGTGTGGCCCGCCGAACCCTCATCCGGTTCGGTCAGCGCCGGATCGTCCTGTGGCAGGTCTGGACCGTCGCCTCCAGTCGTGTCACGCAGAGCAAGGCCGCCGCGCACCCGTGGCAACGCACGCTCCTGCCCGACGCGCACGACTCGCAGGCGCGGGGCGTACTCACCTTGCGGTGCGCCAACGGTCGGCGCCGGCAGTCGATCGCCCGTCGCGACACCGGCCGGTAACCACGACTCATCATCAGGACCTTCAGGCCCGCCGGGGCCGCCACCACCCGTCACAGGCGTCCGGGTTTCGGTATCGAGCCAAGCGACGAGCGTAGCGAGCTTCGGAACCGGTACATCCTCAAGTTCGCGATGCGGCGTGCCCTCGGGGGACTTCATCGGGTCGCTGCCAAGCGCGGGTATCGGCTCGAGGTTGAGTTCACTCCGTGCAAGGATTCCCAACACCTTAGGGACACCCGTCACGTCCGGCTCGGCCTGTCCCGCGGGCGCAGCGCTAATCATCGCGCGCGCCGCGTCTGGGTCCGATGCGGCGCCGATGACGACGGCTGGCAACGCATCGGCAGGCATGCGCGACGTCTGCGGCTCAAAGAGCGACACGGCGGCGGCTTCAGACGCCGCCACACCGTCAAGCTCAGCAAGGCGCGCCAACCGCCAGAGCGTCTGGGACGCCGTGACAAGGTGCAGTCGCTTCCCGCGCCGGTCGGCGCGCCGACGCAAGACCGTCAGGATTGTGCGCGTCTGGAGTGCACGCGGGAGGTCTGCAGCGTCAAGAAACACGCGGGGGCCGGGCGCATCGTCGATCGCGGCCAGAAGCCCAAGTAAGTTCGCGCCCGGCGTAAGGACGAGTCGGGCCGGGGTTGGGGACGCAGAGGTTGCGCGAACGGGTGCACTTGCCATAACTGATCCGGTAACGAGGGGCGATCATCGCAGTTGCGCCACTCGTCGGCCGAATCCGGGCGGCCGCGAAACTCGAGATTCGTGGCGGCGCCCTTCGCCTTCAATCGCCGTTCCGTGGCGCGCGCTCGCCTGCTCCGAGCTCTCTCCCAACAGATGATCGAGTCGCCAGCCCGCTGCCGCTCCTCGGTTGGGCAGGTCGGGGACGGAGGATACGGGGGAAATGCTCCAACGGAGGGATCCCGGGGGCTTCTCTGCCGGGGATGGGAATCATTGAGAACGGGCTTTCCCATCCCCTGTGGAAGCGCCCCCTAGGCGAGGTGCAGGCGCCTGACCAAGCCGTTCTGCCCGTCGTTCGCCGACGCGGCCATCCCCTGCACCGCGGCGACACCAAGCGCCAGAGTCGGTACAAGGATGGCGTCAGGGATCACCCCCGGCGCCGATGTATCCATCACCAAACTTGGCAAGTCGGCCACTGAGAGTGTCGAGACCGTCGGCGCGCCATCAAACAGTGAGGTCGACCACGCCCGCCCGTCCAGAGCGGCTCGGATATCGGCCAGTAACGCACCCCCGCCGCAGATCCAGATCGCTCGCGGCAAAGAGCGGCCTCGGCGGACATCGACCAACCGCACCTCTAAGGCATCAAGCCACGCCGTCGCCAACGCTTTCGACGCGTCCCGTAACGGGCGACGCACGTCCGCGCGTGGTGGAGGACCATCCGGCGCGAGCGCCGGCCACGCCGCCTGCCTCGCCTCGCGAGGCGTGAGGTCGGTCACCGATGCCAAATGATCCGCCAACATTCCCACGCCGATCGGGAAGGCCATTGCGACCTCCGTACCAGATGGCCCGATGATCGCCACCGTCGTCGCGCCTGCCCCGATATCGATCACGATGGCACCAGCGTCCGGAATACCAGCGCGCATCGCCGCACCGAGCGCTGCCGGTACGGCAAGCAACCCCACGAGCTCAAGGTCGAGGAACGTCGCCAGTGTCCGCAGATCGGAAATCGTTGACGCCTCGGTCGCTGCCACCGCTAGTGACGCCCCGAGGCGCGCGCCGGTCAAGCCGACTGCCCGAGTGACGCGCCGGCCATCAATCGTCAGGGCAAAGAGCGCCGCGATGACCGTTTCTAGGTTGGGCACCTCTCCACGATCAGCAGCGACGAGCGTACGTGCACGTTCGAGCGCCGCGCCCTGCGCACGTGCCATCGTGTCCAGGACTTCGTCCTCCGTCACCACCACGTGCGCCACCGTCCGCGCCACCGAAGCCTCGCCCTGCGTCACAACGACGTGCGCTCCCGGCACCGCCAGAAAGGTTCGACGCGGAACCACGCCGGCAATATCCTCCGCCGCTCGTAACGCCGCCTCGACGGCGTCCATGAACGCCCGGCGATCAACGTCGTCCCCGGGCGCCCGTGGTTCCGGCATCGCGATCACGCCGATCCCTCGCACGCGCACCCCTGAGGTCGATGCTGAACGGCGATCTGGTTCAACCACAATCGCTTTGATCAGCCCAGCGCCACAGTCGATCACCGACACGACCGGATCGTCGGGCGACGCCGCCACTGGCCCAGTATCTCCGGATGTGACTCCGTCCGAGGGTCGCGCACCTCGGCTCCATCGCCCACCAAGTCGCTCACTGAGCGCCTCACGCCCGGACGCCCCAACCCTTGCGAGGAGACCGGCAAGGTTCAATCGTGGCATTCCGTCAACCTCCGCCTCCAGTACCGTACCCCAACCGCGGGATTACCAAGTCCGCTCCGGTACGTGTTCGCGTCGCCTCGCCTTAGGTTTGCGACAGTCACGCCGCCCATCGCGTCTGCGGAGAACGGGGGGTCGGTCGCATCAGCTATCCCGTGGCTTGTAACGATGCGAACGCGACGGTGACTCGCGATGGCGTTGGGATCTGCCCGCCAGAAGGGTTTGGAGCAATGAGCGCCGATGCCGGCGAGGGTTCGCACCGGTGGGCTGCGATGCCCGCGAACGTCGTTGGTGGCGTTAGGTAAACGCTTTGCGGTCGGCCGACGGAGACGCCAACGCGGCCAATCGCGATGGCTGCGACGACGCCATGGCAGGTCGGGGCAACCATGACGTGGCCACTTGGCGTCCGGCGCGCACCCGCCAGCAAGTCGGTATAGAGTCCAGCCCCTAGGCAGGGGCGATTGGATCGCGCGGCATTGGCGAGAAGGTATCTCGCGCGCCGAGGGATTGAGATGAGCTTCATGAGGGCGCGACGCGCGCACGTTCGTACCACGCTCGCCGCGCTCATCACCGGCCTCTCTCTCGTCATCCAAACCGTGTCGGCCCCACCCCGTGCCGTCGCGGCGCCAGCGATGGCAGCGCCGGACCCCCGCGCCAAACTCTCCGCGTCGCTTCAAGACCTCGTCGACGGACGTACGTCGGCCGCCCCCGTAGTCCGCGGTGCCCTTGGCACTGTCGACACCTCTCGCGTTGCCGTCAGCATCATTGCCTCGCGTGACCTCACCGCGGATTTGGCATCCCTTGGCGCGACCACCGGCGCGCGGTCCCCGAATAACGTCCACACGACCACCGTACCCACGGCGCGCCTATTGGATCTCGCCGCCGTCTCCGGGGTGGATCTCGTGAGCGCGCAGCCGACGATCAAGCCTCGTCTCGACAAGGGCCTGCCCGGCGTGGGGGCGGTAGGCGCAGACGGCACACGCAACATGATCA
>CAYFLJ010000105.1:0-5392 GCA_964343985.1 uncultured Thermoflexus sp.
CCGTAAACGGACTTGCCGGTTCGAAATTGCACTTGCCAAGTAACGACGAACCGAATAGACTGAACGTCTGACAGTACCTGCCAAACGTGCGGGTGTTGACTAGCAGTTCGGTAGCGAACGCGTGGTGGGGAGATCGTAAAGACGCAAGAAGTACCGTCGTCTTGCGTTCGGATGAACCGGACGGGGTGCGTGGGGGACGGATACTCGTGGCGCAACGATGCGCCCCGAAGCAAAGGGCTTACGCGCATGACTGGCAGCAACGCTCATGCCGAACGATCGCCCGCCGCCGTCACGGTCCCAACGCCCACTCCCCCACGACGTAGGCCGCGCCGCCGCGATGACCTCTCCGCCTACCCAACCCTGACCGCCGACGAGTTGATTGCGAATGCGGACGCGTTCGCCAACGCGATCCGCAACGTGTTATTGCACCTACACGACATCGCATGGTTGGCATCGCACCCATTAGCGGTACCGGCCGCCCGTGCCCGCCAGAACCAAAACCGCCGGGGCGGGCGTAGCCCTCGACCGCCCATCGAGGTGCCGTTTACCCCTGAGTACCTCGGTGAATCGCTCGCCGAACGTGTCCGGTCGGCCATCCGCAACCTCGAACCGTCCACCGTTCGGCGACGTGCAAGCGCCGCGAAAGGTGCGTTAGGCCTCGCATCGACCCCAAATGAGGTGGGCCTTGACGGCAGCGAAACGACGCCCGCCAACGATGCCGCGTCTGGTGCCGAATCGACCAATGCAGAGGCCCCCGATACCGCCCCGCATGGCTCGGATTCCCTTCGTCAACGGGTCGAACGCGCCGCCCGTCGGGCGAAGATCATGCGCCTGCGATACATCGAGAACCAAGACATCCCGGCCATCATCGCGTCCCTCAACATCGGGCGTAGCGAGTATTTCCGCCTGCAAGCCGATGGGTCAACGATGGTCGCGGAATTCCTGCGTCGCGCATGGGATACCTCGGTGCGCACCCCCGGCGACCATGCACCGGCAAGTCCACGCCCCGAAGGAATCCTTGCGGTCACTCCAGACCTGCGCACCGGCAACGTCACACGCTTCATCGGGCGCGAGAAAGAGATCGCCGAGGTCGCCCACCTTATCTCGACGTCACGCCTGATCACCATCCTCGGGGCGCCCGGCGCGGGCAAAACACGCCTCGCCCTAGAGGTTGCCCGCCACCTCAGCCCCACATTTGGCGGTGGCACCGTGGTGATCAGCCTCGCCGACCTCGACGACGAGTCGCGAGTCTTGCCGGCCATTGGGCGCGCCTTTGACATCTACGACGTGTCGTCTCTTGAACTTGAGTACTACCTCGTCACCGCTTTGCAAGACCGGCCCACCCTCGTCGTTCTCGATAATTTCGAACACCTACTTGGCGCCGGCGTGCAGGTGGCGCGTCTTGTCGCCGGTGTGCCAAGTCTGTCGGTGATCACAACCAGTCGCGTCCCGCTTGGCGTCGTTGGCGAACAGCGATTCACGCTCGACCCGTTGCCACTGCCAGACGTCAACGCACGCGATGGCGACGCCGCGCCGTTGCAAACGAACCCCGCAGTCAACCTATTCATCGACCGGGCGCGATCAATCGACCCGGGATTTCCACATCATCTCGTCGACCTTCACGCGACCGTCAATATTTGTCGCGTCCTTGATGGTCTGCCACTCTCGATCGAACTCGCGGCGGCGCGCCTCGCCACCCTCACGGCCCCAGCGATCCTGAACCGCCTCCACCAAACCGGAAGCCTGAACACCGTCGCGACCGGTCCTCGCAACGCCCCGTCACGCCACCAAACCCTGCACGACGCCATCTCGTGGAGCCGGGGCCTCCTGAGCGACGACGAGGCCCGCACGCTCGGCACCCTCTCGGCCTTCGTCGGCGGGGCCTCGCTTCCCGCCATCCTCAGCGTCGCGTTGGGCGCCGACGACGTCGATCCGGGCACTCCCGAAGCGTTGGCCGCCTTCAACCGGTTAGAGGCACTCGTCCTCCACAACTTAGTGCGCCGCCAAGCGATGGCGGACGGTTCGACGCGCTACGGCATGCTTGAAGCGGTGCGGGCCTACGGTCTCGAACTCTTGGAGAACGACAATACGGCCGAAGCGGTGCGGTCGCGCCACGCCGCGTACTTCGCCCGTCAAGGGCAGCGTCATGCCCCACACATGCGCGGGGGCGTCTCAAACCGCCTGATCCAAGAGATCGACCTCGACCTACCGAACACGCGCGCCGCCCTCACGTACTACCTCGAGTCGGCCCAACCAATCCCTGCGTTGGAACTTGTCGCCAATCTTGAGGGCTTCTGGTGGTTGCAGGGCTATCGCGTTGAGGGGTTTACGTGGTTGGAGCGAACCCTCGCCGCCGCCGGTGACGCCCTCCCAAGCCAGTTGCGCGCCCGTGCGCTGGTCATGGCCGGCCACTTGTGCGCCCTCAACGGCGAAGATATGCGCGCCCATCCCTTCCTGCTCGAGGGCTTCGCTGTCGCTCAGGAGTCAGGGGAACGCTCCGCCGAACGTGACGCCCTGCACCATCTTGGCGTGCTTGCCCGCGCCCGTGGATCCGACGACGAGGCCTCCCAACGGTGGCAAGCCTGCATGCGCATCGCCGCCGAGACCGGCGACTTCTACCGCGAAGGCATCTCCCTGTGGCACCTCGGGATGCTTGCCTACGACCGCCACGACACCGACCTGGCCAATGAATGGCTTGACGCCGCGCGAGGCATCTTCGAACGACACAACCACGCACTCGGCTTAGGGCTTGTGCAACCGACCGAAGGGCAGGTCGCACTCACAACCGGCGATAGCGTCGATGCGCGACGGCTCATCGAGGGGGCAATACGCTCGCTCGAACTGCATGGCAGTGCCACCGGCATGATGTATGCCCTCGCTGCCCTCGCGGAACTCGAATACCTCGACGGCAACCTCGACGAGGCGTACGACGCCGCCGAACGCAGCATCGCCCTCATGAATGGGCTTGGCCAACCGCGCGGCGTCGCGCGGAACCTCGTCACCCTCGGCCACGTCGTCACCGCCCTCGGCGACCTCGGGCGCGCGCGACACGTCTACGTCGACGCCCTCCGCCGATCGGTCGCCCAAGGTCGCATACCAAACGTTGCCGGCGCGCTCATCGGGCTGGCTGGCCTCGTCATTGCGGAGACGCGCAACTACCCGGAACGCCGCAACCTGGCTGAAGCTGAAGCCTCACGACTCCTGACCGCTGCAAACGCCTTGACCGCGTCAATCGGGCGTACGGCGAAACAGGTCGAATGGCGCCACCAATCACGATGGCTTGCCGACATCGCCCCGGCGACGGTGACCCCGACGGTCGCCCAAGCCCTCCGCACGGCACGCGCCCTTGCATCCACCGCACCGCATGCCGCGACGCCGTTATCAGCGTCCGGATAGCCCTTGTCGTACCTGGTCAGCCCACGGCGTATCGGGGTATGCGTAGACCGGCACCTCGGGGAACGCCTGCGAAAGGGGTATCGCCACCTCGGCCGGCGACGCATCCGCGTCGTCGCGCGTCGGACTCACGAACAGGGCGGGCGCGTCAATGCACGACAACCCGTAGCGCACGAAGGTCGATGCCCAACGCACGTCCGAAAGCAACCCAGAGACCGACGTCGCCATGCAGGGCCCAAAGACCGGCGTCGATACGACGATCAGGGTCGCACCGACCGACCGTGCCGATTCAACTGAGGCCATCGAAACCTCCACGCACACGTGAATGCCTCGAACGTCGTCACGACTGTCCCGCCAAGCGACCGTCGGTGGCGACCGGTCTCCGCGATGTTGGCACATGAGGGTTGCCCGTGCCACCATCCAAGCGTGGACCTCTGCGATGCCGTACGTCACCGCGTTGGCACGCTCGACACCGCGCGCGTGGGCACCCTTCGCACCTGTAAGGGGGCATCGAATCGGTTCCACGCGTGCATTGGCATGCCGGTGGCGACTCTCCATCAGTCAAGTCTAGCCCGATGCGGGGCGTCAGTTGCCGATCAACGAACGGCGATGCGGGCACCGACGATATGACCACCACGGCCCCGAGGGCCGTTGTCGCCGTCGACTGGTCGGGATCAATCGCCGATGAACGACACCACATCTGGGTCGCCGTCGTCGTCGAGGGCGACCTAGTGCGCCTCGACGATGGGCACCGACGCGCCGACATGCCCGCGACTCTGCGTGGAATCGTTGACGAGGTCGGGCCGCGGGTGGCGATCGGCCTCGACTTTGCGTTTGGCCTGCCCGCGTGGTTCGCGCGCAGTCTCGGGTGCGCTTTCGGCCCAGAGGTGTGGACAGTTGCACGCGCCTCGGGAGAGTCGTGGCTTCGCGACTGCGACCCACCATTTTGGGGGCGCCCCGGGCGACGTCGGCCATACCCCAATACGGCCGACGGCTTGCGTGCCACCGATGCTGCGGCGCGGCGCGTCGGGTCGGCGGCACCCAAGTCGGTCTTCCAGATTGGCGGTGCCGGCGCCGTCGGGACCGGTTCGATCCGGGGCATGCCAGTGCTTGCCGACCTGCGCGCCGCGGGCTTCACCATCTGGCCGTTCGATGCGCCCACCTGGCCGATTGTGGTCGAAATCTACCCGCGCCACTTCACCGGGCCGGTGGTGAAGTCCGACCCGAAGGCACGCGCGGCGTCCCTCACCGACCGGTGGCCAGATATGCCGACACGCTTCCGCGCCGCGGCGTGCGAATCCGACGACGCCTTCGACGCCGCCCTGACGGCGCACGGGATGTGGGCATGCCGCACACACCTCGCGTCGCTGCCGATCATCAACGACGCGGTCGCCCGTCTTGAGGGCACCATCTGGGACCCGATGGCGCAGGCCGACGCCGATGAGTCGAAACGTCGGGGAGGCCTCTAGCGCGGGGGCGTGCGACAATCTCGGGCCGACATGTACTGCGTCGCGTGCGGGTCTAGCCTCGAGCGGGATGCACGCTTTTGCACGCGGTGCGGGCGCACTGCGTACGTTGCCTCCCCCGACCATTCACGGCCGGATGCCAACGCGCCCTCCGCGGTCGCCCAGAAGTCTGCACCATCGCGCGAGACCGTGATCCGCGCCAACGTGCGCGAGTACCGCCCAGACGGCCTCGGCATGGGGAGTAGTCGCGTCGCGACCGCTTCAGATCGCTACGCCGACGCCGATACGGTTCGGCGCGGACGCGTCACCGCCGTCACGGTGATCGCCGTAACCTTGGGGCTTGTCATCTGGGCCGGCGACCTGTCGGCGTCTCGCCTGCGTGGACCGGCCCAAGCGGCGGCAACGCCGGCGCCCCGCGTCGTGCCGACACCCGTCTCCGATCAAGCGCGCCAAGAGGCGGTCGCCCTCCTCGGGTCGGCAACGTACCGCGTCGAAGAGGGCAAACTCGGCGAGGCGATCGAACTCGCGAAGCA
>CAYFLJ010000106.1:0-1439 GCA_964343985.1 uncultured Thermoflexus sp.
TCACGTGGATACTGCCATTTGTTGACGTGATGCCCCACGCGGCGTGGGGCCTGCCTACTCGTCTTTTCGAACCGGAACGCTTGCTTCAGCATGTGCGCGACTTGGTGATGCCCGGTGGGACGTTGGTCGTGGTCAACCAAGGTGAGGTTGAGCGGGACATTCAGGCGCAACTCTTCGGTGAGTGCGAGATGGATGCCCGGTCTCTCGGCTCAGTGCGTAGCCCACTGTCCCCCTTCCGACGGTCGCGGTACGCGTGGCGATGGGACAAGCCGTCCTCGGCAGTACACTCGGGAATCGACGGAACACGGTAAAGTAGGACTTGCGTTCTAGAACAAATGTCCGGTATGCTTGCGTTCTCAGGAGGGACGACTCATGCCGTCATTCGCCAACGCCGTCGCAGTTATGGATGCCCCGGAGGTCGCGACGCGCGCACGCCGGGAGGAGGCCCCCATCGTGTCCACCCCCGCACCTGCTGCTTCTGGCGCGCTTGAACGGTCTGAGAAGGCGACCGTCGAACGATTGAAGGCAATTGACCTCGCCATCGGTCAGGCCGAGAAGCAGTTCGGTCGCGGTGCGATCATGCGCTTGGGTGACGGCGCCGCCAAGATGCAGGTTGAGGCAATTCCGACGGGCGCACTCGCTCTTGACTTGGCACTTGGGATCGGGGGCTTGCCCCGAGGGCGCATTGTCGAAATCTATGGACCAGAGAGTTCCGGCAAGACGACGCTTGCCCTCCATGTCGTTGCGTCGGCACAACGAATTGGCGGTATCGCCGCCTATATCGACGTCGAGCATGCGCTCGACCCGGTGGACGCACGAACTCGGTGCGGTGTCAACATCGACGACCTCTTGGTCAGCCAGCCGGACACTGGCGAACAAGCGCTTGAGATCTGCGAAATGCTTGTTCGAAGTGGCGCGGTCGATGTCGTAGTCGTCGACTCCGTAGCCGCACTCGTGCCGCGCGCAGAAATTGAAGGCGATATGGGCGATTCGCAACCGGGCCTTCAAGCGCGGTTGATGAGCCAAGCGATGCGCAAACTCACACCCGCAATCTCCAATAGCCGGACCCTCGTGGTCTTTATCAATCAGATACGCGAAAAGATCGGTGTAATGTTTGGGAGTCCGGAAACGACACCTGGCGGGAAGGCGCTCAAGTTTTACGCTTCTGTGCGTCTCGATATTCGCCGGACCGATAACGTAAAAAACGGTACCGACGTCGTCGGAATGCGCGCAAAGGTTACGGTGCGCAAGAACAAAGTTGCGCCGCCCTTCCGAGTGTGCGAGTTCGACATCCTCTGGACCGAAGGTATCTCGCGCACAGGCAGCATTCTTGACCTTGGGGTGGAAATGAGTCTCGTCAAAAAGGCAGGGGCGTATTTCTCGTACGGGGAGACGAAGCTCGGCCTTGGACGCGAGAATGCGCGCGAGTTCCTCCGTCA
>CAYFLJ010000106.1:1539-2624 GCA_964343985.1 uncultured Thermoflexus sp.
GTGTGTTCGACATTGGCGTGCCCGAACTCGCCGTCATCGCGATTGTCGCGCTGGTGGTGCTTGGGCCCGAACGCCTTCCGGAGGTTATGAAGCAGGCCGGTAAGTGGTACCGGCAGGCCATGAACCTTCGTGCAGAGTTGATGTCGCAAGTCGCAGATGCGCAACGCACGTTCCGTGAGGAAATGGAAGCGGTTGAACGTGCAACCAGTGTCAACCTCGACGAGGTACAAGCCGACCCCGCGTTGCCACCTCCCCTGCTTCGTCAAGTTCCAACGTATCGACGGCAGCCGGATAAGGCCCACGAGGCGGGGCCGTTTGGTCTTCCCGCGTGGTACCGCGACATGTCGCCCGATGTCGATGTGCCCGCACTTGCGGTACATGCCGGCGCGCCTCTCGTGCTTCGGCGAACGGTTGGTGATCCGTTGCTCGGAAACGCGTACGTCACGTCAACCCGGTCTTTAATCGCACCGGTTCACCCGTTTGACGATCCGCATGATCTGGCCAAGCAGACACCCCGTTCCGAGCCGACTGCACACCAACGGCGCACCGCCGACCGAGACAAACGTTCTGCCCCGGTGTCACCCGAGGTTTCCATCGCCGGAGTACAAGTACTCGATGAACGCGCGATGAGGGAGGGCACCGTGGTGACCCTCTTCGAGGCGGGGATCCATTCCAAGGAATCTGCCGCCAGTGCACTTGAGATCTCGGTGGGACAGTTTGAGCGACTACTCTTGGCCCGAGAGGTTGCTTCCGAGGTCACGGTAGCTTGATTGGCTATTGTGATCCAATGGGCAACTAGTTTTCGTAGTAGGCGCATGCCAGAGGCACGTACACCCTCTGGCAACCCGTCGCTCAATTCCGCAGGTAGGTGCGCGGAGCGCGTGACTACAAGTGGGCAACAACTTGGGCCATCAGGTCGCCGGCTTCGGTCGGGTTGAGTGCAACATGTGCGCCTGCGGCGCGGAGCGCGTCCATCTTCGCTCCTGCAGTACCACTTGATCCCGAGATGATCGCGCCGGCGTGGCCCATCTTGCGTCCAGCCGGCGCCGTGACACCGGCGATGTACGCAACGACCGGTTTTGTCA
>CAYFLJ010000106.1:2724-5319 GCA_964343985.1 uncultured Thermoflexus sp.
GTCGCGATTTCACCCGCGGTAATGCCGATGTTGCACTTGCCGGGGCTGATAATTCCCGGGCAGTTCGGCCCAAGTAAACGGGTTTTGGGATGGTCGCGCTGAAGACGACTGAAGAAGCGCGCTTCATCCTTTGCGGGCACGCCTTCGGTGATGACGACGATAAACTCGATGCCGGCTTCCGCCGCTTCCATGACGGCGCTCTCAACGCCCGGTGCTGGAACGAAAATGCACGACGCGGAGGCGCCGGTGGCGGAACGTGCGTCACTGACGGTCGCGAATACTGGGATGCCTTCAACGTCCTCACCAGCACGTTTCGGATTCGTGCCGGCGACCACGAGTGTGCCGTACGCCCGATTGCGCAGGCCGTAGAAACGGCCAGCGCTTCCAGTCAGCCCTTGATAGACGACACGCGTCGTTTCGTCGACGAAGATGCTCATGGATGGTCTCCTTGGTCGACGGCGATCTAGGCTGAGGCCAAGGCGACCGCGGCGCGGGCGGCCTCGACCATCGTTGGGCGCGACATTAGGCGGTCAGACTCATGCGCTTTCAGGATTGCGCGCCCTTCCGCGGCGTTCGTCCCGTCAAGTCGTATGACGATCGGCGAACCGATCGTGACGCGGCCGAGGGCTGTCACGATGCCGTTCGCGACTTCCTCGCCTCGAGTAATTCCACCGAAAATATTAATAAATATCGCGCGCACCTTTGGGTCGGCGTTCACAAGTTCGAGGGCGTTCGCCATCACAGCGGCGCTTGCGCCGCCGCCGATGTCAAGAAAGTTCGCAGGCGAGCCTCCGACCTGATTCACGACATCAAGCGTGCTCATTGCGAGTCCTGCACCGTTTGCGATGATGCCGACCGTACCGTCAAGGCCGACATACTGAAGGCCCCGTTCGCGCGCCATCTGCTCACGCGGGTCATCGGATTCGGTGCCGTCAAAAGCGGCCCACTCTGGGTGCCGAAACGCCGCATTGCCATCAAGACTGACTTTGGCATCGAGCGCGTGTACACGGCCGTCCGGCGTCAGGATTAAGGGATTGATCTCGGCAAGGTCGGCGTCTCCTTCAACGTAGCACCGATACAGCTTGACAAGAATGTCGGCCGCGCCCGAATGCGCTTCCGGGTCAAGGTGGGCGTCGCGCACGATTTGGAGCGCGTCGTCAAGTGAGAGACCGACCGCGGGGTCGATGTGGCGACGAACAATTGCGCTTGGATCTTCGGCGGCGACCTGTTCAATGTCGACGCCACCGCGCGCCGACACCATCGCGAGGTGCTTCCGCGCGCCGCGATCTAAGGTGAACGACGCATAATACTCTTTCTTTATGTCCGACGCGTTCTCTACCCACACTTTGTGAACGACGTGTCCACGGATGTTCATTCCAAGGATATTCGCGGCGTGGTGGCGGACGTCCTCGGCGTTGTTCGCGAGTTTGATTCCGCCCGCTTTCCCTCGGCCTCCGACTTGGACTTGGGCCTTGATTACCACTGGGTAGCCAGCGGCGTCGGCTTGGGCCACGGCTTCGTCGGTCGTCGTTGCGACGCCCCCCGGAGAGACGGGGATGTCATAGCGCGCAAAGTACTGTTTGCCTTGATATTCAAATAAGTCCACGTCATGCTCCGGCGCGGCGTTGCGCGTGTGCCTTAGAGGTGGGTCTGAAGTCGCGCGGCGACGGCGTCGAGGAACGCCCAAGTGTCCACGCCAGTCGGATTCGGACTCGTTGTCAGGGCAAGGAGATCTTTCGTCATCGTCCCGCCCTCAATCGTTTCGATGACCGAACGCTCAAGGGAATGGGCAAATGCGACGACATCAGGCGTGTTGTCAAGCTCACCTCGACGCGCAAGTGCGCCGGTCCACGCATAAATGGAGGCGACCGAGTTCGTCGAGGTCTCTTCTCCCCTTTGGTGACGGCGGAAGTGGCGGGTGACGGTGCCGTGCGCGGCTTCGTACTCGTACTTACCGTCGGGATTGACGAGGACAGAGGTCATAAGGCCCAGAGAACCGAAGCCGGCAGCGACCATGTCGGAGAGCACGTCGCCGTCATAGTTCATGCACGCCCACAAGTGACCACCCGGGTTCTTCATGACCTGTGCGACCGCATCGTCGATCAGAAAGTACGAATAGGAGATGCCGGCTGCCTTCATTTCGTCAGCCCGATGCGCCGCTTCCTCTGCAAAGATGTCTCGGAAGCGTCCATGGTATTTTTTCGAAATCGTATCTTTGGTATTAAACCAAATATCGACGCGTTCGCCAAGCGCGTACGTAAAACACGCCTTCGCGAAGGATCGAATGGATGCGTCGGTATTGAACATCGCCATCGACACACCGGTTGGGGATGAACCCTTGAACTCGTTGACAATTTCTGTGATCGGTGGTGTGCCGTCGGCAGGATGAAAGGTCAATTCAACTCGACCAGGTCGGTCGAGAACGATCTCTTTGTCGCGGTAGATGTCACCGAATGCATGGCGCGCGATCGTGATCGGTCGCTTCCATGCCTTCACCGCCGGCGGGATATTTGCAAGCGTGATCGGCTTTCGGAACACGGTGCCGTCCATGATGGCGCGAATCGTGCCGTTCGGTGAGAGCCATTGCTTCTTCAG
>CAYFLJ010000107.1:0-5311 GCA_964343985.1 uncultured Thermoflexus sp.
GATTCGGAAGTGGCGACCGTCATCGCGCAATACGGCTACGACTTCGCGGCGCGCTTCGCCCGGCGCGGATATGTGGTGATTGCGCCGGACGCCCTCGGGTTCGGCGAACGCGTCGACGACCGGAACGCGCCGCATCACCAAGCGATGGGTCGCGTGGTCGAGTACCTTGGCTACACGCACACTGGTTTGCGATTGCTTGACGACCGTCGGGCACTCTCCGTCCTCGCATCGTGGCCGGGTGTCGACGCCGCACGACTGGGCGCCGTCGGCCTCTCTGAGGGAGGCAAGCGGACCCTATTCCTAGCAGCCTTCGACGCTCGCGTGCGCGCCGCCGTGGTGAGCGGCTACTTCATGACTATCCGTGACGAAGTAGCGGTTTGGGATCGACTCGGCGGGTGGGACCTGTGCAACGCATTGCCCGGCCTGTTGCACGTTGCCGACCTACCGGATATCGCGGCCCTGATCGCGCCCCGTCCACTCTTGATCCAGAACGGAAGCGAGGATCGTCTTTACAGTTTGGACGCCGTCAAACATGGGTTCGCGCGCCTTGAACAGGCGTACGCCGGCGTTGGCGCCACTGACGCCGTCGTGCTCGACCTCTTCAATGGCGGGCATCGTTTTGAACATGACGGGCCGGCGGCATTCTTGTCGCGGTGGTTGCCACCAATACCCGCCGACTGAGTGTGAGGCGAGTCAATGGAAACCCCATCAGAGTTCCGGGCACCGTCGCGCATCTTGACAGGGAGTGGCGCCGCGCTTGGCGTAGGCACAGCGTTGCGGGCCATCGGTGGGCGCCATGCGCTCATCGTCTCAGACGCGTTCATCCTTGCCGGACACGCGGCGCGGGCGGTCGTCTCGGCAATCTCTGACGCCGGTCTGCGCGCGACGGTGTTCGATCGCATCGACGGCGAACCCACGGTGCGCGTGGTTGAAGCGGCGCACGCCGTCGCGGGCGCTGCCGGCGTCGACGCAATCGTCGGCCTCGGCGGCGGCAGTGCGATGGATGTCGCGAAGGCGGTCGCCATCCTCGCCAAGCACGGGGGGCCGTTGGTGCGGTTTGAAGGGGCCGACCGCGTGCCTGCCGGTCGCCTGCCACTTGCATGCATCGCCACCACGGCGGGGACGGGATCAGAGGCGACGCGCTATCTGATCGTGACCGACGAGGCGCGCGACCGCAAGATGCTCATCTCAACGTGGGAATGTCTCCCTGACATCGCCGTCGCCGATCCCGACCTGACTCGCGATGTCCCGACACGCGCCGCCGTCGCCGCCGGCATTGATGCGTTCACCCATGCCCTTGAGGCGTATGTCTCACGGCGCGCGCAACCTCTCACCGACGGCCTTGCCCTGAACGCGATTCGACGGATCGTGCCGGCGCTCCCGCGGGTCATCACTGACCCTACAGACGGCGCGGCACGTGCCGCGATGTCGACCGGCGCGCTTGAAGCCGGTATTGCGTTTGCAAACGCCTCCGTTGCCCTCGTGCACGGGATGGCCCGTCCCCTTGGGGCTCGATTCGGCGTCGCGCACGGCATGGCGAACGCCGTCCTCTTGCCGGCCGTCTGTGAGTGGTCGTGGCCCGGGGCACCCGCGCGGTACCGGGACATTGGGGTCGCAATGGGGGCCGTGACGCCTGCGGCGGACGCCTCCGAGGCCGGTGCCCGTGCGACCGTTGTTGCCATCGCCCACCTATGCGGGTCGGTTGGCGTGCCACCGATGTCACGGCTTGGCATCCCGATTGACGCGTACGCCGCGGCGATTCCCGCAATGGCAGTCGACGCACTGGCGAGTGGCAGTCCGGCCAACAATCCTCGGTTGCCAGATGCCAGCGACGTTGAAGCCCTCTACCGCGACGCATACACGCCCGCGATTAGCTCACTCACGCCACGTTGACGCCCCTCCGACGGTGCAGTAGGGTGCCGAACGACGCGCCCGAGTGCCGTCGAGGGAAGGGGACGCGCGATGCAAGAAACGGGACGCCGCCTTGTGCGGGGCGCACGCGTCTGGGACGGGACGGCGCGACCACCGACCTTTCACGGATCGGTCCTGATCGAAGGCGACCGGGTACGCGGGATCGTGACTGCCGGAGACTTTGACGCCCTCGCGTCAGAAGTTCCGGTCGACGACTTCCCCGGCGCAACGATCATGCCTGGTCTCGTCGATGCGCACACCCACCTCGTGGGCTTCGGCGATGGGCGCCCCGGCGACGCACTGCCGGACGTTCCGCCAGAACTGCTCCTGCTCAACGCCGCACGAAATGTGCGCAACCACCTGCACTCCGGCGTGACAACGCTCCGCGACCTCGGCACACCCGGAACGATCGCGTTCCGCCTACGCGACGCGATCCGCCAAGGCATCTGCGAGGGACCGCGACTCGTACTCGCCGGACGCCCGATCACGATCACCGGCGGTCACCTCTGGTACTTCGGACAGGAGGCCGATGGCGTCGACGGCGTGCGCCATGCGGTCCGCCAAGTCATCAAAGAAGGTGCAGATGTTGTAAAGATCATCGCAACCGGTGGAAGTACCCGGACGTCGTACCCGTACCGCGCGGCGTACACGCCGACCGAAGTTCAGGCCGCTGTCGACGAAGCGCATCGCTTCGGGAAGCCAACCGCCGCGCACTGTGTGTCAAACATTGGCATGACCAACGCACTTGACGCCGGGGTCGAGACCATCGTCCACGCGGTCTTCAAAGAACCGGACGGCACCGATCGCTTCGACGACGCAATCGCCGCGCGCCTCGCATCATCCGGGGCGTGGGTCGACTACACGGTTGCGCAGGGTGCAATCCGGCTACGACACCTCGAAGCGAAAGAAGCCTCAGGCACGACCCTTTCGGACGCCGAACGCACCGAGGCCGACACCCTCGTTGCCTACCGCGCCGTGCGTGGTGACCACCACGCACGCTTACGGTCGATGGGTGCGCGTTTTGTCATGGGCAGCGACTCGGCGTGGATGTGGTACCCGATGGGGCGCTTCTGCGAAGAGATCATTGAGTCGGTGATCTGGGGCCTGCCAGTCATAGACGCCCTACGCGGCGGAACTTCGTGGGCGGCGCAGGTACTCGGCCTCCAAAACGAGGTGGGCACGCTTGTTCCCGGACTCGTCGCGGACGTGGTCGTGGTTGGCGGCGACCCTCTACGCGATCCGGTCGCATTGCGAGACGTGCAGGCGGTCTACCAATCAGGCAAACGCGTCGTTGGGGCTGGTACCGGTCCACGAACGAATCCCGATGGTGAGGCCCAGTCATGACATCAGGCCGGACCTTCTCGGTTGGTGCCGTGCTTACATCGCACCCGCACACGGTTGCGCATTTGCGCACCCTCGACGTCCTCCCAGAAGTCGAAGCGATTCACGTCCACTGGCTTGACGGCACCGACCCGACGACCCTTGGGGCAGAGGTGCCACTGCGTAAGGTCGTTGCCACGCATCAGCATTTGAATTCGATGCTTGGCGTCCAAGGGTTGGACGCGGCGGTGGTGTGCGTGCGCACGGACCGATGCCCTGATGTTCTGCGGGCCGCCCTCGCGGCGGGTGTCCCAACGCTTTTTGAAAAGCCAGGTGCGCTTGATGCCGCCACCCTCTGGGCATTGGCCAACGACGCGCGACGACTTGGCGTCACGACCGGCACGTTTTTGAGTTGGCGGGGTCACCCCGCGGTCACGCACGTTCGGGATGCCGTTCGCGCGGGGGCACTGGGCAATCTGTTTGGTGTCGAAGGGCGGATGATCACCTCACAGGTGCGCTACCGCGACCCATCTCACTGGTTGTTCCAACGGAGTCGCGCCGGTAGCGGAATCCTGTCGTGGTTGGGGTGCCATTTCCTCGATGCGTTGTGTTTCATGACCGACGACACCGTCGCCGAAGTTTCGGCGATGGTCGGGAGGCGCAACCCGGAACCGATCGACGTCGAAGACACGGCGTGCCTCGCGATCAAGATGCACGGGGGCGCCCTCGGGACCTTCAACGCCGGCTACCACCTCGTGGGCGGCGCATCGGGCTACATGGGGCCGGCGTACGACACGTTCTTGGGTCTGCGAGGCGCACACGGATATGCGCGCCTACCGCTTTCCGAAGGTGCATCGGTGACTCTGGTTAGCGAAGCGCCCGGTTGGCGTGAGGGTGGTCGTCGGGAGTGGCGATTCGACCTGCCGACGTCGCCCGCCTACCACGGCGTCCCCGGCGAGGAGTTTGTGCGCCGCTTCCTCCACGATGCGCGGGCCGGGGTGCCCGCGGTCGCACCGATCGAAGCGATCGCACACGTCCTCGATATCGTCGAGGCGGCGTGGCTGGCTTCTGCGACCGGTCAGACCACCCGCGTCCGCACGCGTTGAGGTAGCGGCGAGTCACTACCTCGTCCCCAACGACGGGGGCGCACGACACGACTAGTCACACCCCTTTCGCGGTTTCACGTTCACGTCAAGGAGAGAGAAGGATGACCGTTCACCGGGCCGCCATCGTCGGCCTCACGTGGATCGCGGCCGGCCCGCTTCACGAACCGCCACACCCCGTCTTTGGGCACGTCCACGCCGACAACCACGCCGCGGGCTACCTCCCAATCGACAACGTCACGGTGGTGGGTGCATGCGACCTAGTCCCCGAACGCAACGCCGAGTTCTTGACGAACTGGGGGACGCATTGGCCCGACGCCAAAACCTTCACTGACTACAAAATAATGCTTGCCGAAACGACGCCCGACATCCTCAGCGTCGTTACACCCGACCATCGCCACGCCGACATCGTCGTGACGGCGTGTGAGATGGGTGTGCGGGGCATCTTTTGCGAGAAGCCGATCGCCACGACCCTTTCCGACGCCGACCGCATCATCGCCGCCTGTCGCGCGCACGATGTTGTGCTGTCTATCGACCACACGCGCCGGTGGAGGCAAGTCTGGCATCAGGCGCGCAACCTCATCCGTAGCGGCGACCTCGGCCAACTGCGTCGGATCGTCGCGACGTTGGCCGGACCGCGGGCGATGCTGTTCCGCAATGCCACGCACCTCGTCGACATGGTCAACTTCTTCGCGGACAGTGACCCGGCATGGGTCATGGCCGACCTCGACGACACGCACGCCGCGTACGGTCCGCGCTACGCCGGTGACGGTGGACACGACCCAGCGACCGATCCGGGCGCAAGTGCGTACGTGAGATACGCGAACGGTGTCCGGGCCTTCATCGTGGCCAACAAAGATGGCGTCGCGCGCTTCGAACTCCGACTGGAGTGCGAACACGGACGCATCACGATCGACGACTCGGCCGGCGCCGCCGAAGTTTCGCAACTCGCGAAGGGCGCAGCGTTAGGGGGCGAC
>CAYFLJ010000108.1:0-5251 GCA_964343985.1 uncultured Thermoflexus sp.
AGCGATTGCAGAAGTGCACGCCCGATGACACTCGTCAACACGCCAAAGAGTGCGAGTCCGACGAGCATTGTCGCGCCGCCAATGACTCGACCCATGGCGGTGACCGGCTGCACAAGTTTCGCGTCGTTTTGGGTCACCATGTCGCCATAGCCAGTTGTGGTTAGGGTGACTACCCCCCACCACATTCCCGCCGGGATGCTTGTAAACGCGCTGCCATCAACGTCCCGTTCGGCGTAGTAGCCGAGTGTGCCGCTCACGGTAATGGCGCAGAGGACCGCAATGGCGTAAATTTGCAAATCTATACCGAACGTATTCGATTTGCCTTCGCCAGAGACTTTTCGTGCCCGTTGCGCAAAGGCAAGTTTAATGAGTTTGAGCACGCGTAACACACGTAATACACGGAGGGCGCGAAGCGCTTTCAGGCCTGTGAAATCAAGGAGTGAGAGAAAGGTAGGCAGAATCGAGAGTAAGTCAATTATTCCGCCCAAACTGAAGACGTAGGCCCGTTTATTCGGGGCCTGTGCCACGCTTCGAATGTAGTCGATAGTGAAGAGCGCGACGAGCAGATATTCGGCATTTGTAAACCATGTCGAATACGACTCACCGAGTTCGGGTAGTGTCTCGAGAACCATTAAGACGACCGCAACGATAGCCAGTGCAGTGACAACAACGTCAACAAGGGGAATTGGGGGTGGAGCGGCACGCGAAGCGCGCGACGTGGTTTCCGTTTGTGACGCGGCGTCAGCTTCAGCCGGACGGCCGAAAAGTGTGGTCATCACGGCGCGCCCAATGACGCTAGTCAGGATTCCGAAAAGCGCTAGCCCAGCAAACATGGTCGCTGCAGCCACGAGCTTGCCGATACCGGTGGCAGGCACCATGTCACCGTAGCCCGTCGTCGTGATGGTGACGATAGCCCACCACATCGCTGCAGGAATTGACGAAAATGCGGTGTCTTCAACGTCACTTTCCGCGTAGTACACAAGCGTCGAGGAAATGACTAAGACTGTGGTTAATGCCATCGCGTAAATAGTGATATCACTGGAGAAGGAGGATTGTTGTTTAGACGCGCGTTGTGCGCTCACTCGGGCCTGATCGGATGCAAGCTTCATGAGCTTGATCATGCGGAGAACGCGCAACACTCGTAAGGTTCGAACCACTCGCATCCCGGCATTGGGAAGAAATGCGAGCAGTGCTGGCAAGATTGAGAGCAGGTCAACAACGCCCCAGAAACTTTTGATGTATTTCCAGCGGTCTGGTGCGACCCAGACGTGCATTGCGTATTCAAGTGTGAACGCTGCCACGAGAATAGTTTCGACGACCGGTAACCATGCATCTATTGGATCACCAAGTGACATTGATTCCAATACGAGACTCAAGACCGACGCAAAAATAAAGACAACGGTCGCGCTGGACGTGCGCCGAAACTCAGCGGACGCTGGCTCATAGAATGCACGGTATACGGTGCCACGAAGCCCAGCATTGCGATCAACGTGCTGAACTGCCACCATCTCACCCCCGTCCGCCGTCGCGCTTGTCTAGGACAGCTAGTTCGCCCGAGACTTCAGACCTAAACGGTCGACCATTGATGCCACGATTGATCGTTCGTCCGGACCCAACTCCGTCAGCGGTGGGCGCACTGGCCCCGCTGGCAACCCGCACAACGCCATCGCGTACTTGACGCTCGATACTTCGAACCCTCGCCGTCTCGCACGAATGGCATAGAAGTCCGCAACGTTTTCTTCAAAGACGTGGCGACATGCAGCGTAGTCACCTCGCCTTGCGGTCTCGAAGAGTTCCAAACTGACCCACGGCATGAAATTCGCGACGCTGGATGTGAACCCCTCGGCGCCTGCTGCAAAGTACGTGTGGACCATGTCGTCGCCTACGCCGCCGACCCACGCGAGGCGGTCACCAATTTTTGCTCGGATTCGTGCCCACAGACGCAAATCGGCAGAGCCGTCTTTAAATGCCACGACGTTTGGCGCCGCATCGATCAATTTAGACACGGTCTCGGGAGAGAAGATTGCCCAGTCGCGCGCATATGGCAACACCCCGATGGTGACCGCCGACGCGATGGAGGCGTAGAACGCGACGAGCCCGTCGTCCGGAGATGGACCGTACGCGGGCGGCAAAATCAGAATTCCAGATGCGCCCGAATGTTCGGCGGCCTGTGCCAATTTTTGCGCTTCGCGAGCCTTCCCGCCGACTCCGCAAATGACGCCCGCTCGGCCCGCACTAGCTTCGATGACGGTGCGGTGTACCGCCTCGATTTCCTCGGGCGTCAGTGAATACAACTCTCCAGTTCCACCAGCCGCGACAAGCGAGGTAATCCCGTGGCGGACCATCCAGTCCACGTTATGCGCGAGAGCCGGCAGGTCGAGGTCGAGGTTGTTTGCAAACGGGGTGATTGGGAACGCGGTGACGCCCCGAAGTTGTGCCTGAAGTTCTTGGTGGGTTGCCATGGATCAGTCGAACACTCCGTCGTCGTGGCGCAACCGCACACGGGAGTGCCGCCGCGGTCCTGAGATTAGTGGATGATGGTACCGCCCGTGTTCGTGCTTGTGCCGAGACGACGCGAACGCTCAGACCCTTCAAGCGAAGAACGGATCTCCTGACGACAATCTGGCCCTAAACGACGTACGGCGAGTGCGGTTTTACGGGTGGCCGGCTGTATTGCAAAGCGTCACGAGCTACGGCCGAATAACCCACGTAGCGAGATGCCGGCACCTAGTCGACCACGGAAGCGAGCCTGCCACGTCGCGAGGAACAGCGCAAGAGGCACGAGCAGATGAGGCGCCCAAGTGTTCTCGGTCACACGCAACACGTCTGCCCCAACGGCAACGGGCTGATTGACAACTCCAAGCAAGACGACCCAACCGAAAATGGCGAGGCCCGCACCGAGATAGCCGTTGACGACGCACGCGAGCGAACCCACACTGGTCAACACCGCTGCAACCATGACAAAGTTTTCGGGTTCCATAGAGGCGGGACGATAGCTTTGGACTGGGCGGTCGTCAAGCCGATGACTTGAAGCGAGGCCCGAGGGTTGCGTCCGCGGGTCATCACGTCGCCCATCATGCACGCGCGACTCACTGCGTGCCTGACCTTTTGGCGCTCATTTCCGGGTTTAGGCCGAGGAGATCACACACTCAATGTCTTCAAGACGTGACTGTGCTTCGAGCCATCGTTCTTCAGCGACGCGAAGCTGAGTGGTTACGGCCTCGTGCTCAACGCCCAGCGATGCGAGATCGACGTGGTTTCCGGTACGCGCCGCCGCCTCCAAAGAGGCATTGACACTCGCCAACGCTGATTCCAATGAAGCGAGGTCGGCGGCCGCACGAACGAGTCGCTCTCGCGCGACCTTGAGGTCTCGTCCATCAGGGTTCAGGCGGGAAGTCCCGACCGACCTCCGGAGACCTCGTGCGTCCAACGGCGGCGGCACCGATGTAGTAGGTAAAGGCACCGTAACTGCAGCCGCTGCTCGAGCAGTCGACACGGACACCCGACGGGCGGCACGAATTGCTGACCATGTGCCCTCATGCGCGACCATCCGGCCGTCCGCCACCTCCCAGATGCGGGTCGCGAGGCCGTCGATGAGAAAGCGATCATGCGACACAAAAATGATGGTCCCGTCAAACTGATCGAGCACCGCCTCAAGGGCTTCTCGGGCATATATGTCGAGATGGTTCGTCGGTTCGTCGAGAATAAGGACATTTGCGGTACTGAGAGCGAGTTGCGCAAGCGCTAGGCGACTGCGCTCTCCGCCGGATAGGGAGGCAACGCGTTTGAACACGTCATCGCCAGTGAACAGAAAGCGCCCGAGATACGTTCGGGCGTCCGTTTCGCTCATGGCGCGCATGCTGAGCACCCCGGACAAGACGGTGCCGCCCAAATCTAGCTGCTCGTGCGCCTGCGCGTAATACCCTACCTGAACGCCATATCCAAGATGCGCGCGACCACGAACGGGCACGATTTCACCCATGAGGACGCGCAGTAACGTCGTCTTTCCAGCGCCATTCGGCCCGACGATTGCTACCCGATCCCCGCGGCTTATTTCGGCGTTCTCACAGACCACCATCGGTGCCAGCGACCGTGCGTGAGGCGGCGCCTCGAGGACGAACGGCATGCCGGGCGATTGACCACGCAACCCCGCCCCCGCAGGTGCGTCGGGCGCGATACCCAGACTTTCAGTCGCGACGACGATGTCACCGGCGCGCAGGGTCGCGGCGATAGCGATGCGAAGTTTGCCCGGATCCTTCGGAGGACCGACGCGCTCCAATCGGTCAAGCAGCTTCTGACGCCCGCGGGCCTGACGAGATTTCACTCCAGCCTTGTACCGCCTGATAAAGGCCTCGGTCCGGGCAACATGCGCTTGTTGGGCTGCGTAGTCTCGTCGGGCACGCGCCTCGCGCTCTGCCCGTTGGCGGGCGAATTGGGTGTAGTTGCCGACGTACGCCTCGAACTCACCGTCGGCAATCTCCCACGTTCGGGTCGCGACGGCGTCGAGGAAGCGCCGATCGTGCGAGACGACGACAACCGCGGACGCGGCACTTGCTAAGTAGGTTTCCAACCACTCCGTCGATTCGATATCCAAGTGGTTTGTCGGTTCATCGAGGAGGAGGAGGTCTGCCCCGCCGAGAAGAATGCGCGCCAACGCTGCCCGAGTGCGCTGCCCGCCGCTGAACGTTGCAACTTCCCTCGTCAGGTGCGCATCCGGAATACCAAGTCCCGCAATCGTGGCATGCAAGCGATGTTCGTATGCGTACCCATCCCCTGACTCAAGAGACTGTTGGAGCGTGGCATGGCGGGCCAAGAGCCGATCGATCTCGCCGTCGGTGGATGCGGTCTCCAAGGTTGCTTCGAGGTCACGGAGTTCCGCTTCGATCTGCCGGGTTGTCGAGAAGGCATCAAGCAGGTACGCCTCGAGTGTCAGGCCGGAGTTGAAGTGGACTTCTTGGGGCAGGTACGCGACCCGATTCGCCGTCGGTAACGACATTTCGCCGCGATCAGCGCGTTCGATTCGCGCAAGGATGCGCAGCAACGTGGACTTTCCGGCTCCGTTCACACCGACAAGTGCGACTCGGTCGCGGGGTTGGATCTCGAAGGTTACGCCTGAGAAGACGTCCTGAGCGCCGAATGCGTGCCCAAGTCCACGGGCTGAGGCGACGGCCATAGGCACAAAGTGTACGGACCGGCGATTGGCGACAAGGGCTTTACGGGATGCGTTGCGCTTGCTGTTTGAGCGGTGGTG
>CAYFLJ010000109.1:0-5248 GCA_964343985.1 uncultured Thermoflexus sp.
TCAAGGTGGCCAACGGCACCCTGACATACGACAGCGGCGACTACGAGATGGCGCTTGACGCCGCGCTCAAGGCGATTGATTACGATGGACTCCGTCACTGGCAAGCAGAACAGCGCGCCCACGGCAAGCTCGTAGGGATTGGGTTCTCATCTTTCGTAGAAGTCTGCGGCCTCGGTCCGTCATCCGCCGCCAATGCCATGGGCTTTATCGGCGGCCTCTACGACAGCGCGACGGTCCGAGTGCATCCGCTCGGCAAGGTGACGGTTCTCACTGGCGTGCATTCGCACGGCCAAGGTCACGAGACCGCGTTCGCCCAGATCGTCGCTGACGAACTTGGTGTCCGCGTGGATGACGTGGATGTGGTCCACGGCGACACTGACAAGGTGCAACACGGCATGGGCACCTACGGCAGCCGTAGTGCCCCCGTTGGCGGCGGTGCTTTGAAAATCGCCGCGACAAAGGTCCGCGAGAAGGCGCTCAAGATTGCAGCGCACCTTCTTGAGGTCGCCGACGAAGATGTCGAGTTCGTCGATAACGCCTTCCGCGTGAAGGGTTCGCCGGATAAGTCAAAGACGATCGCGGACTGCGCGTTCGCCGCGTACATGGGCGGTAATCTTCCCGCTGGCGTCGGGCCGATGCTCGAAGAACAGCATTACTACGACCCAGAAAACTTCGTCTACCCATTCGGCACCCATATCTGTGTCGTCGAAGTCGATAAAGAGACCGGTGAGACACATCTCGTTCGCTACCTTGCTGTCGACGATTGCGGTCGCATCATCAACCCAGTGCTCCGAGACGGTCAGGTGCATGGCGGGATTGCTCAAGGCATCGCGCAGGCACTCTGGGAGGAAGCCGTTTACGATGAGAACGGGCAGCTGCTCTCCGGATCGTTAATGGACTACGCAATCCCGAAGGCATCGTTCTTGCCACACTTCGAGCTGGGGCACACCGAGACGCCCTCCCCGCACAACCCGCTAGGCGTCAAGGGCATCGGCGAGGCCGGGACGATTGCTTCAACCCCCGCCGTCGTTAATGCCGTGATGGACGCCCTTTCTCCGCTTGGGATCAGCCACATCGACATGCCCCTCAGACCCGCAAAGGTCTGGGCAGCCATCGATCACACCGCGCACTAAGAACGCCACCGGCAGCCCGGTCCGAGACATCTGTCCGGCCCGGGCGCCCATCGGGAGAGAAACAGATGCATCCCGCCCCGTTCGCCTACCGGGTGGCACACACCGTCGAGGAGGCGCTTGAACTGCTTCGCACCCACGAGGACGCCAAGATACTTTCGGGCGGCCAGTCGCTTGTGCCTGCACTGAAACTTCGGCTCACGTCTCCCGCAATGTTGGTCGATATCTCGCGCATTCCCGGCCTTGGGACCATCTCGCGCGAGAACGGGTCATTGCACATCGGAGCGACGGCAACCCATCGACAAGTTGAGAAGTCTGCGGTTGTCAAGGAAGCGGTGCCGGTCCTCGCCGCCATTGGCCATCACGTCGCCGACGTGCAAGTGCGCCATCGCGGCACCTTCGGCGGTAGCCTCGTTCACGCCGACCCGGCTGCCGACTGGCCAGCTGGTGCCTTGGCGGCCGACGCAACCCTTGTCATCGCCGGGTCTCACGGGCGCCGTGAAGTACATGCCACTGAGTTCTTCACGGGGATGCTCACCACGGCAATCGGGCATGACGAGTTGCTCGTGGAAATTCGCCTCCCAGCAAATGGGACGCCTGGCGTTTACCGCAAGCATGCGAACGCAGCTTCGGGCTTTGCCGTCGTCGGTGTCGCAGCGACCGCAACCCACCACGACGGGCACATCGGGCACGCCACGATTGGCGTAACCGGCGCCACTGGAACCGCCTTCCGTGCAACTGCCGCGGAAAAGGCGCTCGAAGGAGCCGCGGTCGAGGCGGGAGTGCTTGATCACGCCGCCGCTCTCGCTGCCGAAGGGCTTGATTGCCTCAGCGACATTCATGCGCCTGCAGCCTATCGGCAAAACCTCGTCAAGGTACTTGTCCGACGCGCGCTCGGCGATCTCCTTCACGTCTAGCATTGCGCACACGGGTGGCCCACCATTGGGCCACCGTTGCTGCTGGAGTTGCCCATGCGAATCGAAGGTACGTACACGATTGACGCCCCAGCCGAACGGGTTTGGGACATCCTCCTTGACCCCGAGTCGCTGAAAGCAAGCATCCCGGGCGTCCAGTCGATGACCGAGACGGGCGAGAACGCATGGAAAATCGTCCTCACCGTTGGGATCGCGGCGTTCAAAGGCACGTATGAAGGCGACGTCCGGATCGCCGACGCCGAACCGCCACGCAAGTACGACATTCACGTCGAAGGGAAGGGTCGACCAGGATGGGTCCGGGGTGTCGGCCATATTGAATTAGTGCCGAACCCCACCAATACCCAAACCGCCGTCAACGTCGCCGGCGAAGCCACCCTCGGCGGACCGGTATTCGCGATCGGTAGCCGCTTCGCCGCACCGGCAGCGAAACTTTTGATGGGTCAGTTCTTTGGCGCCATGAAGGAGCGGATCGAACGCGCTGCCTAGTTGCGACTAGCGCCGCGTCTCATCCCAGCACGCCACCCCTCAAACGCCATCGCGGGCGAGGGGTGCCTTGTGCCCAAAGGCACGCACGCGCAGCTTGCTGTGCAGGCGCAAGACTCGCGCAATGATCCATACGCGCCATTCGGCGCGTCAACGGTGACCCAACGCTCGTCGGTTGCGCAGTCTTGGCGTGTTCACCGGTCGTCCCGGCAGTCGCGGAAGCGTCTGGTCGCATCTCCCTGCCGAATGACTCGGCAGTGAACCGACCGCGAGAAATGGCCAGCCCTCTCGTGGCCGCGCCCGTTCCGTGAAGTGCGCTTGACCCATCGCTAATAGCCGACGAGCCAACTTTCGCCAATTGCAAGCACTTTCGGTTCGGTGACAACGGCGTTCGCCCGAAGCGCCTCAAGAAACGCCTCTGGGTCGGCATCGTTGTCGACCATCACGCCAAAATGCATCGGCACCACACGTGGCACTCCGAGTTTGCTTGCCAACGTGGCGGCCTCCACCGCACCCATGTTCCCCCACCGTCCGTTAATGCACACGCACAAAAGATCCACGTCTCTGGTCGCATCAGACACAAGATCAGGGTGATAGAGGGTGTCGCCCGTCACGTACAACCGAAACGGCCGTGGACCGTCGCCCACCGAAAAGACGTAGCCACATGCATCTCCGGAGTGATCCGCGTAGACCACGTCAACGTAGACATCGGTCGAAGGCTGACGAAGCCCACGGATCGGGACACGCCGGTCGCCGACCGAGACCGCTTGAAGCCGACGCGACGCAATCCCCGCCTCAACACCGACGGCGATTGAAGCATCGCGACCTATCAGCCGGGCATCCGGCGATGCCTTTGCAATCGCAGCGAGCGACTCCGGATCTGCATGGTCCGAGTGTGCATGCGTACAGAGGATCGCATCGCAGAAAATGGTTGACGGATCAACGGGCGGCCCAACGAGTCGCTTGGCGCGGCCATTCCGTCCAAAGTCAGACAAGTACGGATCGACGACCCAAGTCGTCCCGTTCGGACTGCGAAAGGCAAAGCCACCTTGCCCGAGCCAGCGAATCGCAACTTGACCCGGCTGCGGCTCAAGCAAGACGGGAGAGTATGCAATCACCGTGCGCATCCGCTCTGTGCTACGAAAGTTGGTCGTCGATGAACGCACGGCCGGCCGGCGATGCGGCCCATTCTTGCACATCTTTGATCGACCACGAGAGTCGGCCTTGACGATCAGCCGTCGCCCGAGGGATGGTGCCCGCGCCCTCCCACCACATGATCTTGTTGGTCGGAGCGCCGAGGGCTTGCGCCAAGTCTTTCATGGTGAGCGGACGCGTTCCACCCTTGGTTGGCACTGGCACCGTGATACTCCTTCGCGCGGGCGCACGACCGTGCGTGCTCCCTGAATGGTACCGCCCGACCGCCTGCCGTCTCGACTTTCAATTCGTCCTACAATGCGCCCCGGACAGATTGGTGGAAAGTAGTCCGGCGACACGCATCGCCACGATTCTCGTGATCCTCGCGGCCAGTGCATGGCTCCTTGAATGGGCGTGGGCTATCGCGCAACAGTTTGCTGACATCATCTTGCTTTTCGTGGTGGGATGGCTCATCAGCTTCTTGCTCGAGCCGTTATGTGTCCGGGTCGAGCACGCCGGGCTCGCGCGAGCGAGCGCCGTCGGTTCGGTGTATCTCGGCGTCGTCGTGATGCTCGTGGGCGTGGTTGCGCTCGGCGTGCCCGTCTTGGTTGCCCAAACCCTTCAACTCTCCGACAGCCTTCCAGAACTCGCCTCCGACCTACAGCGTCGGAGTGACGATGTCAAGGGTGTGCTCATCGCCCAAGGCATCGGCGAAGCAACCTTGATTGACGCCACGAGGGCCGCGGTCTCGCGCGCAGAGTCACTTGCCGCGGTCGTGGTCGGGAATGCCCTGAGTGTGGCGACAACCGTTGCCGGATCGATTGCTCGCACCCTCCTCGTCCTGCTCTTCGCGTTCTATATGAGCGTCGATGGGGGCCGGTTCGCGGAGGCAATTCGTCATCTGGCACCATCGCGCTTTCGCCACGACATCGATTCTGCGCTTCATCAGGTCGATCGCACCTTCGGTGGGTACGTCCGGAGCTTGCTGATCCAGGCCGTCGTCTACGGCTTCGGGAACGCCATCGTGATGGCTGTCGCGGGGATCCCGTTTGTGCTCGTGATCAGCACGTTTGGCGGCATCGCCATGATGCTGCCGGTGATCGGACCGGTGCTTGCCCTCGCACCCCCAATCTTGTTGACGCTTCTCGTCGACCCGGCTCGACTCTGGTGGGTTGTACCGCTTCTCTTCGCGCTTCAAGTCGCGGTTGCGAATGTCCTAGCGACACGTCTCATGAGCCGGGCCGTCGGCGTCCACCCTCTCGTTGTCTTCGGTGCGGTCCTCGTCGGAGGCCGCGTCGCGGGTGTTTGGGGAGGCATTTTGGGCATCCCCGTCGCGGCGCTCCTCGCGACCTTCGGACGCGTCGTCTTCGAACGCATCGTCCGGAAGACCACCTTGTTCCAATCCGGGACGTACCAAGCGGTGCCGGAACCGATACCGTCAGACCCAATTGACCCGACGTGAGGTCCGGCGTGCGACAATCGCGACGCTAGAGAGAGGCACAACAAGCGACCTTGGGTGATCGCGTTCGCCCGAAAGTCGCCGTGGAGAGAGAGACCGAGGCGCGC
>CAYFLJ010000110.1:0-5241 GCA_964343985.1 uncultured Thermoflexus sp.
CAGTCGCAGATGGCGCGCGACGCGGAGTCTGTCCGTCAAGCGGAGGCGGTCCGTCAGTCGCAGATGGCGCGCGACGCACAGATTGCGCGCCAAGCGGAAGCGGCACGGCTAGCGGAAGCGGCGCGTCGGGCAGGTCTCGCTCGTACAAACGGTATCGGCCAAACGAATGAAAAGTTTGGTTCGTTCATGGTGGTGGGTGGGCCGACGGCCATCGCCAAAGATGCGGTGGCGCCGACTCCTCGGGAAGGCGGCCCGTCTCGGCCCCCGCTGTCGGCAACGACTCGGTGGAACCGTGTCCGATACGAGGCCGCTCCGTATGTTCCGCCACCGGATCCGGACTTCGGCGAGGCTGCGGCGACGTAACGAGATTGGGGTGGGCCAACCGGTGTCGGTCGGCACCGTTCAGCGACAAGGGTCATCTGGCCCGCGTGAGTCTGGGCCATGCGCCCGGCCAGATTACGCGGCGTATACTCGCTCCACGTGACAGAACAAACCCGGACCCGACGCGTCGCTCTCTTTCCGGCGACGTTCGATCCCCCGACGCTTGGGCACTTGGAGACGATTGCGCGAGGCGCGGCGATCTTTGACGAGGTCGTAGTCGCGGTGTACGCCGAACCCGCGAAGGCGACGCTCTTCACGGTCGCGGAACGCCTTGCCCTCGTTGAGGCTTCAGTCGTGGAGTTGGGCGTGCCGAATGTGCGAGTGCGGTCGTATTCGGCTCAGTTGACGGTCGAACTTGCCCGAGTCGAGGGGGCGAAAGCATTGATCCGGGGGTTGCGAGCTGTCTCAGACTTCGACTACGAGTTGCAGTTGGCGCACACAAATAAGGTGCTCGCCCCGGAGATCGAAACGGTCGTGCTGTTGGCGAGTGCGAAGTACAGCTTTCTCAGTTCGACGATTGTCCGGGAGGTGGCGCGCCTCGGGGGAGACGTGTCGTCATGGGTTCCCCGTGCGGTGGCGATCAAGCTGGCGGACCGATTTGGTGACCCTCACGGCCTCCCGTCGTCACCAAACGTGCTCGGAAGCGAAGACGGAGCGGATCGCCTTGCGGGATTCGTGACGACGGACGACCGCATCCGTTGACGAGAACGTAACCATTCGCCGTCGGCACACGACCGTGGCGACGACAGGCGTGTAGACGTGCCCTGAACGGGGTGGGTCGGCACGGGGAGGTGACTTCCATCGACATTCTCTATCTCGTAGATCGGTTGGAGGCCATCTTCACCAACGGGCAGCGCGTTCCCTTCACGCACAAGATCATGATCGACGATCAGGAGTGCTACGACCTCCTCGACCAGATCAGACAGGTGGTACCGGAGGAGATTCGGGCTGCAAAGAAGGTGACGGTAGATCGAGATCGGATTACCGGTGAGGCGCAGCTTGAGGCCCAGCGGATCATTCAGGAGGCCGAGGATTACCGCGAGCAGCTCCTGAGCGAGGAGGGGCGCCTCGAGGCCGCCGAGGTGCGCAGTCGCGAAATTGTCGAGGAGGCGACCGCCGAGGCGGAAGCACTACGCGACGGAGCGAATGAATACGCCTTAGATGTGCTTGAGGCGCTGAGCAGTCGGCTCTCCGACTTACTCGATCAGGTGCAGAATGGCATCGATCAACTGCGCCCTGAGGAACCTGCCGACTGAACGAATGGGTCGGGCGATGCGCGACCCGGACCGCAAGGACGAGAGGGCCTTCCGGTGCAGACGCTTCGAATCAACGTTGCTGGCCTCCTGAAAGAGACAACAGGAGGCGCGCGAGATCATGTGGTTGGTGCTTCGGCGGCGGCTGTCGCCGCGATGGTTCCCGATTCCCGTCCGCTCTCGCCGCTCAGTGGATCGGTCCGCCTGCTACGGAGTCCTCGGAGCATTTTTGCTCGCGTGCGCGCCACTGCAGAGGTCGTTTTAGACTGCAGTCGCTGCCTTGAAGACGCGAACGCTTCGCTCGTGATCGACTTTGATGCGGAGTATTTCCCTTCCGTCGATGTCGTGACCGGGTCGACGCTACGGGTGCCCAACGACGACATGTCGTTCGCCATCGACCACAACCACGAACTCGACCTTGCGGAACCGGTCCGGCAGGAACTGGTGATCGCCGCGCCGATGCATCCGCTCTGTTCAATCGACTGCGCGGGCCTGTGCGTGGGGTGTGGACACAATCTGAACGAGGGTCCGTGCGACTGCGAACCCGAAATCGGGGATGGTCGCTTCGAGCAACTTCGTGATCTCCTCGCTCGCGATGGGTCAACGTGATCCTAGAAAACCGTTCGGGCTAGCCGCGGGGCAGGCAAGCCCGGTATCATTCGTCGTTAACCACCGGGGAGATGACACGTGGGCGCACACCCCAAGCGAAAGATCAGCAAGAAGCGTCGAGACGAGCGGCGCAGTCATCAGGCACTTTCTGTGCCGCAGTTCATCACTTGCCCCAGTTGCCGTGAATTGACGTTGCCTCATCAGGCGTGTCATCGCTGCGGCGTCTACCGTGGCCGTCAGGTCGTCAAGCGTGAGGCCGTCGGCTGATCTGTATCGAACTGGACTTGCGACTAGCGTCGCTTGCGAAGGCACCGCGCGATTGCGCAAAGGTACCGGGGCGTCGGAAGGCGCCCCGTTCTTGTTTGCCGTGATCCCGAGAACAACACGATGACCGGCCTCGTCGCCTGGCTTTTCCCGGGTCAAGGATCACAAGCCGTTGGCATGGGCCGTTCACTCGCGAACGGGTCAACGGCAGCGCGAGAAGTCTTGGTCCTCGCTGAGGCGACGTATGCAGGTCCACTGATGTCGATCATGTTCGACGGTCCGTCGGAAGCCCTGCAGACGACAGTGACCACCCAACCGGCGATTGTGAGTGCAAGCCTCGCCGCGCTCGCGGCGCTTCGGGAGGCATGGCACGCGCGGCACGGCAGCGATCTCCCAGATCCCGTGCTTGTCGCAGGGCACAGCGTTGGTGAGTTCTCGGCGGTCGCGGCGAGTGGCGCCACCGATGCAGCGACGGCGTTGCGCCTGACGTGCGAGCGCGCACGCCTGATGCAATGGGCCGGCGAGACGATTCCCGGCACGATGGCCGCGGTTCTTGGACTCGATGTTGACCGCGTTGAAGCCAGCTGCGAGCAAGCGCGTGCTGCCGTGACTGGCAGTTACGTCTGCGTGGCGAACCACAATGCGGTCTCGCCGGCACAGGTGGTCATCGCTGGAGACGCTGCTGGCATTGATGACGCCTCCGAGCGGTGCAAGGCGGCGGGTGCCCGACGCGTGGTGCCGTTGGCGGTCGGTGGCGCCTTTCATTCGCCGGCGATGGCACCGGCACGAGAAGGGTTAGCGCGGGCGGTCGCGATGGCGGTCGTCGGCGACGCACGCGTGCCGATCGTGGCCAACGTGACCGGCGTAGCGATTCGTCGTCAACGGGAGATTCGTGCAGAACTCTCCGAGCAGGTGACGAGCCGCGTGCGGTGGGCGGACTCCATGGCGACGCTGGCGGCTGCAGGATGCACGCGCTTCATTGAGTTTGGCGCCGGTGCCGTGCTATCCGGCTTGGTGCAACGAGCGATTCCTGGCGCCGAGGCGATCCAGATCGGGGACGCCGAGGGCGTGGCCCGCGCGGTGGAGTGGCTCACGCAATGACTCGCAACCAGCACCGCGGGGATTTTCTCACTCGAGAGATGCGAGGGGTTCGATGACGTCTCGACCGCTTGATGGCATGGCGGCGCTGGTGACGGGCGCATCTGGTGCGCTTGGCCGGGCGATTGCGATACACCTCGCCGCCGGTGGGGCGAAGGTGGCGTGCCATTTCGGGACACGGCAGGTCGGCGCCGACTCGACCTTGGAAGCCATTCGTGCCGACGGCGGCGACGGCATCGTCGTTGGGGCGGACGTCAGCGATCGGGTGGCGGTCGATGCGATGGTCGCAACCACGCTTGAGGCGTTCGGTCGCATCGACATCCTCGTGAACAACGCAGGAACGACGCGCGACGGCCTGATTGTGCGAATGTCTGACGACGACTGGGATCGCGTTATCGAGACGAATTTGCGTTCGGCATTCCTCACGACGCGGGCGGTCATGCGGCCCATGGTGCGCCAACGGTCGGGGAGGATCATCAACGTGACCTCCGTGATGGGCATTGTGGGGAATGCCGGGCAGGCGAACTACGCGGCGGCGAAGGCGGGGATGATCGGACTGACCCGATCGACCGCACGCGAAGTGGCGTCCCGGGGCATCACGTGCAACGCGATCGCGCCGGGCTTCATCGATGCCGGCCTCGCTGCCGAACTCAACGACGAACAGAAGGCCCGCGCACTCGCGGCGGTCCCAATGGGCGTGACCGGCACCCCCGACGATGTCGGCGCGGTGGCGGCGTTCCTCTGTACCGCCGGCGCGCGCTACGTCACCGGGCAGGTGGTGAACGTGGACGGCGGTATGGTGATGGCGTAGCCAGCCACGGCTTGCAAGGGCACGACCGATGTTTTCGAAGGTCCTGATCGCCAATCGCGGCGAGGCGGCGGTACGCGTGATCCGGGCGTGCCGCGACCTTGGCGTGCGCACCGTCGCCGTCTACTCTGAGGCGGACGCCAACTGCTTACATGTTCGCCTCGCCGACGAGGCAGTCTGTATCGGCCCAGCGGCCACGGGGCGATCCTATTTGAATGTGCCCCATATCGTTCAAGCCGCGCTCATGACCGGCGCGGAGGCGATACACCCGGGAACAGGATTTCTCTCGGAAAGCGCCGCCTTCGCCGAGATCTGCATCGGCTACGGGCTCACGTTTATCGGGCCGCTCCCAGATACGATCTGGCAACTCGGCGATAAGGCACGTGCCCGGACGGTGATGCGCGAGGCCGGACTCCCAGTGATGCCGGGGTCCGATGCGTCGGTGCGTTCGCTCGACGACGCGAAGGCGTTTGCAGAATCGCTTGGGTATCCCGTCATGCTCAAGGCAGTCAATGGCGGCGGCGGCAAGGGCATCCGAAAGTTGCAGTCTGCACAAGAACTCGTCGCGGCGTTCCCAGTAGCACAGGCAGAGGCGTCGAGTGCGTTCGGCAATCCGGACATTTACCTCGAGAAGTGCATCGAGGACGCGCGCCACGTCGAGGTACAGATCCTCGGCGATAGCCACGGGGCAATCGTCCACCTTGGTGAGCGCGATTGCTCATTGCAGAGACGTGCCCAAAAAGTGATCGAAGAGGCCCCCGCCTCGGGGTTGCCGACGGCGGTTCGCGATCGTATCTGCGCGGCGGCGGTCGCTGGTGCACGCGCCGC
>CAYFLJ010000111.1:0-5169 GCA_964343985.1 uncultured Thermoflexus sp.
CGAACGCCGGCATGGCCAGAGGCAGCATGATGTGGCGGTAGACGCCGAGGATGCCGGAGCCGTCGATACGGGCGGCGTCAACGAGTTCGTCGGGTACCGAGACGTAGTAGCCACGGAAGATGAGCGTCGTGATCGGGATGCCGAACACGATGTGGACGATGATCAGGCCGATGTACTTGCCGTAGAGGTCGAGCGCCCCGAGCACTTGGACGAGCGGGATCAAGATGCCCTGATACGGCAGGAAGATGCCGAAAAGCACCATCAAGAAGACCATGCGCGACCCTGGGAAGCGCCACTTGGCGAAGAGGTAGCCGTTGAACGACCCCAAGATGGACGACAGGATTGAGGCCGGGACGGTGACGATGATGCTGCTGATGAAGTTTTGCGAGACGTAGGTCCACGCTTGGATGATGCCGTCGACGTAGAAGGACTTGGGTAGCACCCACATCGTGGAGAAGGTGATGTCCTCGAACGGCTTCAGGCTAGTGATGGCCAAGAGGTAAATCGGCAGGGCGTAAAAGACGGCGAAGAAGCAGAGGACGACGAAGCGAATCGTGTCCCCGGTCGTAAAACTAGCGAGTCGGCCCATCCGTGAGGTCCTCCGGGCGTCAGTTCTGGTCGGCGTCCCGTAGGTACGGGACGAGGAGGATGAGGGCAAGCACGATCATGAGCGTCGCAAGGGCCGCGCCGATCGAGTAGCGGTATTGCTGGAACGTGGTTTCGAACATGAAAAGGGTGAACATGTCGGTGCGGTAGGCCGCGCCGGCGCCACCGGTCATTGCGGATGGCAGGTCGAAAGTGCGCAGTGAAAGCATGCCGAGGATGACGGTTGCGGAGTAGGCGGTGGGGATGCACGCCGGGAAGGCAACGTACCGGTAGTACTGCCAACCGGTGGCGCCATCCATCGCCGCGGCCTCGCGGAGATCACCCGAGATTCCGCGCAGGGTGGCGAGGAAGAGCGCCATGGTGTAGCCGGTCATCTGCCACGCCGCCGGTATGGAGACGGCAATGATCCCGATCGAAGGCTCGGCGTACCACTTGTTCTTGAGGAACCCGACGCCGGCCATGTCGAAGAGCAGGTTGATACCGGTATCGGGGTACATGAGCCAACGCCAAATGACACCGGTGACGATGGATGAGACGGCGAACGGGAAGATGTACGCGGTCTTGAAGAACGACTCACCCCAGATGGGCCGGTCGAGGAGGACGGCGAGCAGGAAGCCAAGGCCGAGGCACTGACCGATGAAGAACGACGAGAACCACAGTTGGTTCTTCGCATCGATCCAGAAGCGATCGTTGTCGATCAAGCGCAGGTAATTATTGAAGCCCTTAAACGGTAACTCGAAGGTGACGTCGTTCCAACCCATGAACGACAGGAAGACCGTCCAGATCAAGAAGCCGTAGATGAAGATGAGGACGACGGCAACGGTCGGGGCGAGAAGCATCGCCGCTTGGGCGCGTTCGGACAGTCGCCTGCGCGCGGGCCGGGGCGCGGTGCCTTGGGTACCGCCGTGCGAGGTCGACAGGGTGGCCGTTGCCACGTGGATCCTCCGTGGGCGCACATTGGTGCGCCGAGGCGTCGTTGCGAGGGTCACATCGGTGATGCGACCGGTGCAAACCGTGCGCTAGGGTATCCGGCGCGCCGTGCCGGTGGGCGTGGTCGTCGGGTCCCAGAACGCCAAACCGCCGTCAGCACCTTGCGGCACCGACGGCGGATCGTCTTGGGTAACGCGCCGGGTTGGCGGTCGCCTCCCCGGCACGGTTGCTGTCGATACCCGCGCTTACGCGAGGGCGTCCTTGGCGATCTTGACGAGCTTGTCTTGGGTTGCCTTGACGTCGAGCTTGGTCGCGAACTCGTTGACAGCGTTCTGCCAGTCGGTGACCCAGCTCTGCTTGGCGGCGAAGCCGTGGACGAGGGACGGGACGATCTTGTCCTTGGTCCAGTCGACCATCGCGGACTTCTGGTAGGCGTCGTAGTCGGAGGACTTGCCGGCGTCGGTACGGGCCGGGATGGAGCCCTTGACCGGGTTGAAGGCATCCTGACCGGCGACGGAACCGCAAACCTTGAGCCACGCAAGGGAGGCGTCGCGGTTCGGGGCCTTCTTCGGCAGGCCGAAGGAGTCGGAGAGGGCGACGAAGATGCCCTGCGTGCCGGGAGGCGGCGCGTATCCGAGGTCGGCGAACTTCTTGGCCTTGTAGAAGCCGTTCATCCAGTCGCCCATGATGTAGGTCGCGGCCTTGCCGGAGATGATGTAGTCGCCGGCGTCCCACCCAACGATCTGGAGGTAGTCCTTATTGGCGTAGCCAATCATCTTCTTGAAGGTTTCGAGCGCCGCCGTCACCTTGGCGTCGGCCCAGTCGGACTTGCCCGTCCAGAGACCGCTGTACATGTCCGCACCGAGCGAACCGGCGAGGATGTTCTCGAAGAGGTGGGCATCCGGCCCGGCCGAGCTGGCACCCATGGCGAGGGCGGGTACACCCTTGGCCTTGAGCTTCTCGGCCATGGCGAACCACTCGTCGAAGGTGGTCGGCGCCTTGTCGATGCCGTTGTCCGCCATGATCTTCTTGTTGAACCACATGACGTTGGAACGGTGGATGTTGACCGGCACGGAGAACTGCTTGCCACCGGAGGCGGCGGCGTCGAGCAGGCCTTTCGGGAAGGTCTTGTCCCAGCCTTCGCTCGCGAAGAGGGCGTTGAGATCTTCCATCTTGTCGGCCTTGGCGTAGCCGTCGGTCAGCTCCTTGCCGAGGTGAACCTGGAAGGAGTCCGGCGGGTTGCCGGCGTTCATGCGGGTCGCGAGGACGGCCTTCATGTCGCCACCGGCACCGGCACCACCCGCGATCGCGGCGTTGGTGACCTTGACGTCCGGGGCTTCCTTGGCGAGGACCTTGAACATCGCGTCGAGGCCTTCGACCTCGCCCGGGTTCGTCCACCACGAGAAGATTTCAAGCTTGCCGGATGCCTTCGCGCCTGCGGGCGCAGCCGCTGCGGCCGGGGCCTTGGTCGGTTCGGCAGCCGCCGGGGCCTTGGTCGGCTCCGGAGCCTTCGTCGGGGCAGCTGCAGCTGGGGCCGCCGCGGCCGGGGCCTTGGTCGGCTCCGCCTTCGCCGCCGGGGCTGCCTCGCCACCGCAGGCTGCGAGTGCCGCCGCGCCGGTCATGCCTGCGAGGCTGCTGAGAATGAGTCGCCGGTTCTTCACGTCCACTCGAAATAACCCCCAAGGTGGAGCCACTATTGCGGTCCCCGCCCGGCCGCGCGCCGAACATGATTTGAGATCGCGCTTCCACCAATCGCTATTCGATCGAAGGTACACCTGTCCGACACCAAAGCGCAACTTTCGACCGTTGGTTGCCCCACTTTGGCCGGCCGATGACCCGTTTGAGGCAACCTTCATGTGTTCGCGCGTGCGTTGTTTGCGGAAACGCGTTCGCGCCGTCGCGTATTGCCGACGGTCGCCGATGCACGCTCACTTCAGGACCGATGGCAATGTTTACGACCGAGCGCCCCATGAACTTCAACGCCGGCCCGGCCGCCCTGCCGCTGGCCGTCCTTGAGCGATGCCGTGAGGAGCTCCTCAACTTCGACGGGACCGGCCTTTCGGTGATGGAACACTCGCACCGCGGCGCTTCGTATGAGCGTGCCCACCGACAGACGACCGCACGCCTCCGGTCTCTTCTCGATATTCCGGACGGTTCCGGCGCAGATGGCTATGATGTTCTGTATATACAAGGTGGGGCGTCACACCAGTTCGCGATGGTTCCCCTCAACCTGCTTCCGTCCGGGAGCTCCGCGTCGTACGTCGTCACCGGCGCGTGGGGGGAACGTGCGGTCGCCGAGGCGGCGGCCATCGCCGCAACGGGGGGCGGCGACGCGCGCACCGTCGCCAACACCGTCCCACGCAAGGACGACGACGCGCCGCGGCGCCTTCCACGACTCGGAGAGGCGAGGTCGTCGGCGTACGACTCGTACCTGCACCTCACCACGAACGAGACGATCGACGGCGTGCAGTTCGCCACCGCACCGGGCGCCGCGATGCCCGACTTCGGCCCCGCTCCGGTCGTCGCGGACATGTCGAGCGACATCGCATGGCGTCGCGTGGATGTGCGCCAGTTCGGCGTGATCTACGCCGGTGCGCAGAAGAACCTCGGCCCGAGCGGCGTCACGGTCGTGATTATCCGGCGCGACCTCGTGGAGGCCGGGCGCGCCGACATCCCGACGATCTTTCAGTACCGCACATTTGCAAAACACGATTCGCTCTACAACACACCGCCGACCTTTGCGATCTACTTGATGGGCCTCGTCCTTGAGTGGATCGAGGACATCGGCGGCCTCGACGTGATCGAGGCGCGCAACCGTGCGAAGGCCGCCGCCATTTACGACGCCATCGACGCGGCGCCGGGCTTCTACCGATGCCCCGTGGAGGTCGGAAGCCGCTCGGTCATGAACGTGACCTTCCGCCTGCCGACGCCAGAGGCCGAGGCGCGCTTCTTGGTGGAGGCGTCGGCGCAGGGCATGACCGGCCTGGCGGGGCACCGGAGCGTTGGGGGGATCCGGGCGAGCCTCTACAACGCCGTCGAACCGACGTGGGCGGAGGCCCTCGCGGCGCTCATGCGGGACCACGTGGCGCGCCACGGCTAGGCGGAACTTGGTGGGCGGACGGCGTTAGGCCTCGCCCTGCAACACGCCGAGCAGGTCGTAGTCGAGTCGGTAACTATTCCGATACCGTTCGAGGCCGGCGAACGGCCCGCGGGTGCAGACGATGCCGAAGCGGGCGTCGTGGTACGCCGCGTAGGCCCAACCGGCGTGACACTCGTGGGCAAGGCGCAGGAGGGTGCGCAACCACGTGAGTTGCGACGCGCGCGGGGCGCCGGCACTGGCGCCGACACCGGTGACGTAAAGCGGTGCGCGATACGCCTCGCGGAAGCGCCGCGCGGGGGCAAGCCACGCCTCCAGGCGCGCGCGATCCCACCGTTCGCCGTCGATGATGCCGGGGTAGGTCACGGGTGGGTCTGGAGGCCGGTGCGCGTCGGCCGGGGCGTCTCGGTCGAGGTCAATGCCCTGCAGGGTGAACGCTTCGGGTGCGAAGGCACGGATGCCGTACGCGACGCGATCGTCTGGCACCGGCCGCAGGTGATCGAGCGACGCCGGATCGCCGCGCGGGGCATCGACGA
>CAYFLJ010000112.1:0-5128 GCA_964343985.1 uncultured Thermoflexus sp.
GCCATGGTTGCAGTGGATCGCGCCCCGCTTGATCGCATCATCACCATCTCCGACGCCGCGGCGAAGATGGAGCCGAACAGCATGGGGGTAAAGGCGGGCGAGCAACTTACCCTTGAGGAACTTCTCTACGGCATGATGCTTGATTCAGGCAACGATGCCGCCGAGGCGATCGCCGAAGGGGTCGGCGGGGGCGGCGATGCCGGGCGAGACCGCTTTGTCGGGTGGATGAACGAAAAGGCGCGTGTTCTCGGTCTTACCGATACCAGCTTTGCGAACCCGACCGGCCTTGACGATGCGAAGCAGTATTCGACGGTGTACGACCTCTCGGTCATGGGGGCATCGCTTCTCAAGTACCCACAACTGCGCACCATTGTTGGTACCCGAGCCAAAGTGATCGAGAGCAGCAAGGAATCAGGACACGTTCACGGGTGGTTTCGGCCGGCAAATGTCAACGGCCTGCTTGGGGCGTTCGCCGGAGCGATCGGGATCAAGCCGGGGTACACCGAAGATGCCGGATACACCCTGGTCGGCGCCGCCGAACGTGAGGGGCGCACGATGGTGTGCGTCACCCTGAACTCGCGCGTGCACGTCACCGACTGCGCGCGCCTCCTTGATTTCGGCTTTCGGCGCGCCGCCGAACTTGCGAAGGTGCCATCCGTCTCCCCGACTCCCCGAACCTAGCGCGACGGCTACCACCGTCCGACCGTTTCACACCCATGCGAGTCTTGATTACCGGTGGTGCCGGCTTCATCGGCGGCACCCTTGCACGTGCCCATCGCGATCGCGGCGACCACGTCGTCGTCCTTGACAGTTTGGTGACCGGTGTTGCCTCACAGGTTCCCGACGGCGTCGAACTGGTGCAGGCCGACATCCGTGACCCCAACTTGCCGACGATCATCCGTTCGCATGGGCCTTTTGATCTCGTGAGCCATCACGCGGCCCTCAAAGATGTGCGACTCGCGCTCCTCGACCCGCGCGCCGATGCGGACGTGAATGTGTTGGGCACGCTCAACGTCATTCGCGCCGCCGTCGATGCCGAGGTTGGGCGCCTGACGTTTGCCTCGTCGGCGGCGGTGTATGGCGACCCGCCAAGCTTCCCAACCACCGAGGACGCGCCAATCGTGCCGATCTCGCCGTACGGCATTGGGAAGTACGCCGGAGAGTTATACGGGCGCTACTTCGCGCATGCGCGAGGCGTGCCGGTGACGGCGTTCCGATACGGCACCGTCTTCGGTACGCACACTCCAGAAGCGAGTGAAGCCGGGGTGATTGCCATCTTCGCCCGGCGGATTGTCGCCGGTGAGGGCGTCGTGATCTACGGCGACGGTCTGCAGACCCGCGATTTTGTGCACGTTGACGACATCGTGCGGGCGAATTTGGCCGTGGCAGACGCGGCGCCGCCCAGTCCTTTCGTGGCGTACAACGTCGCGACCGGTGTGGAAACAAGTGTCGTCGACCTCGCTCACCACATGGGGGCGTTGGTCGAACATCCACTCGTCGTGAACCATGAGGCCGCAAAGGCGGGCGAAGTGCGACGGAACCGCATGGACGCCTCGCGGTTGCACGCGGCGACCGGTTGGTCACCGCGGGTCGACATGGCATCTGGCCTCGCGGCGGTCATCACCGCCGCCCGTGATCGACACGGCGCGTGACCGTACTCGTCGTCGGCGCGGGGTACATCGGTGCCGCCCTGATCGCCGCCTGCCTGCGCGCCGGCGAACGGGTCGTCGCCCTCGAGAACGGGTTCGCCACCGACCTCAATGCGGTGGCAGGGCTTGGCGCGCTCGGTGACTTCACGCTCGTGCGGGGCGACGTACGCGACCGCGAGGCCGTTGATGCAGCGTTTCGAAGCGCTGATGAGGTGACCTCCGTCTACCTCCTCGCCGCGCAGGCGAGTGCAAACCCCGACGCAGCATCGCCCGAGTTCACTGAAGAGGTCAACCTTCGCGGGCCGAGACACATCATCGAAGCGGCACTCGACGTGTCACGGAAGCGAGGTGTCGCCCCACCTCCGGTTGTCTACGGCAGTTCATTTCATTGCTACGGGCCGGATTTGACGGGAACAATCGACGAGGGACGCCCGTACGGTGTTCAAGGCGACCTATCGCATTTATCCAAAATCTATGCAGAAAAACTTGGCGAGATGTATGCGCGACGTGACGGGATCACGTTTGCGCCGATCCGTCTCGGGATTGTGTATGGCGTTGGGCCGGTTATGAAACAAGACCGGCGATTTATCACGGTGCCGCATGCCTTTTGTTTGCGACGTATCCGGTGCGAACCGGTGATGGTCACCGCGTCGGGTGCGCGTCCCCTCGCGTTCTGTCACCTCAACGACGCCGTCGCGGCGCTTCGCGTTGCGACGGTTGGTGTCCCGGACGGGACGTACGCCCCGGCCAACGCGGTCTCCGAGATCCTGACCGCGTATGAGGTTCGTGACGCCGTCGACCACGTGGCCCGTGACGCAGGGATTGCAGTGCCAGACGACGGTCGAGTTCCGGAACTCCCGTCGCGCTTCACCGTGATATCTCGACTCGCCACCGCCGGTTGGTCGCCGCAACGCCGCATGCGCGAAGCGATTGCTGAGGTCATGGCGCATTTCTGTCAGGTGGTGCCTGCATGACTGACGCCGTTGCCGTGACGCCTGAGAGGTTGGAGGCGCGTTCCCGCAACGAGATGCCGGCCACCATCGCACGCCCCGCACTCCCCGGCGTCCTCCTCAAAGCGCGCCCGATAGATGGTCAACTCGCCAATCGCCTGTCAGACCCTATTCCCGACGGGATAGAATTGTATGTTCATGAAACAGATGTAGCCGGCGACCGTGGCGATGAACGGTGGCGCGACGTCTTGCATGCACGCTTTGCGTCAGTCGCGCATCGGGTGCCAGAAGGGTTTCGGTGGATCGTTGAGGGACCCGTGTGGGCCTTGGACGGAGAGTTATTCGGCCTCGGCGGTGATCGCGCCGTTGATCGTTTGCTGATCGAACGCCTTGTCACGCTCGCCACTGATCTTGGGGCGTGGGCGGTCAATATTCATGCGGTGGACGGGACAGATGATCCGTCGGTCATCAATGAGGCGTCGCGCGCCCAGGCGATGGAACGCGCCCTCCCGTTCTTGGGGTGGTATGTCCGGACGTGTCGTGACGCCGGACTTGTCCCGCTCATTGAAAACGTGCCGCCAATCTGCCGCATGCGGCGTGAAGCGTTCATCTTCACGCCGTACGGAGTCGAGCCGGAAGACATGCGGGCGCTTGTCGAGGCCGTTCCAGGCTTGCGCGTGACCCTCGACTTGTCCCACGCCCAACTCGCAGTGAATGCGCTGCGGGGCGTCTCCCGCGAACCTCAATCACCAGCGGTGGTATCTGCGGCGGCGCAGGCATACCGCGCCCGTGGGTTGGTAACCGGTGTGACGACGCTCGAGGCATTTGTCAACGCACTTGTTGACATTGTTGACAATGTCCACGTTGCCAACGCGTCAGGTTTGCTTGACGAAGGCGCACCGTATGACCGAGGGGATGCCGATCTTGATCGTTCCGTTCGGCACCTTGCACCGTTTGTCACGTCCTATGTGACTGAACCACTCGATCAGGACGAGGCGCACGGGGCGGAGAAGCGCCGTATGCAGTCCGCGCTTCATCTCTGCCTGGGCACGGTGCCGGGGGATGCGCGCCGCGCAGCGATGGCACTTGTGCAATGAATGGGCAGGATCTCAGCGTCGTCGACTGGGCGGCTGTTACGGGTCGTGTGCAGCCCAATCTTGACCGCGCAGCGATCCGGGCGCGCATTGAAGGGCAGGCGGTCGCGATCACCGGTGCCGGCGGGTCGCTTGGATTCCCCCTCGCCAGCGCCATTGCCAGCGCTGCGCCGTCGCGCCTCTCGGTCATCGATTGGCACGAGAGTAGCCTGTTCCGCTTGCGACAAGCACTCGCCACCGCTTGGCCGGACGTGCCCATCGACGCGGTCCTCGTTGACGTACGCGATGCTGCCCGCCTACGGCGCGCCTTCAAACGAGCAGTGCCGTCCCTCCTTTTCCACCTTGCGGCATACAAGCACGTGCCGTGGGGTGAGGAGGACCCAACGGCATTCGCGTCGGTGAACGTACTTGGGGCACGAAGTGTCATTGAGGTCGCGACCGAGACGGGTGTTGGGCGAATCGTCTACCCGTCGACCGACAAGGCGATTGACCCGCCAAGCCTGTACGGCGCTACGAAGCGGATGGTTGAAGCCCAGTTCCGCGCCGCCGCGGTCGCGGGCGGTCCGGCGTGCACACTCGTCCGATTTGTCAACGTGCTTGGCAGTCAGGGATCGGCGCCAGAGACGTTTATTCGACTGCTCCGCGCCGGACAGGCGGTGACAGTTACCGACCCGGCGATGCGTCGCTACTGGATTACACCGGCGCATGCCACGTTGCTTCTCTTGCACGGCGCGTGCCTTGATGAACGCGCCGTCACGGTTGCGCCAGATGCCGGTGATGAAATCGCTGTTCTGGATATCGCCGCCCGCCTCGCTGAGATCGTGGTACCGGGACAGCGGCACGAGCTTCGTGTGACCGGTGCCCGACCCGGTGAACGCCTTGCCGAACCGCTCGTCGCGCCACACGAGACGCTTGAACAGGTCGGCCTCGAGGGGATCCTTGCGGTACGAGGCACATCGGCGATCAATTGCGCCGCCGTGGGCGCGGCGGTCTCTCGACTCACGACGCTCTTGGCCAGTGGTGCGCCAGACTCGGAAGTACGTGCGGCGCTCTTTGCTGACACGTGGTCGGTACCCTAGCCGGGCCTCATGCCGGACCTTCTTGAACGGCACTTGCCAGTCGCGGCGACCTTTGCCGTTGCGCTCATCGCCGCCGGACTCCTGACCCCCGCAGCGATGCGGTGGAGTGTCTTCGTCGGACTCGTGGACCATCCACGTGCGGGTGAGGAACAGCGGACGAGCGTCCCCCGTGCTGGCGGCCATGCCATTTACATCGCGTTTGCGATCGGCAGTATGGCGAGCCTGGCGATGGTTAGCCGTGACGACCGTGAGTGGGTGCGCCTCGCCGGGCTTGGTGCAGGTATGGCTGTCCTCATCCCGTTTGCCATCTGGGATGACTTTCGGCGCCTCGGCCCATTCGTACAACTTGTCGCACA
>CAYFLJ010000113.1:0-5102 GCA_964343985.1 uncultured Thermoflexus sp.
CCGGACGTCTCGAACTCGCAAGTTGGTCGAAGGTGTATCCACTCGCCGAGGGGGCGTCGCTGTTTACGCGCCTCCTTACCCATGAGGAACCGTGCATCAAGGCGCTCCTCGACCCGACCGCATAGAGGGACGAGAGGCCTCCCACGATCAAGCCCAGACGCACAAGATTCCGGACATGCACCATGGCTAGCAACGACGACCTTGCCGACACCGGGGCTTCGCTTGCGGCGCCCGTCGTGTCCGGAGGCCCTCCGCCTGACGCGACGACACCACGCCCGAGTGCCGGTCGCGGGCAGCGAGATGGCCGTCGCCCCCGGGCGGTGCGGTCGATGCGGTCTGAGCGTCGCCTGCGATGGCTGGTGCGCCTGTCCCTGCTTTTCGGTGTCCTAGCCGTCGGCATGGTCTCTATGAACGGCATCCCTCGGCCGTGGGATCGCGACCCGGAGATCGTTGGGGCCGACCCGTCGCGCGGGACGAGTGCGGCGTTTGCGGTCGGCATCCCCGGCGCGCGACAGGCCTATTTAGTCGCCACCGGCACGCTTGGGTTGCCTCCAAAGGGGACCACTGGCCCGGCGGGCTATCTGCCGGCGGTGCGGCGCGCCGTCGAAGCCGGTTCACCACTGGCCTGGAGTGTCTGGACCGATGTCGGTTCGTTTGGCCAGTCAGCGTGGCGTGACCTCGTCGCCGTCGGACGCCCGATCACGCACCGCCCACCCGATGTCGACTTCTCGCGCGAAGTCGCCGTCCTGATCTGGGCGATGCCGCCGGCCGGGTCGCTACCGCCCGGGATCGACGGGACGCCCGCACCGGTGCCCGCGGCGGTCAAGCGTGCCTCTGGTCTGGTGTTGCGCGGTGCGATGCTTGTCGACCACGTCGCAATCGGCCTTGAACTTGCCCCGGCGCCGTCTGATGAGGCGAGACCTGAGCCATTGGCCCCCGGCCTTGATCCAGTGCCGTACGCCCTCCTTACCATCCCGCGTGACCAGTGGCCAATCCCGCCGGCGTTCGGCACCGGCATCGACCCGGTCGTGGCACGCCTTGCACGGTAACCCGCCCCAATCTGGTCACGTTCGCGCATCGTTGCCCTACCGCGCGTGGTGTCGTCGTTCGGCCGTCTGCCGCACGGGCAAGGGCTGAAGCCGCTACCCTTGCACATACCATGCGTCGCAACGCTCACGAGAGTGGTGGTTGCGGCGCGACTCACGTGGCCACGCCCCGCGACGTCGAAGGTACCGGGGCCGAATGGAGGTCTACATGGCAACTCCTCGTCGTCTTGACCGGCGATCGTTCATCGGCGGTGCGAGTGCACTCGTTGGAGCGTCCGCACTGACGTCAGGACTCGCCGGAAGCGCATTTGCTCAGGCCGGCGCCAAGTCGGTGACCATCGGTATGTCGCAAGAGCCCCCGACGCTTGGCTACGCCCTCGGGAATGCCTACGTCATCTCGATTGTGAAGGCCGCCATCGGGAACCAACCGACGTTGACCCGTCGGAACGACCAGAATGTGTGGGAGCCGTGGCTTGCGGATTCCGTCCCGACCCTTGAGAACGGCGGTGCTACGTACGTCGGAGACGGTGCCGATAAGCGCCTTCAGGTCACCTTCAAGTTGCGCAAGGACGTGAAGTGGTCAGACGGCAAGGCGTTGACCGCCGCCGACGTTAAATTCGGACTTGACCTGATCCTCAACCCCGACTACCCGGTGCCCGGGCGCGACACCCAACAAAAGGTTGCGTCGCTTGACACGCCCGACGATTTCACCGTCGTCGTCAACTTCCTGACCGAGAATGAGGCGAAGGATGCGGCGGCCAATGGCCGTGGCGGTCTTCCAGCCAAGGCGTTCGCAGACTTTGCAAACCAGAGTGGACCGGTTCTTGACCCGGGCTACTACAAGGATTACCTGCCTGCCTTCCCGAAGCACGTACTCCAACCGCTGATCGACAAGGTCGGCGTTGCGGAGTTGCCGAAGCAGGACATCATGCGCAAGCCGTTGGGCATCGGCCCATTCAAGGTCACCGAGTGGGCGGAGGGTCAGTACATCGCCCTTGAGGCGGTTCCATCGTTCTTTTTGGGCGCACCAAAGGTTCAGAGCGTCGTTGTCAAGATCGTGACTGACACGAATGCGATTTTGGCGCAGCTTGCGACCGGTGAGCTTGACGTCGTTACCGAAGATGCGCTTTCCGAGTTTGCCGCGCCAGAGCTTGACAAGATTGCTAACCAAAAAGTCGTGCGAGCGTTCTACACCCCTGGGGCGACATGGGAACACGTCGACCTCAATCTCGACAACGAACACCTCGCGGTCCTGAACGTCCGCAAGGCTATCGCGCACGCCATCAATCGTCAGCAGTTGGTCGACAAGGTCCTTAACGGCAAGACGAAGGTCATCCACTCGTGGGCGCCGGAGTGGCGGTGGGACTTCTTCCCCGACATCCCGAAGTACGACTTCAATCCTGACAAGGCGAAAGCACTCCTGAAGGAGGCGGGCTATGCGCCGGGTTCAGACGGGATCATGGCGAAGGGTGGCAAGAAGCTATCCCTGAAGTACGGCACCACCGCGGGTAACCAAGCACGTTTGTTGGTGACGCAGCTGGTGCAGGCCGACCTGAAGGCGGTCGGAATCGAGGTGACGCTCGATTATGTGCCGTCGAGTGAGTGGTTCGCGTCCGGCGACAACCCGGGGCCGTTGTGGGGTCGGCGGTTCGAGATGGGTGAGTACGCTTGGGTCGGCGGCGACGATCCGCTCGGCGCCAAAAACTTGTATAGCACAAATGGCATTCCGGCAAAGTCCAACTCGTACGTCGGGCAGAACTTCCCCGGATGGAGCGATCCGCGTAACGACGAGTTGCTGAACGAGTCGGAGAACACTCTCGATCAGGCGCGTCGTGTCGAGTTGTACTACGAACAGCAGAAGATTTGGGCGGAAGCCGTTCCAGTCATTACGCTGTACGCCCGTGCCAACGTGACCGCCGCGAAGCGGACAATCGCGAACTTCAAGCCCACGCCGACGAACACTCCGCCGACGTGGAATATCTACGAGTGGGACGTCACGAACTAGTTCGCAGGCTGGCCCCTCTCTCGCTAAGGTGGGAGAGGGGTGGGCGATGGTGAGTCCCGCGCCCTCTCTCAGGAACCGGTTCCTGGCTACCCGTGAGGGGGCGCTATCCCTGATCCGGAGGAGCGAACTGCGCGATGCGAACGTTTCTCATCCGTCGGTTATTTCAAAACGCCATCCTCCTCCTGATTATTTCGGTCATCGTGTACGGCATTCTGTATCTCGTTCCGGGTGGGCCATTCGACCAGCTGAACTTCGGCGCCGTCTCGGCCGCCGCCGCTGCCGCGCAGGTCAAGCGCCTGAACGAGTTGCTTGGCCTCGACAAGCCCCTGCACGAGCGATACCTGACGTGGCTAGGGCGCGCCCTCACCGGCGACTGGGGCATGTCGTGGACGGTCGCCTTTGGGCAACCGGTGGCGCGACTTGTGGAGTCACGCCTCGGCAATACCCTCCTCTTGATGGGGCTTTCCGCAGTCTTCTCGTTCCTCATCGCGATGCCGATCGGGATCATCTCTGCGGTACGTCCGTACTCCGTGTGGGACTACGTGATTACCGGTTTTAGTTTTTTTGGCCTCTCGATGCCTACGTTTTGGTTCGGCGTCATGATGCTGATCGTCTTCTCCGTCACGCTTGGCTGGTTTCCCGCTGGCGGTGCCATCACCCCCGGTAAGGCCGACGACTTCGTTGATCGGCTCCGTCACCTCGTTCTGCCGGTCCTTGTCCTCAGCCTTGTGCAGGTCGCCGGGCAGAGCCGCTTCATCCGAAGTAGCATGCTAGAAACACTCAAGCAAGACTTTGTGCGCACCGCACGCGCGAAGGGCGTGCCGTGGTTTCGGGTCGTCATGACCCACGCGCTACGGAATGCGATCCTTCCGGTGATCACCTTGCTCGGCCTCGAGATTCCGCAACTCTTCGGTGGCGCGATCATTACCGAGACGATCTTCACCTGGCCAGGCATGGGGCGCCTCTTCTTTGAAGGAATCTCGAAGAACGACTGGCCGCTTGTGCAGGCGATCACGATGATGTCGGCGTTCTTGGTCGTGGCGGGGAACCTCCTCGCCGACCTCTGCTATGCCGTCGTCGATCCGCGGATCCGCTACGAATGACCGCCCAAGTTGCGGTTGCGAATGCGCCGCTGCTTGACGACGAGATCCTCCTTGCCGAGGAGGCTTCGCAGTGGCGTCTCGTGTGGCGGCGCTTTCGTCGTCACCGACTTGGGCTGCTTGGCATCTCGGTGATTGGCGTGATTGCTGTGGCGTGTGCCTTGGCGCCTTGGATCGCGCCATATCCATTTGACAAGCCAGACACGTCTAGCATCATGGTGAACCCGTCCGGTGCGCACTGGCTTGGCACCGATGAGTTAGGGCGGGACGTCTTGAGCCGTCTCCTCTATGCCGGCAGGGTGTCGTTGAGCGTGTCTCTGGTTGCGACGACGCTTTCCATCATGATTGGAATCGCGGTCGGAAGCGTTGCCGGCTACTTTGGTGGCGTCGTCGACACCGTGCTGATGCGGTTCACCGACATCATGCTGTCGCTGCCAAGCCTGCCGTTGTTGCTGATCTTTAGCAAGGCGTTGCGCGACTTTGGCCCGGTGCGCCAAGCCCTCGGCGAGAACGCGAGCGTCCTCATCATCATTGCGGTTCTGACGATTTTTGGGTGGATGAACGTCGCGCGTCTGGTGTACGGATCAGTGTTATCGCTGAAGGCGCGCGAGTTCACCGAGGCGTCTCGTGCCCTCGGGGCATCGAGTGCGCGCATCATCCTGACGCACCTCGTGCCGAACTCCGCCGCACCAATCATCGTCGCCGCCACGCTTGGCATTGGGTCTCGAATCATCGCGGAGGCCAGCCTCAGCTTCCTCGGCCTCGGAATCGTCCCGCCGAACCCGAGTTGGGGGTCGATGCTCTCGGGCGTGCAGGCGTACATGTTTCGTAATCCGTGGCTGGCCTTCTACCCGGGCCTCACAATCCTTGTCGTCGTCTTGGCGATCAATTTCGCTGGCGACGCCCTGCGCGACGCGCTTGACCCGCGCCTGAAGAATTGACGATGGCCGT
>CAYFLJ010000114.1:0-5081 GCA_964343985.1 uncultured Thermoflexus sp.
GCGGCCATCGTCCGCGCCGTCCACGGTGCACCGAATATCGCGACCCTCGCACACCTCGGGATCACCGGCACGCACGCCGTCCTCGCCCATGGGGTGTGGCCGGAGGACGACGAAGTTTCCCTTATGGCGCGCGACGGCACACACGTCGTCCATTGCCCGTCGTCGAACCTCAAACTCGGCAGCGGCGTCGCCCCTGTGCGTCGCTACCTCGACACCGGCGTCTCCGTCGCCATCGGTGCGGACGGGGCGGCGTGCAGTAACTCCCTAGATGCGTGGGGAGAGATGCGACTCGCCCACCTTCTCGGGTCGTTCGCGGGTGGGCCGGGGTCAATCTCCGCGGCCGAGGTCTTCGCACTCGCCACGCTTGGCGGCGCCCGCGCCCTCGGACTTGAGGGGCAGGTGGGCGCGATTGCCCCAGGGTTTCAAGCGGATCTCGTCGCGGTGGCTTCGGATGGCGCGCATCAATCCGGCGGTGGTGACCCGTACGTGCGCCTCGTTCACTCGACGACCGCACGTGACGTGCGCCACGTGTGGGTTGGCGGCCGCCAGATCGTCGCCAACGGCCAGGTGATCACCCTCGACGAGGTCGCTGTCACCCGCGAGGCGAACACCGCCCGTTCACGCGTCGCGGCGCGCGCCGGAATACCCCTCGCGTAAAGCACCTGCGCCACGCGCGATTGCTTCGTGAGCCCCCGTCGAGCCCACCCGGCCACCTACTCGCGCATCGCCCAAATCGCTAACCACGGCGGGTTCGTCGCACAAAAGTGATCCCACGTGCCTGGCGCCTCGTTCGGGTCCATCGGCACGTCGACGGCGTCCTCAAGTTGGACGATGCGCAGGCCCGCTGCCACGGTCGCGTTGATCAGCGTCGCGAGGGTGTGGCGATACTCAACGGCACGAGGCACGTCGATGCCCAGCGACCGGTCGTACACCCAATCTGGGTCAGCCGCCTCCACGCGATCACCATCAACGTAGACCCCGCGGCGCACATACGCATCGCCCTCACGGTCATCAGGGTGCATCCCAAGCACAAACGGGTTTGCCGCCTGCAACCGAAACAGGCCTCCGGGCGCAACCTGCGACGCAATCGCAGCAATCACCGGCCGACAATCTGGCACGAAGTTGATCGAGTAGGGCATCCAGACGAGGTCAAACGGCGCACCGGGCAAGTCAATGGACGCGGCGTCGCGGATGTCGGCGTGTACCGTGGCAAGCAAGCCGTCCGGCAAGCCGTGGGCGGCCCATGAGTCGTGGTCTCGCGCCAATTGGCCGGCATCTTGGTCAACGACGGTGACGTGCGCGCCAAGCAGACCGATCGCCGCCGACTGTTGCCCGCCACCACCACAGGCAAGCAGGACCCGCTTCCCCGCCAGATCACCGCCGAGGAAGCGTCCCAGCAGGCCAACCGGGTCGATGCGGGCACGCGCCGCTTCGACATGATCAAGGCGCCACGGCCGGGTGAGCGGCCCGTTCACGCGCCCAAGTGCCGCCCAACGCGCGCGCGCATCCTGTGCGACCTCATCAACATCGCAGGTCTCATTCATCGCGCGTGACCCTCTCCGTGTGGCGCCGATGCGTGTGGGCAAGACAGTTGGTACTCCGAGTCACGTCGCGCAGTTCCACAGCTGGATTGATCTTCGCGCATGGGTGTCCTTGAGGTGGTGAACCCGAACACTTCCGACAACGTGGGAGGGGGGGGTACTGCCCCCGACACGCGCAACGCCCATCCGTCTTCCGCGTACGGCGCGTCGGTACGTGCGCAGCGGCATTCAAAATCCGTTGTAGCCGGCCGTCACGTCAAGTATTTCCGCCACAAACGCGACGGATCGTGTAGCGTCAGACTGATGCAACCACGCGACCTCTTTCGACGGCGACGCCCCGACAGTGTCACCCCGACGCCACACGATTCGACCCCATCCGACGCAGGCGAAGCAACGTTCGACCCTGTTGCCGCCGATCCATCATCCACGCCATCCGGTTCGGACGAATCCACGTCAATCCGCGACCGACAGAAGCAACGTCGGGACACCGCTCGACAGCGACATGCCGTGAGTGCATTTCTCGGGAAAACCCCCACGGAACTCTCCGACCCCACCATCGACTTGGGGTTCGACGCTAACCTCGACGCGCTTGACGACGATGACGAGGAAGACGACGAGGCGGAAGATGGCTCGCCGTCGTCACCAGTCACGGGCCAAGTCTGGATCGTGTTTCGATCGGTTTCGTGGACCGATGCCAATGCGACGTTGCGCGAAAGCGATTCGCTCGTTGGCGTCTACGCGACTGAGGCCTCGGCAAAGCTCGCGGTGACCGCTCTCGACCGCAGTGCCAGAGGCGATGCGGAGCACTGGTATCAACCGTATTCTGTCACCGAATAGGTCGCCCGCCGTTGGCGATCACGGGATGAGCAACAGCCCGAGCCGACGTCGCGCAGCCTCAGCCGCGACCCCCACGACCTCGACGAGTTTTCGGCGTCCAGAGTGCCCGCGCATCACGGTCACGTCAGTAATCGGCACGCCCAGTCGGTCCGCGAGAAACCGACAAAGCGCCGCGTTCGCCGCACCGTCCACCGGCGGTGCCGCCACGCGCACCCGAACCGCCCCATCGTGCAAGCCATCCACGAACGTGCGCGACGCACGCGGCATCGCGACAACGGCGATGCGACACCTCAGGTCGCGGCCCGGAGCGTCTACGACCGGCTCGCTCGTCCCATCCATTCGGTCGAGGGTACCCCGACTGGTTCCGCTCGCCCTGCCATGCACGCCGAATGACGGGTTCCTCAGCCGTGCCTGACCCGTCTCGGCGTTTGACTCATGGCGCGCTCAATCCACGACACGCGATTGTCCGCGCGGCTAGCATCCCACACGATGGTTCGCGTGCTGCTTTCGATGGTTGTCGTCTTCCTGGCCATCGGCAGCTGCTCACTCGGGGCTCTGGCAATCTTCCTGATCGGTCCGCCGTTTTGGCGCGCACTTGTCGGACCGTCGTGGGGCGCGGGCGCAGCGATCGTGACGTACGGCGTCGTCATTTGGTCGGCCTCGCGCATGATGCGCTTGGCTGATTGGCTCCTCGAGGCGTCGTGATAGCGGTCGGCTCGTCGCGCGTCGTATGCCTCGGCCGTGCGACCTCCGCGCCGTACCCTTGAGCCACGCCGATTCGCAGCACACCACGCGCGCGGCCGATACCTGACCGAGCGAGGCGACGACATGCGGGTGATCATCACAGGTTCGAGCGGCCTCATCGGGACAAGCTTGGGGCTTCGCCTGATGGCCGACGGCATCGAAGTCACCGGCATCGACCGCCTCCCGAACCCGTGGACCGACCGCATCCCCACTCATCTCGAAGATCTCTGCGCCACGGGCAGCCTCGAAACCGCCCCGTGGGGGAGCGCCGATGTGGTCGTGCACCTCGCGGCGCGCGCCAAGGTGCATGAGTCGGTTGAGCATCCGTCGAATGCCCTCGAGAACTACACCGTCACGCATCGCGTCCTCGACTATTGCCGCCAGACGGGCACCCCCGTGATCTTCGGGAGTTCGCGCGAGGTCTACGGTGAGCAAGCCACGGTGCCGGTGCGCGAGGACGCCGTCCGCGTGGAGGGCGCCGCAAGCCCGTACGCCGCCGCCAAACTCGCCGACGAAGCCCTCATCCGGAGCTTCGCGCGATGCTTCAACCTACCGTTCGTGATTATTCGATTCAGCAACGTCTACGGCCGCTTCGACGACTTGGAGCGGAATGGCCGCTTCATCCCCATCCTTTGCGACCGTGTCCCGCGTCGCGCACCGATCACCATCTTTGGACCGCACAAGACCTTTGACTTCACCTACATCGACGATGCCGTCGACGGGGTCGTGCGCACGATTGATCGCCTCGTCCACACACCAACCAGCGTATCGGGCAATGCAATTAATCTTGGCACTGGCACGGGAACGACGCTTCTCGAGGCTGCGACGTTGGTCGCCCACGCCGCCGGCATCGACCCGTACTTCGAGTTAGGCACCATCCGGGTCGGGGAGATTAGCCAGTACGTCGCCGACCTCAGTAAGGCGCGCGAACTGCTCGGGTACGCGCCGCAGTTCCCGTCATCGAAGGGCATTCCCCTCGCGTACCGGTGGTGGCGCGAATGGCACTTCGGTGAGGCGGTGGCCTAACACAAGGCCCCCCTCCTCGAATCCCCGTGGCCGCGGCCCGTACACAGGCACCAACCGGGCCGTTTTCGAGGGGGTAGGCGCGTCGCTACGCGTCGATTGGCAACTTCCGCATGCCGTGGCGCAACGCCCCAATCGGCGCGGCCTCAATCGTCACCACGTCGCCCTCGTGCAACGCCTGATCCTGCGTCACGATGATCCCCGTGCCGGTCGAAAGCACCGTGCCGTCCTGGATCGGGTTGTTCAAGCGCAGGAAGTGCACGAGTTCCGGAAGTGTCCGCTTCATGCGATCAACGCCGCACTCGTCAGCGAAGATCTCGTGCCCGCCACGCGAGATCGTCGCGCGGAGGTGCAATGCCGACGGGTCCGGCACCTCGTCTGGCGTGACGACCGTCGGGCCGATCACCGCGCACCCACGGAAAATCTTGGACTGCGGCAGGTAGAGAGGGTTCTCCCGCTCGATATCCCAAGCCGACACGTCGTCGCACAACGTGTAGCCGAGGATGTCGCCGTTCGCAGCCACCACGATGGCCATCTCCGGTTCCGGCGCGGTGAACGCACTGTCCGCCCGGATACCCCCGTCGCCGTTCGGCCCGGCACAATGCACCGCCCGCCCCTTGTAAAAGAGTTCCGGACGCGCGCCGATGTACACGAGGTCGTATATGCCCTTCGAGGTCGTCGCATCCTCATCGCGGAACTCGGCGCTCCGCTTGTACGTCACGCCGGCACCCCACACTTCAGTGGGAAAGATCGGCATGAGCAAGTGCGCCACGTCGTCGTGCGGCGCAACGTCTAGCGAGGCATACGACCCGGCGGCGACGCCGTGAGGTTCGGGGGCACCCGCATGGTGCGCAAGAAGCAAGGTCAGCGCGTCGCCCGATTCGTCGGTGACGTCATAGACGACCCCGTCGCGAACGACCCCAGTGCGCGGCCCGC
>CAYFLJ010000115.1:0-5054 GCA_964343985.1 uncultured Thermoflexus sp.
TCGGCGACCGTTCAAGTTACGGGTTACCTGACCGAGGCGGAGTTACGAGAGCGTTTGTCGTCGGCGTGGATTGCTGTCGTGCCGTTGCGGATGGGAAGTGGCACGCGATTCAAGGTACTAGAGGCGATGGCCGCGCGTGTGCCGGTCGTCTCGACGGCGTTCGGCGCGGCGGGTTCGGGAATCGTCGACGGGGTTCACGGGCGCCTTGCCGAGGATGCGAAAGTGTTTGCCGCCGCGGTTGTCGATCTTTTGAGGGACCCGGTCGCTCGTGCGGACCTTTCGGCGCAGGCATACGCGCTTGCCTCCGAGGTGCACGACTGGGGTGTGATCGTGCCAAAGCTCGTCGACGCATACGTCCGCGAGTTTGCGCGCACCATACCGAGGCCGGCGGTGATTGCGACCGTTCGGAACGAGGAGTCGACGGTCGCTGATCTCATCGATGGTCTCACCGGGCAGTCGTTAACGCCTGCAACTGTTGTTGTCGTTGACGGTGGATCAACCGATGCGACGGTCGCCAAGGCGAAGATCAAGGCGGCGCAGGCGTCGTTTCCGGTTGATGTCCACGTTGCGGCGGGGTCGAACATCGCCGCCGGGCGTAATTTGGCCACCGCTCTGACCCGAGAATCGCTCGTTGCGTCGGTCGACGCAGGCACCGTTCTCCACCCGGAGTGGTTAGCTCGTCTCTGTACTGCGGTCGAGGATGCACCAGAGGCCGATGTTGCGAGTGGGTTTTTCGTTGGCGCGCCAGAATCGCCGTGGGAACGTGCGCTTTCGGCGACCACATTACCTTCGGTTGAAGATATAGACCCTTTACACTTCCTGCCGTCGAGTCGGTCGGTTGCCTTTCGCCGTGCTGCGTTTGAAAAGGTACAGGGTTACCCAGAGTGGTTGGACTACGGCGAGGACCTTGTCTTCGACCTCGCCCTGCGCCGAGGCGGAATGACGTTTCGGTTCGTGCCCCGTGCAGTCGTGCGATTTCGGCCAAGGTCGACGCTTCGAGCGTTCTTCATGCAGTACTACAGATATGCGCGAGGCGATGGCAAGGCCGGCCTCTTTGCGCGTCGACACACCATCCGCTATGCGGCGTACACGTGCGGCGTTGTCTTCGCCGGTTGCGTTCTGCGTGATCGATGGCGCCTGATAGCCCTCGCCGGACTCACCGTCGGTGGCGTCGGTTACGTTAATCGACCGGTCGCACGCCTGTTCGCGCACTCGTCGTCGACATCTGAGGCGGTGACCGCGTTACCGTTCGTCCCTGTCGTGCGCGTCGTCGGCGATGTGGCAAAGATGCTTGGGTATCCGGTTGGTCTGTGGTGGCGATGGTCGCGTGGCGAGTTGCCCCATGATCGTCGCGAAGGAGGAGGTGCGCCGTGGCCGGTGTAGTCGCGCCAAGCCTCTCCATCATCATCGTCACGTATCACGTGCCGGAGCTTCTTCGCAGGTGCTTGGACGCGCTTCGCCGTGCGGACGCGCCGTTCGGTCTTCAGATCATCGTTGTGGACGCGGGTACTGACGGGAGCGGCGCACGCTTACGCCGGACCGACCCGGGAATCGTCGTAATTGAGGCGCCCGAGAACCCCGGGTTCGGCGCCGCATGTAATTTGGGGTTTCGATGTGCCGCAGGTCGTTGGATCCTCTTTCTAAATCCCGACACCGAGGTGCCTCGTGACGGCCTCGTACGTGCAGTCGAGGCGCTCAACGCCGACCCAACCGTGGCAATCGTTGGTCCGAAACTGGTTCGTGCGGACGGTTCGCTTGACCTTTCGGCCCGCCGCTCATTCCCGACCCCTGCGAATGCCCTCTACCACTTCTTGCGCTTGCCAAAACTTTGGCCAAACAACCGTCGCTTCGGTGCCTACAACCTCACCTATATCGACCCGGATGTTGAGAGCGACGTTGATGCGGTCGCGGGATCCTTCATGTTGGTGCGCAGGGATGCCTTGGAAGCCGCTGGTCTCTTCGACGAGACATACTGGATGTACGGCGAGGATCTGGACCTGTGCCTTCGCGTCCGTCAGGCGGGGTGGCGCGCCCGGTACGTACCGTCGGTGGTCGTGACCCATTACAAGGGACAGAGCAGCCGGCGCCGCCCTCTGCGTTGCACCTACGAGTTCTATCGCGCAATGATGATCTTCCATTGGAAGCACCGCGCACCGCGAGAGCCAGTCGTGGTAAATGCCGCCGTTTCTGTCGGGATTGTCGTGCTTGGTGCGGTCGCCATCATGCGTGACCGCCTGCGCCCTCCGGCACGCCGACGCGTTTCGTGAGAAGGGGCGCAACGTGATTCGTCGGGCGCGTACTCGGGGGGTTTGATTGGGTATCGAGCTTGGGGGTAGGCCCGCACCGGCCGACGGCCGCGACGCGCACGGCAGTTCGATAGCCGCGTGGGTGCGTGTCGCCCTGTCGCCCGCCTTTCTCATCGTCATTGACTCAATCGCCCTTGGGGCCGGCTTCTTGGTCGCCTACGTCGTGCGCTTCGTCGTGCAGTTCCCCATTGCCGAAGAGGTTCATACGCTTCGGAGTTACGCCAGCCTGTTCGCCTTGTCTGTGCCGTTCGCGTGGGGCGCCTTCGGTGCCTACGGGCTGTACCGCTCCCGCCAACTGGTCAATGCCGTCGACCAGGCCTTTCTTCTCGCGACCGCCATGCTTGTCGCCCTCGTGGCGGCGGTGGCGATTGCCTCGCTCGCGATTCGAGGGTGGCCAGAGTACTCACGCCTGCTTCTGGCCTACGTCTGGTTTTCTTGCACCGCGCTGTCGTTCGTTGGGCGGTTCCTCTGGATTCGCTGGCGCGGGTGGCTTGCCTCGACCGGCACCGGCGTGCGAGTGACGCTTGTCGTCGGTGCCGGCGCCGCGGGGGTTCGCGTTGCCCGCCACTTTGATCGATTCCCTCATCTCGGGTATCGAGTCGCCGGCTTCGTTGACAGCACGCTACCGATCGGTGGCGTTCCGGCCGGAGCGTCGATGCCGGTAGTGGGCACACTCGATCGCATCGACCTCGTGTTGACGACCGTTCAGCCGCAGGAGCTGATCCTCGCCGATCCAACGCTCTCAAATCTTGAGTTGCTGGAGTTGGTTAACCGTTGCGAGGGGCAGCCGGTAGGCATTCGGGTCTATCCAGACCTCTTTCAGACCTTGGTCAATGACGCATCTCTCGTCAATTTGCAAGGCCTCCCGCTCGTCTCGCTACGTGCGAGCGAGCTTGAGGGCTGGCAGCGCACGGTAAAACGGGCGTTTGATATTGCGTTCTCTGCGACCGTGCTGACTGTGACTGCGCCCGTGATGCTTCTGGTCGCAGCGGTTGTCCGCCTCGAGTCTCCCGGCCCGGTGTTCTTCGCGCAAGAGCGCCTTGGCCAAGATGGCAAGCGTTTCCATGCGATCAAGTTTCGATCGATGGTGCACGACGCCGAGCGCCAGACGGGGCAGTTCTGGACGGTACCGAACGACTCGCGTCGAACGCGCGTCGGAGCTTGGTTGCGACGCCACTCAATTGATGAGTGGCCACAGTTCATCAACGTCCTCGTCGGCGACATGAGCGTCGTCGGCCCGCGGCCGGAGCGGCCCATGTTCGTCGCCCAGTTCAGTGAAAGCGTTCCAGATTATCTGCGCCGCCTCCGAGAGCGAGCAGGATTAACCGGATGGGCGCAGGTCAACGGTCTCCGTGGCGATGTCCCTATCGAAGAGCGCACGAAATACGACCTGTACTACGTCGACAACTGGTCGCTTTGGCTTGACATAAAAATAATCCTCCGCACCGCGGTTCTGCTCTTGCGCGACTCAAGCGCGTACTGAAGTGTGCAGAGCACAGTGCGGGTGCGTCCCTTTGCTATCCTCGTCCACTGGCACTCGCGCGACGTGACTGCCAAACGCTTGATTGCCCCGAGGCCGGTGACGACGCGCGTAGCGCCTGGGGATTGACGCCTGTGGAGAGCCGACCTGCGCCCGACATCGAGTTGACTGAACGGCAGGCTCGCATTTTGCGCGCCGTGGTTGAGCAGTACGTGCGCCACGCGGTCCCGGTGTCGTCAGAAACCCTTGTCCGCGAGCATGGGCTTGGCGTCAGTTCCGCGACGGTGCGTAACGAACTAGCGGAACTCGAAGCACGGGGATACATCTGCCAACCCCATACGTCCGCCGGCCGCATTCCTTCTGACCTTGGATATCGCTACTTCGTCGAGCGATTGATGGCGGAGCGCCAGCTTTCGCGCGCCGAACGGCACACCATTCGCCACCAGTTCCATCAGGTCGCACTTGTGCGTGAACAGTGGCTTCAACTCGCCGCGGCCACCCTCGCGCGCGGGGTTCAGGCCGCCGCCATCGTAACCGCTCCTCAAGCAAGTCAAGCTCGTCTAAAGCACGTTGAAGCGGTCCACATGCAGGACAGTCTCGGCCTCGTCATCGTTGTCTTGCTTGACGGCACGGTGAAACAACAGCTCGTTGCCCTGCCTGAAGGCGTCACGCAATCACGACTTTCGATTGCCACCGCCCGACTGAATCCCTTCTTGACTGGGAGGACCCGCGCCGAATTCGAAGCACGGCTCGCGGCTGTCGATGTTCCAGTGAGTCTTGACGAGACCTTCATTGTCACACAGATTGCTAATATTGTCAAACAAGTCGATACGCGTGAGTCAGATGTTTATCATGCTGGACTTGTCGAGTTGCTTGACAAACCAGAGTTTGCACGGAATGATCGTGCCCGTGCAATTGTTGAGTTGCTTGAGCGGCCTCAGGCGTTGCGTGACCTGCTTCTGCCAAGCATTGACGGAATCCCGGTCGATCCTGTCGAAGTTGGCACCGTTCACGTGGTGATTGGGCGCGAAAACCGTTGGGACTGGATGCGCGAGTGTTCGGTAGTGATGGCACATTACGGGACCGCAGGCGATTCATTCGGGTTCATCGGCGTACTCGGGCCGTCTCGATTCCCCTATGCCGTCGCCGTTCCCGCGGTGCGCTTCGTTGCGCGTCTCATGACCGAAGTTCTTCATCACGATTGGGGCGCAGGGCCATCCCTGCGGTTCTCTGAGGAGGTCGGCAATGACCGATAGCACCACGTCAGA
>CAYFLJ010000116.1:0-4848 GCA_964343985.1 uncultured Thermoflexus sp.
CGGTGCTTCTCTTGGCGCTCAAACCGCTTCCGGTCGGTCTTCTTCCCTTTTGGCATTGATGAACCTTACTTGTACTGATCAGATTGTGCACGAAGTATACCGTCAGCCACGGAGCCACTGCACAAGCGCGAGGGTCACGTTGCCTTCGATCGCGGCGGCGACCGCTAGCAACGCCGCGGACAACACGAGGACGTACGCGGCCTCAGCCGCGGTCTCGCGCCACTCGACGAGGCGTCGGCCATTTGCCGCCGGCATAAGCCACGAAAGCCCAAGCTTCATGCCCCACGCCGAGGCTAACCACAGTGCGGGTAGCTCAAATAACGCGTGAGGCGCGATGCCCGCGATGAGGACTTCCGAACCGACGCGACCGCGACCGATATCTCCTTCGAGGGCAGCCATCACGCCAAGGACCGCACCATTCGCAAATGTGTCGACGGCCGGTACGAGACCGGCGAAGCAGCCGAGGGCGACGAACTGGGTGATCGCTGACGCATTGTTCCGGAAGATCAACCAGGTGCGTACGAGCGGGTCACCCGACTTCACGACTTGGGCGCCGACACTCGCCACCATCTGAATAAGTGGGGCCAGGAGGTCGCGCACGCCATCAGGGTCGGTAGTGGCGGCGCCGTACCCAGAGACCGATCCAGCGATGAACAGGGCGAACGACGCCAAGATCCAACGCCGCCCACCCCAGAGAACTTCTCGATATTGCTGCCAGAGGTCAGCCAAAGCACGCCCTTTCCGGGCGCGACTTGCACCCGACACCATTCAGTCTAGCGCCGGTCCCTCTCCCAATCATGGTCGAGGCGCCACGTGAGTTTCCGTGACGGTTGCGCGTCGTGCTGTCACGACGGTGAGGGTCTCGTCGACGACGTCGAGGGTGACCTTTGACCCGTCATCGACCTCGCCTTTCAGGATAAGCCTTGCGAGCAGATTCTCTACCTCGCGTTGTATCGCGCGCCGGAGCGGCCGCGCGCCGTTCGCCAAGTCGGTCCCCGCGTGTGCGAGGTGATCGACCGCCCGAGATGTCACTTCCAACGCGATGTGTCGCGCCCGGAGGCGGGCTCGAATCTGTGCGATTTCAATGGACACAATTTCGCGGAGATGCTCGGTGCTGAGAGGATGAAAGACGACGACGTCGTCAATCCGGTTCAGGAATTCTGGTCGAAAGGCGTGTCGTAGCCGATCGTGCACCGCCTCCGCGACGGTGTCCCAAGTTGTGTCCTCGATTTGCGCGGGATCGTCAGAGCGAGTGAGCGCGTCGACGATGTCACTGGCCCCAACGTTCGAGGTCATTACGATGATCGCTTGTCGACCATCGACGGTGCGTCCTTGGCTATCGGTGAGGCGTCCGTCCTCAAGTAACTGAAGGAGGACGGCAATAACGTCGATGTGCGCCTTCTCAAGTTCGTCAAGCAAGACGACCTGATACGGGCGGCGGCGCAACGCTTCCGTGAGTTGTCCGCCATCATCGTGACCGATGTAGCCGGGTGGAGCACCGAGTAGGCGTGAGACGGTGTGGCGCTCTGCATACTCCGACAGGTCGACGCGTGTCATGGCGTCTTGGTCATCGAACAGCACTTCAGCAAGTGCGCGTGCGAGGAGCGTTTTTCCGGTACCGGTTGGACCGACGAACAGAAATGAGCCGACGGGGCGGCGCGCATCGGCAAGGCCGGCGCGGCTGCGACGCACCGCCTCGGCGACGGCGCGGATTGCGTGATCTTGCCCAACGACACGTGCGTGTAAGGCGTCTTCAAGATTAAGCAGTCGGTCGACTTCTGATTGTCCGAGGCGGGTTACCGGAATACCAGTCCACGCCGCGATCACATCGGCGATGTCTGGGGCGTCGAGGTCTTCACGGAAGACGCGGGGCCGGTCGGAGGCTTCAAGCAGCTGATCGATGGCGGCGACGTCACGTTCGAGCGCGGGAATTCGCCCGTGCCGGAGCTCTGAGGCGACGCGCAGGTCGTAGTCACGCTCTGCCCGTTCAAGTTGCGCGCGCGCGTCATCGATTTGGGTGCGCAGGGCGGCGCGTCGCGCACTCGCCTCCTTTTCCGCTTGCCACTGCGCTACGATGACCGTCTCGCGTTGGGAAACCTCGTTGAGTTCGGCATCGATGCGAGATAGGCGGTCGCGGAGGGTTGCGTCGACGTCGCGGTATTCGCTCGTCTCCGGTGGAGGCGCCCCGTTTACCGGGCGGGCAGTAGGTACAGAATACGTCGGGGATGTTCTCCACTGCGCTTCGGCGCGCAACGCTTCGCGCTCAACTTCGAGTTGGAGCTTCCGACGCCGGAGATCGTCGAGTTCGAGTGGGACAGTCTCGGCCTCGGCGCGCAGTCTCGATGCTGCTTCGTCGACAAGATCGATGGCCTTGTCAGGCAAGAAACGGTCAGGCAGATAGCGGTGAGACATCGCGGCGGCGGCGATGAGGGCCGCGTCGCGGATGCGGATCCGATGGTGCATTTCGAACCGCTCGCGGAGGCCACGCAGGACGCTGACCGTCTCGTCGACGGTTGATTCGCGCACGGTGACCGGCTGGAACCGGCGTTCAAGCGCGGCGTCTTTCTCGATGTGTTTCCGATATTCGGAAAATGTCGTGGCGCCGATGCAGTGAAGTTCGCCTCGGGCAAGCAGCGGTTTGAGTATGTTTGCGGCGTCGGCGCCACCTTCGGCGTTCCCGGCGCCGACAATCATGTGGACCTCATCGATGAAGGGGATGATCTCGCCGTCCGAACGCCTAATCTCGGCAAGCACGGCCTTGAGGCGTTCCTCGAACTCGCCCCGGTACTTGGCGCCGGCGATCATCGCCCCGAGGTCGAGCGAGATTACGCGTCGGCCCTTGAGGCTCTCGGGCACGTCGCCTCGGACGATGCGCTGGGCTAGACCCTCGACAATTGCAGTTTTACCCGTGCCCGGCTCACCGATCAGGATTGGGTTGTTCTTCGTCCGTCGACCGAGGACCTGAACGATGCGTCGGATCTCCTCGTCACGACCGATAACGGGATCAAGTGTTCCCCGTGCGGCGTCGGCGGTGAGATCGCGACCGTAGCGTTCGAGGGCCTCGTACTTTGTCTCTGGCTCGTCGTCGGTAACGCGGTGGCCACCTCGCATTTCGGCTAGCGCGCCGAGGACCCGATCAGGTGTTGCGCCTAAGGTGGAGAGGGCCTCAGTGGCGATGCCGGTCTCACCGCGGAGGATGGCCAACAACAGGTGTTCCGTACTGACGTACTGGTCGGTTAGGCGGTTCGCCTCCACAAACGCTTCTTGATAGGCCTTGCGCAGTCGACTGCCCATGCGCAACTCGACGCCGCCTGAGATGCGAGGGGCAGCGGAAAGGGCGGCGTCGAGTCGCTTCCTCAGGTCACTTGGATCGACCTCAATCCGCCGTAGCAACCGAGCGACGACCCCGTCAGATTGCTCAAGGAGGGCAAGTAGGAGGTGTTCGACCTCGACTTCAGGTGCGCCACGTTCTTCGGCGTGACGCTGCGCGTTTGCAGCCGCGAGGCGTGCGTAGCGTGTGAGCGGTTGGGTGTTCATGGGTGGCTCGAGATGGTGTCCTCGTGCGCCGTCGACGAGTTCTTTGCAAGGTTCGCACTACTCGGTGGACTTGCGGTGTGCAGTACTCGGCGCCGCTTGATGACCGCACGCCGATGTGACCGTGGTAAGCGATTTGAAAGCTGATTGCTTCCTTACCGATGGGCGACAGGGAGTTACCGGTCGGCTTGGACGCGGAGGAGGGCAACCTTTAAGCGCCTGATTTCCGCTTCGTACCGCTCGACCAGTGCGGCACGGTCGCGAACCGATTCGTCGCGCAGTCGATCAATCTGATCCTGCATTCGGAGCATGACGTCAACACCAGCGAGGTTCACACCGAGGTCGTCAATCCACGCTTTAATTTGCGCAAGACGTTCTAGGTCTTTCGCAGAGAACATTCGAACTCGCGTGCCGTTCTGCACGCGGTACGGACGAACAAGCCCGAGTTTCTCCCAGTGTCGGATCGTTTGCGGATGGAGCCCAAGTTTCACTTGTACGACACCGATGGTTAGGCACGGCTCGTCGTCCTCAATTGGCACGGTCGTGATCCTCCTGCGTCGTTGGCGCTACGGGTTCGGGCGCTGAGGTGCCGTTGCATCGCGGTCAGATGGTCGGACCCGCCACGAGTTGCTGAAGATCACACGCGACCTCGACGGAGCTCCGAAACCAGTTCTTTTTCGCGGGTTGAGAGTTCAGTGGGAAGGACGACCCGGACCTTGGCGAAAAAGTCTCCTTTGCCACCGTCCTTTTTCGGCATTCCCATCCCTCGGAGGCGGAAGGTGCGCCCGTTCTGCGTCTCAGGCGGGATTGGGATGGTGCCGGAGCCCCCAGGGGTATCTATGTCGACCTCGCCGCCCAACATCGCGTCCCAGACCGGAACATCGACCTCGAGGTGAAGATCATCTTCGCGTCGCTCGAGCGTGGGATGTGGGGCGACCGTCACTTTGAAAAAAAGGTCGCCCCGAGGACCGCCGTCGGCGCCCTCATACCCCTTGCCGGCGACGCGCAATTTTTGGCCGTCCTTGACTCCCGGCGGGATACGGACTTCGATGCGTTCGCGAATGGGCGTGCCGGCGCGCGATGGAACTTCAACCGTGAACTCGCGCACAGCCCCATGAAAGGCGTCGTTTAGGGAGACCGTTACGGAGTGTTCCAAGTTCTCTCCGACGCGGTTTCGGGCGCCGCCGGCGGCTCGGCGCTCGAACAGGTCTCGGAACATGTCGGAGAGATCAGGCCCGTTTCCAGGCGCATTGGGGCGACCGCGGGCCTCGCGCGCCTGTCTGAACGCTTCCTGCCAGGCCCCGGCCGCCCCAC
>CAYFLJ010000117.1:0-4817 GCA_964343985.1 uncultured Thermoflexus sp.
TGCAACAGGCCACGATGGCGGTTTTGGCGCAGGCGAATCAGGCCCCGCAGATGGCGCTTCAGCTGCTCAAGTAATTCGCTCGCGCTAGTTGCTTCGGCGAACAGGCTTGTCTCAGGGTGCGCACCGCCGCCCCGTCACCACAGTATCTGGGTGGCGGGGCGGCTTCGTTGCGTTCAGTGTGCGGGCACTTCCGTTGTGGTGCGCTAGCACCTCACGCAGGCTCACGACGAACCTCCGGTCCGAGTCCTGACGGCGTCGTCGCGGGTGCCGGACACCGACGTCGGTTCGTTGCCCCGACCGCCTACGCTTTTTGTGCGCGCCGTGTCGACCGCGGACGTGCGCTGCCTCGCGAGTGACGAGTGGCAGGTACAACGGTGGCATCGGGCGAAACCGAGAGCGATGTCGACACAGAAACGGGTGCCAGGGCGAATACGTCGGCGGGTGCCGCCCGAGGCGTGGGCACCCTTGCAGGCGTTTGCCCGGCGCGCGCGCGGGCCGCTTGATCGCTTCCTCGAAATCGAGGCGGCGAGTGGGCTGCTGCTCATCGCCGTCGCCGCCGCGGCGGTTGTCTGGGCCAACTCACCATGGCGGGCTTCGTACGCTGCCCTTTGGGAGATGCCCGTCGGCGTACGCATGGGGTCGATTGCCTTCGAACGCTCGCTCGGGTGGGTCGTGAACGACGTCCTGATGGTGGTCTTCTTTTTCGTCGTCGGCCTGGAGATCCGACGTGAGATTCACGAAGGTGAGTTGTCGGAGCGGCGGCGCGCCGCCCTGCCAGTGATCGCCGCGGTGGGCGGGATGGTCGTGCCGGCTCTCATATATATGGGTATTGCAGGCGCACCACCAATGGCGTCCGGGTGGGGGGTGCCCATGGCCACCGACATCGCGTTTGCGGTTGGTGTGCTTTCAATTCTTGGGACGCGCGTACCGCCGGCGTTGCGCGTGCTGCTACTCGCCCTCGCCGTGATTGACGATCTTGGCGCGATCATCGTGATCGCCATGTTCTACTCGGGCGGCATCCAATGGGGCGGAATCGGCGTGGCGGTCGCGGCGTTGGGCGTGATTGTCGTGATGCAACGCGCGGGTGTGCGGGCTTCTCTGCCGTACGTTGCGCCGGCGGCCGTGGCATGGGCGGGGACGTACGTCGCGGGGGTTCACCCGACCATCGCGGGTGTGGCGGTTGGTCTGTTGACCCCGGTTCAGGCCTGGTTGCACCCATCCGACTTACGCCGCGAAGCGAGCCGCGTGGTTGATCGACTTCGAACGCCGGAGTGGACGGCGTCGCCGCAAGGCGTTCGAGATTCGGTGCGGGCGCTGAGTCACGCGGTAGTGGAGGTGCGGTCTCCGGTAGCTCGCCTCGTGGAGACGCTGCACCCTTGGGTCGCGTACGGAGTAATGCCAACCTTTGCACTGGCGAACGCCGGGGTGACCATCGACCTGAGCGACCTCGATGGGTCGGCCGGACGAGTGGTGGGTGGCGTGGCGGCGGGTCTCGTGATCGGGAAGCCGGTGGGGGTCGTGTTGGCATGCGTGGTGGCGGCCCGGACAGGCTTGGCGCAGCTGCCGACGGGGATTGGCGTGCGTGAAGTCGTGGTGCTTGGCTGCGTTGCGGGGATTGGGTTCACGATGTCGCTCTTCGTTGGGCAACTCGCGTTTGCGGACGGACCGCTTTTGGCGGCGGCGAAGGTGGGCATTTTGGGGGCAAGCGTCGTTGCGGCGCTCTTGGGGCTGGGGCTTGGCTGGCTGGTGCTCATGCCGGACGCGACCCTCGGTGAGGCGGCCACGGCAAACCTCGCGGAGCAATCGACGGAAGCGTAAGCGCGTTGTCTGGTCGTTGCTTCAAGGAATCGAAAAACGCCGGGCGCGCACCCGGCGTTGCTGTGAGTTTTGGTTGCCGTCGCACCGATCCGGGCGGCGTGACCGGACCGGCGCGGCGGCGTACGCGGTTTACTTGAGCAGCTGGAGAACCAAGGAGGGCGCCTGATTGGCCTGCGCAAGGACGGAGATACCGGCCTGCTGCAGGATTTGGGCGCGAACCAGTTCGCTCATGGACTGTGCAATGTCGGCGTCGGCGATCCGGCTGTTCGCGGCGGCGGCGTTCTCGGCGGCGACGCCAAGGGTGCGAGTGGCGCTCTCGAGGCGCGACTGCAGCGACCCGACACTCGTGCGTGCGGTGCTGACCGCGTTGATGGCGACGTCAATCGACGAAATCGCAAGGTTGGCCAACGACTGAGAGGTGACGCCCATATCCGTCATGGTTGGCGACAGCGAACTCATGTAGAAGTTGCCTGCAGCCGACGGCGTGATATTGAGGCTGAACTGATTGTCGGTCGCTGTCAGAGTCGACGTGTTGGCGCCGATCTGGAGGATGACTGCGGTGCTCCCACCGGTCAGGATTGCCACGCCATTGAACTGGGTCGCGTTCGTGATGCGGTCAATCTCGTTGTAGAGCGACGTGAATTCCGTCTTCAGATTGGTGCGGTCGGTGTTGTTGATCGTGTCGCTGGCGGCCTGAACGGCGAGTTCACGCATGCGGGCGAGGATGGCATGTGCCTCGCTCATCGCGCCTTCGGCGGTCTGAATCATGCTGATGCCGTCTTGGGCATTGCGTGCCGCTTGATTGAGGCCCCGGACTTGGTTCTTCAAGCGCTCTGAAACCGCCATGCCGGCGCCGTCGTCAGCAGCCTTATTGATGCGAAGGCCGGTAGCTAAGCGCTGAGCGTGCGTTGCGTAGGTGTCCTGGCTGGCACTCAGGCTCCGCTGTGCCACGGACGCGGCGAGGTTGTAGTTGATCCGCAATGCCATGAGGTGATCTCCCTATCCCGTACATGGACCGATGCGACTCCGCTCGCATCGTTTCGGTGGGGAATGGAGGATGTCGACCGCACGGCAGAGCCAATCGTGCGCGGATATCCAGTAGTTCCCGGGACACGATGTCGATGAACGCCAACGTGAACCGGACCGAAGCGAGTCCCGACCGTCCGACCCAACGCTGGTAGGCGCATGGATCGTGCGCACCCAAAGCCGACTGGCATCTGGTTCGCGTGACAGCAGGCTGGCAGGCCCGCTGTCTGTCGGGTGTCGCGCCTCGGGCGCATTCCCCTTGTCCACGACTCTTTTCGGCGTGACGGTGGGTGGTCGTCAGTTAACCGGTGCCGCAACACACGCCACCAGATGGAACCCTCGCCCCGAAGCGGCGGTGCGGCGTGCGTGAGTCGGCGCGAACGGGCTCCTAGCGGCCGCGGGATTGCCGCTGAGCACCCCGACCTCTAGAACGACAGCCGCATGACGTACTGACGATCAACGGCCCGGCCGAAGCGGCTGTAAAGACCGTGAGCGGGGCCGATGTCGGCACCGTCGGGGAGATGGAGCGCCCACCGACGGATGCCGCGGTTTGCAAGGTTCCCGACCATCGCGTGCATCAAGGCGGTGCCCACGCCGAGGCCCCGTGCGTCACGATTGACCCAGAGGCGTCGGACGTGTGCCCACGAGTTCCCGGCGGCGCGTCGCCGTGCGCGGCGCTTACCCCCGCGGCGCTCACCTTCGCTTGAATCTTGGCGCTCCGACGTGGGGTCGTCGTAGTGCGCGATCAGGTCGTCATCCAGACGGTCTCCGATCACCTCGGTATCGCAGACGCCGCACAATGTGCTGTCGATCCACGCTTCGATGCGCCCGCGCCGGTTGACGGTGGCGATTTGGAGGTCGCTGTGCGTGACGTCACGTGCGACGACCACGTCGGTCGCCCCCGCGTACACGATGAGTGGTCGTGGTTGGCGGAAGCCAATCGCGCGCATCGGAGCCCAGAGATGCGGCCACCGTGAGGAACACTGGGCGCCAAATTGGAGGAATCCAGGGCCGCCGCGAAAGGCTTCCAGGCCCGGGAGTCCTTCGGTCCTCGCCCATCGCACCATCGAGGCGGCAAGCGTGGCAGCGGCGCGATCCGCGCCCGTGACGTTCGGCCAGAAGAAGAGCCAAAAGATCGCGGCGTGCGTTTCCCGAAGCCAGTCCGGGCCATCGCCATCGGCGGCGCCGTAGCCCCACCCATGGTCGGAGATGCCGAGTTGGGCCGCGGCGAGGACCTCGCCATCCTCGACGACGAGGCGCACCTGACTGCTGTCCATGCCGGGCGAATAAAAGGGCCACGCGAGGTGATAGTCGAGGCCGCGTGCGACGGCGGTGTCGTCAGGGACGGTGCCGGGGATGACAAGCCGGGCGTGCGCCCGAGCGAGTGCCCCGAGGCCGGGCAACCACTCGGGGGAGTACTCCACGACCTCCATGGCACAAGTCTAGCCGGGTTCGGGGCGCCCGACCGAGCCTTGGGTAGGCACCCGCGGAGTAGCCAGCGCCCAGCAGGTGGGGTGCCTCCACTTCTGTCCGGCAGTGGTCGGTGCGAACGGGCGCGGGTATGGTCAGCGGCGGGGAGACGACACGGTTGACCGCGACGACGAACGCCCGCGCGGATGCGCCGGGGATCCCGCTACTGCCCGCGACGGCGGTGGTGTTGTGCGGGGCATTGATGTCCCGCATTCAAGACACCGCGCTTAGCATCGCGAACCCGGCGCTGATGAGCGACTTTGGCGTGCCGGCGGCGACGATTGCGTGGATCTCGCTCGCGCCGATGCTGATGTCCGCAAGCCTGCTGACGATCTTTGGGAGGCTGGCGGACCTGCGTGGGCGGCGCAACCTCTACGCGCTCGGGATCACGATCTTTGGCATTGGGTCGGCGTTCTGCGCGCTGAGCCCGAGTTTTGCTGTGCTAGTTGTCGCCCGGATCGTGCAGGGGCTAGGCGGCGCGCTGATGGCGGCCAACTCGGTGG
>CAYFLJ010000118.1:0-4816 GCA_964343985.1 uncultured Thermoflexus sp.
AGCGCGTACCGCTACCAGCGCGACGTTGACCGCGGGGACCGGACCATCGTCGGTGTGAACCGGTTTGCGTCGGAAGATGGGTCTGGCGTACCGGATTTGCTGCGGGTGGATGGTGAGGTCGGTGCGCGGCAACGCGACCGTATCGCGCGCCTCCGGGCGACGCGCGACAACGTTCGGGTCGCCGCCGCTCTTGACAGGGTGCGGGCCGCGGCGCACGCATCCCGAGAGACGCCGGGCACCCCCGAGGTCATGGAAGCCCTTGTGGAAGGTGCTTTGGCTCGGGCCACCACGGGCGAACTTGCCGGCGCGATGCGCGACGTCTTTGGCCCGTATCGCGACGCCGGATGATCGGGCGCCGCCGGTGATTCTCGGGATCGACCATATCGGTATCGCGGTGCACGATGCGTCGGCGGCTACCGGTGTCTTCGCTGACCTCATTGCACACGCAGGTTCACACGTCGAAGAGGTTGATGGGCAGGCGGTGCAGGTCGCCTTTGTACCAGAGACGTGGCACGAAGACAGTGGCACCCGGCTTGAAATTCTTGCGCCGGCGGATCCAAACGACCCATCTGGCGCCGTCGCGCGGTTTCTTGAGAAGCGCGGCGAGGGCCTTCATCACGTGTGCTTCCTCACCGACGACATCGACGGCGAGATTGCGCGGTTAGCGCCTCGCTACGCGATGGTAGACAAGGGTCCACGTCGGGGTCACGGGGGGCGCGTCGCGTTTCTCCATCCGCGAGACGTGCACGGCGTCCTTGTCGAGCTTCTTGAACGCGATGCCGTGGCAGAGCAGGCACACCGAGCGCCCTCCGCGCCCAGCACGTGGGGCGCCTCCATGGGCGCGGGTCTCCATGTGTTGCCCCAGGTGGCACCACCTCGCGGCGATTTCGATTCGGCGGTTTGGCTTCTCGACGCGGCGCGCGCAGGTGACCGACGCGCGTTGGCGCGGGCACTGACGCGAGTCGAGGCAGGCGGAGAGGCTGGCCGGGCGGTCGTCGCCTCGGCACAGGAGGCAACTCGGAGCGCGTCGGACGTTGCCACCGTGATCGGCATCACGGGCGCACCGGGTGCGGGAAAGTCCACGTTGGTCGCGGCACTGGCCAACGCCTGGCGTGACGCAGACCCGCACGCGTTGATCGCAGTCCTTGCGATTGATCCAAGCAGCCCGACGACCGGAGGGGCAGTTCTTGGTGATCGTGTCCGGATGGGGGCGCTAGCGGGCGACCGTAGGGTGTACGTGCGCAGCGTGGCCGGCCGTGGTGCCGGTGATGGCCTTGCGGACGCGGCGTGGGACATGCTGTCGGTGTTGCGCGCCGTTGGGTTTCGAACCATTATGCTCGAGACGGTCGGGTCAGGTCAGGACGCGTTCGCGGTGGCCGGACTCGCAGACACGGTCGTTGTGGTCTACGCGCCGGGTCTCGGAGACTCGATTCAGGCCATGAAGTCTGGCGTGAACGACGTCGCCGATGTCATCGTCGTGAACAAGGCCGATCTCGACGGCGCATCGGCGATGGCGTCGGGGCTACGCTTTGGGCGGGGCGAAGAGGCCGGTTGCCCGGTTTTGGAGACCGTCGCCACGAGCGGAGTTGGAGTGTTGGAACTGCGCGCGACAATCCTCGCCGCCGCGAATCGGCCGACGGATCGGGAGGCGCGAACGCGGCGCGCAATTGATCGCGCAGCGACGGCAATGGTTCGAATGCGCGTTCGTGATGCCCTCGTTTCGCAAGACGGTTCCGAGATTGTTCGTGCGGTCGCGAGTGGTGCGATGTCCCCGACCGACGCCGCCTATGTGATCCTTGGGGGTGCGACACCACATGATCTGCGTCGCTGATGGGTGCCACCCACTTTGGCGGAAACCCTCAGGCGGCATCGGCGAAGTGCGAGCGGGTAGTCAGGCTTGATGAAATGAGACGAGAACCGGCACGTCGACGGGTCGCGTCGGGTCCGCCTACCGCGGGGATCCCCAGAAATCGCTTCCCGTGGGAGTTGGCGCTTGGTGCCTTTGCGGCCGCGTCGATTCTGCTCTCTGTCGTGCTTGCCGCGGCTGGGAGTGGCGCGCCGTCGCTGGTACTCGCCGCGCTTGGCGTAGGTCTCACAACCGTTGCAGCGATTGTGGCCTGGCGTGCCAACGGGATCACCCGTGCGGCGGGGCTAACTTCGACGAAGACGTCTGATGTGCCGGAGGCGTTTGAGCGGGCAACTACCCGGTCGCAGCCCACTGGGCGGATGGTGACATCGCGAACGGGCGACGATGGTGCAGACTTCGATTTGTCTGCCATTCCAGATTTTCGGACGCGTCGCGAACCGCGCCCGACGCCGGTCGAAGATGGGGTGCCAACACCCATCGCATCAGAGGTGGCCCTGCCAGCGCGACCGGTACCGGTACCTGATGGGGCGGAGGCATCGGTGCGCGCGTTCGTGGATGCCGCCGGCGCGGTGGCTGGTGCGGTATTGATGCGCCGCGGCCGGCGACTGATCGCGGTTGCCGTGGCGGGAAATTGGGGCGCCGCACGTGATGCGCGGGCGGGTACCTTCGGGACTGGCGCGGCAGTGTTGCCTGACGCGCCGGTCGGTGCGCCTGAGTTTCCGATTGATGACACGCTTGCCGACACGCTTGCCTCGGCCGCGCGTGCGATGCCAATTGAACGGTGGGAAGAGCTCACCGATGTCCCGTCGGGGATGCTGCCGTTGCTTGCGCTTGGAGATCAGGGCGTGGCAGTTGTCGTCGCGACCTCACATCGTCGCAAACTCTTGGCACTTTGGGTCGCGTCGGCGCGGGAAGGGTCGCGTCGGTACACCGACCGAGATATCGCAGCATTTGAGGCGGTAGCGCGCGAACGAGCGTCGGTCCTTGTTCCGGCGCTGCTCGACGGCTAGCGTAGCAATACTCAGGCGGCCTCATCTTGCCCGCTCTGCGGTGAGCAGCAAGGCAGCCGTTGTTCGTAGGTGTGGTCTTTGCCGGCGCCTCAGGGATATCGCATCCCCTCTCCAACCCCTCCGTGCCCAGTAAGCGGGGTGCCTCCAACCCCTACGCGACCAGTAAGCGGAGTGCCCCAACCCTCCGCGGCGGGCAATCGGGGTGCGTCCACCCCCTCCGCGCCCGTGTCCACGCCGTGTGCGCATTCACGGGAGAGGGGGCGAGGCCAGTCTCATCCGGCGGCTTCAGCGCGATCCCATTTGAGGTCGGGTTGGCGCGCCGCGCGAACCTCGTCGAGTCGGCCAACAGGCGTGAGGTGCGGCGCGCTAAGTACCACGTCGGGCGTCTCCCGCGCTTCGCGGGCAACCTCGATAAGTGCCGCGGCGAAGAGGTCAAGCGTTTGCTTGGACTCGGTCTCCGTTGGCTCGATCATGATCGCTTCCGGCGCGATGAGCGGGAAGTAGACGGTCGGGGGGTGGTAGCCGTGATCGATCAGTCGCTTAGCGATGTCGAGCGTCCGCACCCCGTGTTCGCGGAACGGCCGACCGTCGATCACGAACTCGTGCATGCAAATCCGGTCGACGTAGTACTCGAAGTCATCGGCTAGCAATGCTTTGAGGTAATTCGCGTTCAGGACGGCGTTCGCACCAAGTTCGGCAAGGCCGTCGCCCCCGAGTTGCAGGATGTAGGCGTACGACCGCAAGACGGCGTTGAAGTTGCCGTTGTAGGTGTGCACGCGCCCGATGGAGTCGGGGCGGTCGTGGTCGAGGCCGTACGTGCCGTCACGATGGCGGACGACGAGTGGTGCGGGCAGGAACGGTTCGAGGTTGGCGGCGACACAAATCGCACCACCGCCCGGCCCACCTCCGCCATGCGGGACGGCAAACGTCTTGTGTAAGTTCACGTGCAAGACATCAACGCCGACATCGCCCGGACGGAGGCTTCCAACGAGGGCGTTCAGGTTGGCACCGTCGCAATAGACGAGGCATCCAACCTCGTGCGCGAGGCGGCAGATCTCTTCGATGCGGGTTTCGAAAAGGCCGAGGGTATTCGGCAGGGTGATCATGATCGCCGCGCAGTCGTCGTCGAGTTTGGCGCGGAAGTCGTCGAAGTCGAGTTCGCCGGTCTCGCGGTCGTGGCCGATCGTGATCGCTTCGTAGCCGGCCATGGCGGCGGTAGCGGGGTTTGTGCCGTGTGCAGAGTCCGGGATGAGGACTTTGCGCCGCATGCGACCGGCCTTGAGGTGGAATGCACGCACCATCAGGATGCCGGTGAGTTCACCGTGTGCACCGGCGACGGGTTGGGTTGAGACGCCCGGCAGGCCGGTGATCTCGCCGAGTTGCGCTTGGATGTGGTGCAGGACGTGCAAGGCACCCTGCACGGTGCTTTCCGGTTGAAGCGGGTGGAGGTTCCGGAAGCCTGAGAGTGCGGCGATTGATTCGTCGACCTTGGGGTTGTACTTCATGGTGCAACTCCCGAGGGGATAGAACTCACTCTCGATGGAGTAGTTGCGCTTTGAGAGGCGCGTGAAGTGGCGCACGACGTCGAGTTCGCTCAACTCGGGAAGCGGCAGTGCTTGGCGTCGTTCGCCGGCCGGGATGACGTCGGCAAGGTCGACGGCAGGCACGTCGAGGACGGGCAACGATCCCGCGCGACGGCCAGGGATGCTCTTCTCAAAGAGGGTCGGCACGCCAGACTGCCTCCCAGAGAAGATGCTGGTGCCGTTGACTGGTGCATTGCCGCGGTCGGTCGTCGTCATGGCGGGGTGTCCTTGTTCGCGAGCGGGACGATGCGTTTGTCGGGCGGGCCTACCCCCCTAGCCCCCGTCCCTACGAGGGAAGGGGGGAACTGCCGGATCTAGATCGCGGAGAGCACTCGGACAAGCCGGTCGATATCGGC
>CAYFLJ010000119.1:0-4803 GCA_964343985.1 uncultured Thermoflexus sp.
ACAGAAGCATGGTTGAGGGGGCCGCAGCTGACGCATGACGCGCAAAGCGCGCAGGCGTCGAATTCAATCCCGAGGGACAAATGAGAAATCGGGCCGGCGAGGGCGCCGGCTTTCCCAGACGGCATTGCCTCGGGTGACTAGGGCACTCGGTTGGAACTCGGAAGTTGGAGTTCGATTGGGAATGTGCAAGCTAAAACCTCAAGGTGCATGCCCTCCGCGTCTGCCTCGCGACGTTTGACCGTCGTACGCTGCTCGTCTTGGGTGCGGTGCCATCAGTTCGGGTCGAAGCCGCGTTCGCGCGTACCATTGTCCGGAAGGTTGATCGCTGACTTGTGACGGCTTCGCAGGCACGCAGAACTGGCGTTGCCGTGCCACGCACTCGGCGTGCGCTCTATCAGGCGGCAGCTTCTGCCCTGTCCTCAATCTTGGTTGCGTCGTGCGGCGCTGACGATTTGCCCAGCGTCCCGCGGATTGGGACGTCTCCGGGCAAGGTCATCTATGCGACGTGGGGGACTTCAGGTGTCCGCGAGGCGGAACATTGGACGTTGCTTTCGTTCGAGAAGAATTACACCGACCTCAAAGTCGATGTCGTCGTGGCTTCGGACGACGCGACAACCTACATCGAACGTCTTAAGCAGATGGTGGCCGCCGGCACTGATCCGGACGTCATGCGCTTACCCGGCCCAGAAGCTCCGGGCTTTTACGCGTCGGGCGTCACGCAGCGGCTCGATTCAGTGATGCGCCGCGACGGCTTCAAGCCGGACGCTTTGGCTGGGCCATTTGATGGCGCGACGTTTGCCAAGTCGTGGCACGCCTTTCCTCGAGGACGAACGTCGTTGTGGGGGATCTTCTATGACCGCGGACGGTTCGCGCGTGGCGGTCTCGCTGACCCCGATCCTGCGTGGACTTGGGATCAATTCCTGGACGCGGGCCAACTGTTGACGACTCGGACTTCGGACATCTGGGCGCTCTCAATCGACCCCATTGTGTCGTTCGTGACGCCTTGGCTGTGGGGCACCGGCGCAGACGACCTTGATCGTGGTGGAACGACACCGGGATGGGATACCCCGTCGGCGAGAGACGCGCTTCGTTGGGTGCACGACTTGCGTCACATTCATCAAGTTGCACCGCCTAACGGAGTCCACAGCGACATGAGCGCGCTGGTGCGCGGACGGGTCGCGATGTGGTTCGGATGTGCAGATGACGAGTTTGCGCTCAAACGATTGGCGTTCGGCGACTTTGGCTTCGTCGCGCAGCCCCGTGGGCGAGTGGCGCAGGCCGCGGCGTGGCACCCCGATGTTGTTGCGATTGGCGGACGCGCGCCAAGTCCAGACGACGCGTGGGAATTCCTGCAGTTCCTTGTCGACCCGGATACGCAACGGCTTGAGTATGAACAGTCGCTCTGGCTGCCCCAAGCGAAAGCAATCACCGATGAACCGACGTATCGGACCCCGACTGCCTCGCCAAGGGATCGCCGTGCCTCGATTGCAGGCGCAATCGTGAAGGCCCGCTCGCCGGTTCTGGGGCCGACGACCGCTCAGATGCGACGTGCAGCGGGGGCGGCGCTCGCAGGCTATTGGCGGGGCGAGGTCGGGCTCGAGGACGCGACGGCACGGGCGAACGAGGCGTCGCGCGAGGCACTGAACGGATAGCGAATGGACGAAACTTCGATCCAGCATTCAATCGCGTCCTCGATCGCACGTGAACTTTCAAGACGTGGTGAAACCGCTGCGATCGCTGAGACATCTGCGGGTGGGTTGATTGCGGCATCGCTGATAGGAATCCCTGGTGCGAGCGCTTGGTTCGTCGGAGGGGTAATTCCGTACGCCGCGGACATGCGTCTTGAGTGGCTCGGCCTAGGCGAAGTCGCATCTGGCGCCGTGAGCGGCGAGATGGCCAAGGCACTTGCAGAGGCGGTGCGCACACGGACTGGCGCGACATGGGGCGTCGGCGAAACCGGAATTGCGGGCCCACAAGTTGGCAGGCGGTCGCGAAAGCCGACCGGCTTGGGATTTGTCGCAGTGGCGGGGCCGACCGGCACGTTCACCAACGAAGTCACGTCCCATGAAGTTGAACGTCACAAGAACCAGGTCGCGTTCGCGACCGCGGCGCTGACCCTGCTTTACACCTGCGTCATTCAGGCGTCCCGGCTGTAACAGCGCCGCTCGCCAATCATTGCCACGACGGCCGGGGGTAGGTTGCGGTGCGATGCGGTTCCTGACCTAATGGCGCTTGAACTCAGTGAAGAAAGCGCTGCGGAAAGTTCGATCGGCCGGACGCTCTCAGAGAATTGTCGGTTCTCAGAGCGGTTCATAAGCTCGCCCAGGTCGCGGGCGTCGGCACCAGCTCGAGGCGCTACCAGCAGTCCCGCGCCATCAAATAGCGATTGCAGTGACGAATCGCGGTCGTCGTAGTACCGGGGATCGAAGATTTGGACCGCTTTGTCGTACCCGATCGCGAACCACAGCCCGTCTCTTGCAAGTTTAGGCATTGCGTTGCGCAGTGCGAACGCTTGATCGAGATAGAGTCCGTGACTGGCGAGGAGCGCAAGCCCACCGCGTGGACTAATCGCCGCGTGCATTGTCCAAGCGCGGTCGTGAAGCGCCATACCGGTCACCTGTGCTTTGTCGATGGTATTGACGCTCAAGGAAAGTGCTTGGACGGGGTCTGGAAGCCCGTTAGGCTGGCGGATTGCACGCGCCGCAGCTTCAAGAAGTTGTAGATGTGCGACGTGCAACGGATTGAAAGAACCAGGCAAGACGACTGCCGTGCGCGCGTCACGCCAGTTTTGCCACGCGCCGCCAATCACCTCATGAACACATGAAACGGCTGGCGAGCGTTTCCGCCTGAGTTCTTCGATTGCACCAGCGATGGCGCTAGTCTGGGCGTCTGTAGGTAACGTGCCGACCATGACGCTCTGGACGCATACCTGACGCGCGCGGGATTTGGGTCGGCCCGGCGTATTCGGGCTGCCGTACAGGGATTCGAACCCCAACTACTTGATTCAGAGTCAAGCGTCCTACCGTTAGACGATACGGCACCGTTGATCGGATGCTACCACAGCCCCCACCCTTACTCCCGCGCTCAGGAAACCAGAGAGTAGGCGTCACGCGGCACTCAAGCGCCACTCCACAGCAGTTGAGGAACGAAGGGTCGGCACCACGCAGCGGCGCTCACGAGGCGAGCCACGCTTGCATCGGGTAAGGTTTCGACAATAAGTATTCTTCGCGACCCTCTAACAACTGCCGACAGCAGTAGGTGGACCTTACAGCCCCCTTCTAAACCACATGAATCGGCGCGAAAGCAGTTTCCGCTGTCAATCGATAATCCCGATGTGGTGGATTGCGAACTCGTAATGCCCAATTATTTCAGCGGCGACGGGGCGACCGCTGCACGTTTCGATGATCAGGCGGTAGAGGTCGCGCCCGAGCTGTTCCTTTGTCGCGAGCCCTGAAACGATCGCTTCGGCGGTGAAGTCAAAGTTGTCGCGCATCCTGGCGACCGTTGCGGCGTTTGCGCATACCTTCATCACTGGCTGAATGGCGTTGCCGAGCGGAGAACCGCGACCGGTGGTGAAGACGTTGAGGTGGGAGCCACCGGCTGCCTTCGCTGAAACAGAGACGGCGTCGTGACCTGGCGTGTCCATCAGCCAGAGGCCGCGTCCAGTAATCGGTTCGGCAAAGTCAAGGACGCCTTGAACCGGACGCGTGCCCCCTTTGAGGATGCACCCGAGGCTTTTCTCTTCGATTGTTGAAAGTCCACCGGCCATGTTGCCCGGCGTCGGGTTTCCACCTGCAACGGTGGCCCCGACGGCGTTTGCGGCCTTTTCGACGTTCGCAACGATCTCGATAATCCGGCGCGCGACAGCATCGCTCGAGGCTCGTCGAGCCAGTATGTGTTCTGCGCCCATCATTTCGGTCGTTTCTGAGAAGCAGACCGTGCCGCCAAAATCGATGAGAATGTCGGCGGCGACGCCGACGGTTGGGTTCGACGCCATGCCAGAAGTTGCGTCGGAGCCACCGCACTCGGCTGCCATGATGAGTTCGCTGACCGGGAACTCGCTTCGCGTCGCTCCCGAAACGGCGTTCAGCAGGGCTTGGGCCCGTTCGGCGCCGGTCGCGATTGCGCGAAGTGACCCGCCGCATGCTTCGATACTCAGGGTTTCGACCGGGCGCCCAGGACTACGCTTCAGGGCTTGGTCTGCGATCCGGCCGTCGCGACCGTCGTCCGCGAGGTTGACTAAAAGGAGTGCAGCGACGTTTGGACCCGCGGCAGCGCCGATGAGGACACGATCGGTCATCGCCTCGTCTTCACGACCGCTCACGCCATCATCGAGGTATGGGACTGCGACTGTGCCCGGTACGCGTGAAGCGATGCGTTGGGCCACGACATGCGCGCCGGCCACCACCGGGAGGATGATGACCAGATTACGTATTCCCGGGGGGCCGTGGCGACGCGGGAACCCCATGAAACGAGTTGGCAGGTCCCTGTCTCGGACGATCGTGGTTGCGGGCGAGGCGTAGGTCATGGCACTCCCAATTCACGCGGTGATGTCGGGGCGACGGCCCCCGCCTCACCTCGACCGTCCTCCAGTTGCAATGTACCTCGTTTCGCGTGAAACGGAGATGCTGCAGCTTGAGCGCTGCATTCGGCCCCGTACGGCGGAACGGGCCAACGCCAATGTTGTGCGCGGATAAGGCGGATGACCTGCGACGTTTGGCAGCCTCTAGGCTCATCCCCGCCCACTGCAACGGAACTGGGGCGACGCGCTGGAAGCACCCAGCTTTCTGGGCTCTGTACGTC
>CAYFLJ010000120.1:0-4703 GCA_964343985.1 uncultured Thermoflexus sp.
AGTCGGCTTCGTCGTCCGCCGAAGCTGATCGATCCGTGTTGGCGGCGGGCGACGACGCGGAGGCGTTCGAGGCGACGCAAGAACGGGTCTTCGAACGACGTCGGTGCGGTTGGCAATTCCGATGGGGGCGGTTCTAAGGCGACGTCAGACGATGACCCTGGCCGCGCTGGAACGCGAAACCATGGCAATTTGAGGGCGCGGCGCACTCGATCCATCCCGTCGCCGGTTGGCGTATCCGGGTCGATCGCGGTCGCAGCCGCACGATCGGTCATCATTCAGGCGCCTTCGTCAGGCGCGAGGCCCGTGACGTCTGGCGCCACGACCTCCCCGATTGTGTTCGCGCGCCTGCGTGATCCCTCCACCTCAGTGCCGGAGGAAGCCCGTTCCGGACCTCTCCCCAAGCGCGACTCCGTCTGGCCGGGACGGAACATGTCTTCGGCCTTTGGCAGGGGCGCCGTTGCAGTTGCGGGTTTGTCGTCGAGCGAAGCAAGCGTCCGGTGACGTGCCTAGTCGACAGGTACGGTGGGATTTGGTCGCTGGTGGTGACAGGCGCAGCGGTCGTCACGACACGCGAACCCGATCAACCATGTCGTCGACCCGCACGCCCATCACCAACTGATCAATGATCGAATCGGCGGTAACGCCATCGGCCTCTGCCTCAAAGTTGAGGAGGAGACGGTGGCGCAACGCGAGGTGCGCCGCCCAACGCACGTCTTCGAACGCGACGTTGTAGCGACCGTCGAGGAGGGCGCGAACCTTGCCTGCGAGGACAAGGGCCTGCCCGGCGCGTGGGCTTGCGCCGAAGCGTACGTATTGGCGGACCTGGCGGGGCGCGTCGCGCTGATCCGGATGGCTTGCGATGACGAGTCGGGCAACGTAGTCCCGTACGTGTTGCGCGATGGGAACTTGGCGGACCAGAGCTTGCAGGCGGAGGATCTCGTCGGCACTCGCCACTGGTGTGATCTTGGGCGCGGCGTCGCCAGTCGTCAAGTCGAGGATGGTCGTCAATTCTTGAAGACTCGGGTATCCGACGAGGATCTTGAAGGCGAACCGATCAAGTTGTGCTTCGGGGAGGGGGTACGTACCTTCCATCTCCAATGGATTTTGCGTGGCAAGAACCATAAAGGGCGCTGGTAGTGGACGCACGGTATTTGCGACAGTGACTTGCCCCTCACCCATCGCTTCGAGGAGGGCGGACTGCGTTTTCGGAGTAGCCCGGTTCACTTCGTCGGCGAGCAAAAGATTCGTGAAGACCGGCCCGGCTTCGAAGCGGAATGATCGGCCGCCGTTCGGGTCGTCGGCGATGATGGTGGTGCCAGTGATGTCGGCCGGCATCAGGTCCGGCGTGAATTGGATTCGGCTATAGGTCAAATCGAGGGCGCTGGCTAGCGTTCGGACGAGGCGAGTTTTACCGAGGCCGGGAACTCCTTCAAGTAACACGTGTCCGCCGGCGAGTAATCCCACGAGGGCGCCGGATAGCACCTCCTCTTGTCCGACGATGGCACGCCGAACCTCAGACAGAATTCCACTCGTCACGCGGGCGAAGAGGTCTAGGTCTGATTCGCGACCGCCGGGGCGAGTGTATTGGCTACCCATCGGTTCCTCCGTGCGGGTGAAGCGTTTTGCTTGGGTTTGACGTCACGGCCGTCCATCGACGAGGCCGCGTGTCGGCGGCGGTTTTGGGGCCGGGGCGCCAGTTTCGACGTCAGGGGTGAAGTAGCGTCGGACGGCGCCGGCATGTTCTCGGGGAATTGCGTTCACGTCGGAGGCCGCGCCAATTGGCGCGCTACTGGCTGGCCCTCCCGGTAAAGAAGCCGGAGCAGGTGGAGGGGCGGCGGGAGTATCTGAGCGCGGTGGGCGCCAGGTCGACGGGCCTTCGCCCTGCTGCGCCTCCACCGCGACCGGCACGGCCTGCGCCTCGAGCCTTGTGGCTCGGCCGGGGGCGGTGCTTCCGGCGCCGGATCCCACACCGGAACCTGGGCCGGTGGCGTTCCCGCTTGCATCGGCCGAACCTGTGCGAAGTTGTTGGTCGAGGGTGCCGAGACCTCCTTCAGCGTCGTCCCCGACACGGGCGGGGCCACCCCCACCACTCTGCCCTTCGCCGGCCCCTGATTGGGGCGGTGTCTTGGCGCCGTCCTTTGGTTGGGGGACGCCGGACTGGTCGCCTTGCGGTAGGGACGGTTGCGACCCCCGAGCCAGATCGCTGGCGCGGGTGTCGCGGTCGCGTTGCGCGGTTGCCGCCTCACCAGCTTGTCGAACGGCGTTCGCCTCCCGACGCACGGCGTCGCGGGCATCGTTCTCGCGGAATTGCGAAAGCGCTTGGGATGCCTGTCGGGCGGCGTCAGACACTTGGCGGTCGGACGACTGGGTGTCTTTTGACGCTTGGTCGAACGCGTTGGCGAGCGTTTCGCGTTCACCGGGGCCAAGTTTTGGCAGTTGGTCTGCGAGTTGGTTGAGTTGATCGGCGGCACGTGCGGCGTCTCCCCGACGCAGAGATTCGCCGGCACTGCGTGAAGCTTGGGCTTGGCGCAGGGCGTCACCAAGCTTTTGAAGCGCCTCGGCGCGCGCCGCGGCGGAGGGCGGCTGCAGGCCGTCTTGTGCCTGACCGGTACGCGAGGCGTCGCTCGGGGCTTGGCCCCCTTGCGGGCTGCCGGTACCGTCACCGTCTTTGCGGTCGCCCAACAGGCCGTTCGCTTGGCTACCGGCCTCACTCGGACGCGCACCACGCGACTCGATCGCGTCGCCGTTCCCGGCACGATCCGACGTGTCGGGCATCACCGGCGGGAGCGGTGCCTCGCCCGGGGCACGGGCGTCGGCGAGGACGAGTGTCGGTTCGTCGATGATGCGCGGATCGACAGGTGGGTCGGGCCACGCCAAGATCGCAGCAGAGGCGGCGAGTGCAACCACGGAGGCGCCGAAGCGCGTGGCGGCGTCGCGTCGCCAACGGGGGTCGGTTGGGACTGCGGGCAAAGCCGACGACGGGACAATCGTCCGCGCGGCTGTGGAGGCGGTAGCAATCTGTAATGCAGCGAGTTCGCCTTCGACGTTTCCGTCGAGGAGTTCGAGGGCCGTTGCGAGTTGGGCGCGCAAGCGGAGGTGATCGTCGGCGCGTCGCGCGGCTTCAAAGGGACCAATACGCCGTAGAAGTGCGCGGACGATTACCGTCGCCGCCCAGAGACCGGCGACGAACGCGATGAGTACCCCCAAGGCGTCCGCACCGACGACACGGCCAACCGCGATGGCCACGAGTGTGAGGGCCGCGGCGCGGGAGACGACTCGCGGGCTGACGACGACGGCATCCTGCACACGTAGCCGCCCAATGAGGCGATACAGGTCTACCTCGATTTGCGGTCGATCAATGATCCGCGCGAACGGACGGCGGTGTGCCGGTGTTGGGTCAACGGGGGCTGGCGCGTCGCTTCGTTGGGCACCACGGCGCAGTCCCCCGGCCAAGGCTGCAAGGCGCGCCATGGTTGGGGGCATCCACCGCGGCGGCGTCGCGTCGGGGCTTCGCACCGTGCCTCGTCTCGCCAAGGCGAGGGAGTTGGGAGGCCTAGGCACGAATCCGTATCCGTGTGCCCCAAAACAGTGCGCGCCACCGCATTGCCGGCGACGCGCGCGCACCCCTCGTTCTTGCGAAGCAAGCGTAGCACCGATTGGCTAGGTGGCGACGGTCGAAGAAGGGCCGATTCGTCGCGAGTCTGGTCGTTTGCGACGGGAGGGAAATGGTGGCCGATGGACGATACGAGAACTCACGTAGACTTCGAGTATGGCGCCGTTACCTCGGGAGATCGATGTCGGGCCACGCGCGACGGTGGCAACACCGCCGGGCGCGCGTCAAGCCGGGCGTGGTGTGGACTCGGCAACCGTGATTGCGATCGACGATTTCCGCGTCCATGCGATGGCGGCCCTGCGGGCCGAGGGCTATCGCATGACGCAGCAGCGGGGTGCGCTCCTCGATTTGATCGCGCAGAACCGTGGGCACCTTGATGCGGTCGCCTTGCACCTGCTTGCGCGCGCCGTGGATCCACGTATTAGCCTGTCGACGGTCTACCGGACGCTCGCCCTCCTGAAGCGCCACGCACTGGTGGCGGAGGTTCACCTCAACGAGGAGCATCACCATTACGAGGCACGAATCGGCGAAGCGCACTACCACTTGATCTGCCGCGAATGTGGTGGGGTTGAAGAGTTCGGCGCGGAGGTTCTCGAGGCGATGCGCCAAGGTTTCCGTCGGGATTATGGGTTCGTCGTTCACGAGGTAGACCTCGACGTGTCGGGCACGTGCAGGAACTGCGCGCCGTAGCCGCGGACATGGTGGGGCAAAGGGTCGGACGTATACTCGACGCCGCATGACCCCAGATGCGCCGGACACGATAATCCAAGCGCCTCAAGGCTTGGGTGACCACTACCGGTCCGCTCCGGCGAACAGTGAAGCGCCGCGACCCCGCACGGGATTCGGGCGTTCGGGAACGGCACGGCCCACCGGCGAGATTCGGCGTGCACTTGCCCCAATCGAGTTCACCTTTGATTTGCGCCAGACGCCCGCCGAGAAAGTGGTGGGCCGAGTCTTCGCGGCGCTTGATCGGATCGCGCCGGACGTCACGTTGCTCGTCATTCTTCGTGACATTCCGGAAATGGCTGGCGTGACCGCAAACGTGGCGGCGTTACTTGGGCGCGCCGGCTACCAATCCGACATGTCGCGT
>CAYFLJ010000121.1:0-4679 GCA_964343985.1 uncultured Thermoflexus sp.
GTGCGCGAACTGGCCCCGAACCGCGACAATCCGACCATGCAAGAGCCTGCCGCACGATCTTCCGGGTTCAAAGGCCTCGTTGAGGATGCGCTCCTTCGAACGCACACCACCCCATACCGGATTGCCCTTTGGGTAATTCTCACTGGTGTCGTCGTCGGTCCGCTCACGATGGCGATCGAATCCATCCACCCGCTTCATGAAGAGTACGCGGACTTCTTCCAAGCGCTCGACGCCGTTCTCTTGGCGCTTTTCACCGTTGAGTACCTCGCCAACGTTTGGGTAGCGCAGGATCGTCGCGCGTACATCTTCTCGTGGTGGGGACTCATCGACCTGCTCGCCATTCTGCCTGCGTATCTCGCGATCATCCTCGGCGCAGGCGGCGATTTGATGTTCTTACGCCAATTGCGCATCCTCCGCGTCCTTCGGACCCTGCGAATCCTGAAGCTCCTCAGGATTGCCGCCGAGAGGGCGGAAGTGTCCTTCACCCGTGCATCAAACCGGCGCAACACCTTTTCTGTCGATATCCAAATTGTCGCCGTCGCACTCGTGACCGTCATCTCAATGAGCGGCGCACTTATCCACGAGACCGACGGCATGCGCGTGGGGGGCCCAATTGAGGTCCAAGTCGCGCTCGACGAAGTCCGCGCGATCAAAGCCGATCGCGGCGAACTCCCCGCATGGGCGAAAGAACCAATCATCTCGACCTACATGGAACGCGAGGAAGAGGGACTCACCAATCCGCGCTACATGTTCGTCCACGTGCCAATCGCGTGGTGGTGGTCGGTAACAACGCTCACCCTAACCGGTTACGGCGACATGTTCCCCGTAACCATCGCTGGTCGCATCATCGCCGGCGCCACGATGATCGCGGGGATGGCGATTTTCGCGCTCACGACCAGTATCGTCGGGCGCGCACTCGTCACATCGCTTTTCGGCGAAGAGGAAGCGCTTGACGCCGTTCGCCCAGCGATCGTGGTCGTCGGTGGCGCGCTTCCGCCGCACGTTTCGCCTCGCCAAATCGTCGCGCATGCCAGAGGGGACACCGTTGAGGACACCACCGTCGCCCCAGAAGGGGACCTCGCCGTTGGTGAGCTTGGCGTGCTCGAACGGTCGTTGCTGAATGCCGAAGTGAAGACAGAAGAGGTGATTGCATCGACCGAACACGTCGCTGAGCGATTTGTCATGGCGACGACCGGTGCCGACAGCGATCGGTCAGGTCTCGTGATCACTGCAGAGTCGAGCTGGCTCGACCGCTTCATCCATCGCGCCTTCCAAGATCACCACAGTCGCTTGGCAGTGATCATGCATCGCGTTCTCGCAGGCATGGTCTTCACCTCTGCGGTCATGCTTGTCCTCGAGTCGGTCGAGGAGATTTACCATGCATATCATCTGGTGTTCGAAGTCGTCGAGACAATTATTGTCATCGCCTTTACCTTCGAGTATTACGCGAACTGGCGCATGGCGCCGCGGAAGCGGGATCACGTCCTCGGCGTCTGGGGGATCATTGACCTCCTCTCGATCCTCCCGACGTACATCTTTTACGCGACACACGCCCTCCACATCGTCGGCCTGCCCATCAACCTGAGTGGCGGCTTGATGCTCAAAGCGCTGCGAACGATGCGAGTCTTACGCGTACTCAGAACGCTCAAGTTGAGCAAAGAAGCTGACGCGCGGCTAAAAGCCACCCTTGAGACGCCGGCATCGCCGTTCTGGATGGATTTCCAAATCTATCTCATCGCCCTCTTCATCGCACTGCTGACGGCGGCGACGTTGATCTGGAATGTCGAGTTCGACCCGGAAATCGAGCATTCAGGAACGCCGTTCACCAACATCGCCATCTCGATGTGGTGGGCGATCGTGACACTCTGTAATGTCGGGTATGGCGACATGATCCCGGCCACACTCGAGGGCCGGATCATCGGTGCCGCAACGTCGCTTGTCGGCCTGCTTCTCTTCGGCGTTCTCACGTCGGTGATCACCAAGGCGTTGATGGGTCCAGTCTTCGGGACAGAAACAGAGAAACCCGTCGTTGAACCAGATGTGTTTTTCTACGACGCTGGCGCTGGTGCGATCGGGACATCCCAATCAGTCGCTGCGACCAACGTCGAAAGCCTGTTGTCGCTTGGAGTCATCGACGCCGCTGAAGCGACGGCGCTTCGTGAACGCGTGACGGGTAGCTCGGCGGAACCGGCTGGTTCAAGCGTCGGGCCGTCGGCCCACGGCCACTAACTCGGCACCTGGCGGCGTCACGCGGTCGTGGCGCCGCGACCCTTGCCTGTTAAGAAAGTCTCACATGTGACGACCCCGCAAGGCGAGTTGCGTGGTGCGCTTTGGAGTACCGCTTGGCGGACGGTCGCACTTGGCGTCGCAATCGTTGTTGGTGGCTGGCTCCTGATTGCGTTGCAGGCAATCGTCGTTCAAGTCTTGCTCGCCACGATTATCGCCGCGGGTATGGCGCCGCTGGTGGATCGCGTCGCGGTGCCAGAGAAAGGTTCGATCCGTCGGGGATGGCGACCGCCTCGGGCTATTGCCGTTTTGGCCATTTATGTGGCCATGATCGGGGTCCTCATCCTCGTCGTCACCATCGTCGTTCCACCTGCCGCGCGCGACGTTCGAGACCTCGTGCCGAGACTACCGGGCATTGGGCGCGCCTGGGTGGCATCGTCGAGATCGATGCTTGAAGGGGTGCCACTGTTCGCTGGTGTCGACCTCGACCAAGGCCTTGGGCAAATTGTCGATCAACTCCTTCAACAGATTGCAAACTTGGTTGGCCAAGCGCTGAAAGTCGTCCAATTCGCCGTCAGTTTCTTGACAACCGCACTCGATAGCGTCTTCGTACTGATTTTGGCGCTATATCTGACGGCCGACGCCGCACGCATACGCGCTTGGTTCGTTGGCTTTATCCCGCCGCGTCATCGTCCACGAGCCTCACGGATTGCGGTGCACGTTGGCACGCGCCTCGGTGGTTGGCTACGCGGCCAATTACTCCTCAGCGCCATTATTGGCGTCGTGGTCCTCGTGGGGTTGCTCGTCCTCGGGGTGCCCTATGCGGTGTTGCTAGCGCTGGTTGCCGCGATTGGCGAGGCGATCCCGATGGTCGGGCCGATCCTGAGCGCGATTCCTGCAGTGCTTGTCGGGTTAACCCAGTCACCGACCACCGGGTTGCTCGTCCTCGCGCTCTACGTCGTCGTGCAACAGCTCGAAAACCATGTGATCGTTCCCAAAGTCATGGAACGCGCGGTAGAGATCCATCCGCTCGCGATCATGCTCGCGCTGCTCGCCGGTTCACAACTCATGGGGATCACCGGGGCAATCCTGTCCGTGCCGGTAGCAGCAGCGATTGCGGTGATCCTCGACGAATTTCGTCATCCGGACGATAGCGACGACGACGCGTGCGACGCCACGATGTCCGACCCCGTCAGCGCGCCCTGAACGCGGATTTCGACTGATTGGTACGCGCGACGAACGCGGGACCCTAGCCAATCCCCGTCGGGGTGCCGTGTTCACGCCACGCGCTTATTGCGGCCCGGTGTGCCATGAACGCAACGTTTGGAGGGAGGTCGTCCCGCCCAAACCAGGCGCACGCGCCCGCGTCGTCGCCAGGTTTCGGCGTCGCCTCAGGGTCAACAAGCGTCGCGCGATACACCAGGAGATAGCCGGGGTTGCGCGGGTCGTCAGTGCCAAAGTGCACACCGGGGGTACCGCAGACGAGTACGTGTACCCCGCACTCCTCTTCGGCTTCGCGAACGGCAGTCAGTGTGGCGTCCTCGCCGTACTCGACAAATCCGGCAGGAAGCATCCAATCGCCGAGATACGGAGGGTGCGCGCGTTGGACCAAGAGGATCGTTTCGGCACGTTCGATCAGGACAGCAGCGCCAAGGGAGTTGCGTGCGTAATACGTCCACCCACACGCCGTACATCGCGGACGCGGGCGATCAAGGCCCTGGGCAACCTCGGCCATCGGCGATGCGCAGTGTGCGCAGTAGCGTGGGCGCCCTGGATCGGGTAGCCCGCTTGGGTCGACCGGCGTCACGCGATCAATTGATGGGACGTCCGACATCAAGACAAGCCTCCAAAGCGACGAACGGTGCCGCGTCCACGCGCGTTTGGGCGTGCCGCGTGGCCCGTAACATCACCGTCGATAGAATAGGGAAACGTCGCAAGAGCGCCACGGGCGCATTCGCGGGTAGGGGGCAAATAACGATGGCCATGGTGCGCCGGCAGTTGTTCCTTCACGGGGCGATTAGCGGAGTAGTTTTGACGGCGGTTGCTTGCGGCGAGGACGCGGCGCCGGCGAAAGCACCCGCAGCGGGTGGCGCCAAGCCAGCCGACGGCAAAGAGGTGAACTCGGCAACGGGCAAGGGCACGCCGACCGTGGCGGCGTTTACCGGTGCCCCGCTCGAGATGAAGGCCAACGAGAAGGAACTCTTCGAGGCAGCCAAAACTGACGGAAAGGTAGTCGTCTACTCGACAACGGATAGCGCGAGTGCCAAGCCACTCATCGAAGACTTCAATGCGCGCTTCCCCGGGGTGACGCTCGACTATCAGGATCTCAACAGCACTGATCTTTTCAATAAGTTTACCGCCGAGTTTGCGTCGGGAACGGAGAGCGCCGACGTCGTGTGGTCGTCGGCGATGGACCAGCAAATGAAGATGGTCCAGGACGGCATGGCCGGTTC
>CAYFLJ010000122.1:0-4663 GCA_964343985.1 uncultured Thermoflexus sp.
GTCGCCGCCAGTTGGTCCAAATCCAAATCGTGTACGAGACCCGCTTCCGCGTCCGCCAATCCTGTACGCGGCCGTCGGAAACCAGGGCGAAGTCTTCCTTCTATCGCGACGCGCCCACTCATACGGAACGGTAGCCACTTGATTGGCCGGTCGTAGTCCACCGGCAACCAGCCGCGGTCGACCAAGACGGCTGCATCGATGCCACTCACGCGAAGCGGCGAAAGGAGGCGCACTCCCAGCCGACCCTCAACCACTTGCATCGTGAGCGCCTCGTCGTGTTCGTGGTCAAACCACCCTCGAACACTCGCGCGTCGCATCGTGTATCCCGCAAGTTCTGACGCTGGTAGTGAGAGAAGGCCCTCGAGTGTTCCTAGAGCGTCGAGCGCAAGTGGGGGTGCCTCGGCGCGAGTCGCGGCAGTCGCCAGAACAGCGGTCCGCTCCGCGAGCCGATCAAACTGCCACGCTGAGAGGCGGAGACAGGTGACTGCAATCAGAAGCGCCACCAGTGAGAGCCAGCGCCAGCGAGGGGAAATCGCTCGCTTGGCTAGGGCACTCGCTCGACCGACTTGGGCAGAACCTGACAAATCAGACATCGGTCGACTCACGAGGTTCACGCAAGAACGTTAACCGCCGACGCAATCGAAGTGGTAGTCCGTCACGCCGGATGTCTGCAACGGATGGTGACGATCAGGCATGGTGTGGACTGCGGACGCAGGCGACTGGAATCGGGGCGGACGTCGCATTGAGCACGGCGAGCACCGTCGGATCATTCCACTTCGCGGCCATAGCCATGAGAGGCAGTGGCATCGAAGATTTCGACCAGCCAACCGGCACGCTGCCAGCAGGGATGCCGATCAGGCTCGGCAACCGCTGCAAGTGGAATGGACCGACTTCAGTTGACCACGGAGCATCGCCGGGAACGAACGCACCCGGTGAGAGGGGAGGCGCAGTCGCAGGGACAGCGGGCGCGACAATCGCGTCAAACCGTCCGACGGGTCCGAATGCCTCGTCGAGTTCGGTTGCGATCAGGGTCCGAATCCAGCTCGCTCGGGAGAGGTCGGCACCCGAGAACGCCTGCCCGCTTACGATCCGCGCAGCAACATCGTCGCCATAGCTCTCGGCTGAGTCACGAAAACGATCGGCATGGACGGTGGCTGCCTCGGCGTGCATGATGACGGAGCTTGCGATTGCAGTCCAACGTGAAGCAATTGGCAAGGCACATTCAGCAATCGTGGCGCCCTTGCTTGCCAACGCGGCCAACGCGTCGTCGAACGCGTCTGCGATGTCGTGCCCGATGTTTGTGAGCATCGACCAAGGGACCCCTATTCGGAGGCCTTCAACTTGGGGAATCTCGCGCGTCGGTTCGAGGCGTCTGCGACTCGTTCCCGCATCAGAAGGATCGTGACCCGAAATCTCGTCGACGAAGAGTGCCGCGTCCGGTACGGAACGTGTAAGCACCCCGACGTGATCAAGCGACGGTGCGAGCGGGACTACACCGCTGCGAGATATTCGCCCCCACGTCGGCTTGAAACCCACGACACCACAAAACGCCGCAGGCCGACGGATTGAGTTCCCGGTCTCCGTCCCTAGCGCGCCGACGGCGAGGCCGGCTGCGACGGCCGCCGCCGACCCGCCGCTTGAACCACCAGCGATGCAAGAAAGACTGCGCGGATTACGCGGCGTGCCGGTGTGCGCGTTCACACTCGTGCCGCCGAACGCGTACTCGTGAAGCGTGTTGGTGCCGAGCACGATTGCGCCCGCGCGTCGCAGCCGGCCGACGGCGTGTGCGTCGGTAGTGGCGCGAGGCCACGGACGCGCCGACCCGCCGGTCATCTGAAGTCCACTGACCGCCATTAAGTCTTTAACAGAAACCGGAACGCCGTCGAGAGGCCCGAGGTGCGCGCCTCGGCGCCATCGCTCGGCAGACTCGGCGGCCTCCCTCCGTGCACCGTCTGCTCGTATCGAAATAAATGCCTGTAGCGCCGGCTCGGACTCTGCGATCCTGTCTAGATGCGCATCAACCACCTCAATCGGTGAGGTTGCGCTCTCGGAATAAAGAGTGTGAAGTTCTGATGCGGTGAGGTGTGTAAGGTCAAATGGCTTTTCTGGAGTCACGGCGACGGCTTTCCGGTACAGGTACCCGTTACGCCAATCGCCCCTAGCTCGGGCAAGTGTTCGAGCAGCGCGCGCATCGCTGCCATACATGCAGCGACCTGAGCGGTCGAATCGTCGAGTACATGAGTTTTCAGGCGGCCTTCGACGCCGAGGTCACTTACGGCCCGGTGTACGCGACGCTGTGGTTCTAGGGGCGGGTCAGTGATTCCTTGCGCCACGGAGTCGCCCACGTGAATGGCTCCCAACGTGCACATCGCACGAGAATGATGTGATCATGAACTGATTGACAGGATACCGCGATCCAGTGACGCGGTCCCTCACAGAACGCCACCACATGCTGCGGGTGGAGATACCCAGAGCGCTGAACAGTGCGTCTGGCTTGTTTCGTTGGAGGCCGATACAAGTCGTATCGCCTGCTGAAATGCGATCGTGACCGGTCTGTGAAGCGTGACACGGCCGCACCGCCGCATCGTTGGTCGAAGCCCTCAACGCATTGTGATACGGGGTTACCATGCGATTCCGGGGGCGAGTATCACCCTCGCGGTAGCTTCATTGACAGAAATCGGGGGGGCGCGGGTTAGATCGATGCCTCGTAGGCGTGGCCATAGGACCGTTCTCGGTGCTGGGGAGCCACATCGAGCCCCCGAAGTGATCCCCGAAGCGACGAGCGACGGTCTGTCGCTCGCAGGAAAACAGCTGGTTCGCCTCGATGAGCGTGTCACCGTTCGTGTGCCCGCGCATCTCTGGGCAATTGTGGCGCTGATTGCAATCATCGTTGGGTCAAACCAGACTACGCTGCGCGAAGTAGTCGCGATTGGTGCCCACCGAGCGTCGGCCGAGATTGCGTCGAATTACGGACCCGGCGAAGCCGTGAACGTGATGCCGGGCAACGTTCCGGTGCTCCCATACCCAATTCCAGAGTTGCTACCTGGTGAAACCTTTGAACGGGTCTTCACGGTCACGCAACGTGGGACGACCGACGCAACCCTCTCGATACATTTCGTCCCACGTGCACTCACTTCTTCTGGTCCCGTCGGCGACCACAAACTCCAAGTCGAAATTGCGCGATGCAGCGGAGAGTGGGCCCTCAAAAACGGAAGCGACGGGGGCGCTACCTACGAGTGCGACAACGGTGCCGGCCTGTCGAGCGAAAGGTCTACAGGAACCCGTGAGGAGGCAGGCCGTACCTGGCGGAGCGACGCAGTCTCGCCCGGGGAATCAATCATCGTCGCGCCGCGTGTCGCGCCGGGAGAACCAATCTCGGTTCGACTACGTGCGACTGCAGTTCTGGGCGACCGCGCGCCAAAAGCCCGGTTGAGCGCATCCATACACGACCGGGGACAAATCGCCTCACTCGAGTGGCACGCAACGGCCATTCCATTGTTCGACCGTAGTAGAGACGCATCGACCGGACGAGACGATGTGTCAGTCCAGTTCGACGTTCCGCTGACGTCGAGACAGGAAGCATTACCAGGCACAGCGCGAGAAACGGCTCGTCCGGCAAACGACCCACCTCAGGTCGTCCCACATGCAAACCCGCCCAAGAATGACATGACGGTCCCGTTGACTCAGAAGGCGTCCAGATACGCGGTCGCGCTTGACGGCATCGATGACGCAGTTGAGCTTCGAGGCGCGCCCGTGTCGGTTGCCACGAAAGAAGAGTGGACCGTTGAAGCTTGGGTTTGTCCCACTGCATTTGACGGCGCGCAAGCAATATATACAGAAAACGTATCTTTCGCAAGTGGGGCGGGTGGAATGGTCTTCGGTCTGGGATTAATTGATCGTCAGATCGTTGTGGGGAGCTTAGCTGATGGTACTCCAAATCGCTGGGCGTGGACGGTCGCAACAATCCCCGAGGGCATTCAGCCGAGAACATGGATGCATGTTGCTGCGACTCGCGCGGGAGCAAGTGTCGCGTTGTTCATCAACGGAGAGGAGGCGGCGCCGTCGGTCCCATCTTCAGGGCCATGGCCGAGTATCGAAAGTAACAATCCGAGCACCTTTTATATTGGGCGCGCCGCAAACCCCGATGCGGTTTCTCCGTTTCGCGGTGAGATTGATGACGTGCGCGTCTGGACACGAGCGCGAACTGCGCATGAAGTTCATCGAGGGCGACGTCAACGGTTGTCCGGGTTAGAAACCGGACTGGCGTCAGCATTCACGATGGCTGTTTCTGGCGATTCCTCGACGGTTGGAAGTGACAGCGCAATGGTGAATCTGGTTACTGGGGCCCACACCGGTCGACTGGTCGGCGGCGCAAACCCCATCCTATCGGGCGCCGACATTGTTCTTCCCCCGACACCATTTGATCTTGGCTTGGAATCTAGTGATCGGGCGGGGGTCATTGGCGACCCTGACACGAATTCGTCGGCAATGTGGGTCGCGGGGCGTCCAGAACCAATGAGTGAGGTTACAGTTCAGAGAAATGGTACAGACATCACACCGATGATGATGTTTCCAACTGATGGGAGATTTTCGGTCGAGTTGGACACACCGCTCACCGATAAAGAGAGTGTGACTGCGACGGCAGCGAACCGCGACGGGTTGA
>CAYFLJ010000123.1:0-4646 GCA_964343985.1 uncultured Thermoflexus sp.
TGTACCGTCAAGTCAATGCCATGATCGAGAAGGAAGTGCCACGCCTGCCGATCGCGCACACGAAGGTGCCGTTGCTGGCGCGCGCATATGTGAAGGGGTACCTCCCGAGCCCAGTCGGCGCTGAAAAGTTCACGATGGTTTGGCTCGATAAGTAGGACGTCGTCCTTCACTTGTTGCGTACGGTTTGCCGGACCAACAGAGAGCGGTTTACTTCACGTTCGCGTATGTGACGCGTGGTCCCGGTGCAGGTGCCGCAGCATTTGCGCCGGGACTTCCAGTTTGTAGCGCTGAGGCCGTCCGTGCTCAGATTTGCGATTCGCCGCGTCGTCGAAACTGTCCCTGTCTTACTCGGCGTGGTTTCGATTGTGTTCCTCTTTCTGCACCTGATTCCCGGTGACGCCGCGCTTGTACTGCTTGGTGAGCGCGCGAACGAAGCGAGCCTGACGCGGATCCGTTCGCAACTCGGCCTCGATCAACCGCTCTACGTTCAGTATGGGCGATACATCTCATCGCTGTCTCGATTAGATATCGGGAAGTCGGTACGTACGAATCGACCAGTAATCGACGAGGCGATGGGTCGCTTCCCAGCGACAATCGAACTTGCGGTTACCGCGCTTGTAATTTCCTCCGTCGTAGGGGTGTTGGGTGGGATCATCGCCGGGGTGGGACGAGGACGCTTCCCAGATCATGTCGCTCGAGTATTTTCATTGTTGGGCGTGTCAATACCGATCTTTTGGTTGGGTTTAGTTCTTATCTGGGTCTTCGCGGTGCAACTCCATTGGTTGCCGAGCGACGGACGACTTGCTGCGACGACGAAATACACGCAAATCACCGGATTCGTGATGCTTGATGCGATCATCCAAGGGAACTCGGCGCTGTTTATTGACGCATTGAGCCACTTGGCGCTCCCCGCCCTGGCGCTCTCAACCGTCCCGATGGCGGTCACTATGCGTATGACTCGGAGCGCAATGCTTGAAGTTTTGCGCGCAGATTACATTCGGACCGCTCGAAGCAAAGGCCTCGCTGAGCGCGTGATTACTTTGAGCCATGCGTTCAAGAATGCATCGTTACCGGTTGTGACGACGATTGGCCTGCAAGTTGGTTTCTTGCTAAGTGGGGCGATTTTGACGGAGACGATCTTCTCATGGCCGGGGATCGGTCGCTGGGTATTTGAATCGATCCTAAATCGTGACTATCCGATCGTCCAAGGCATGAGCCTAATTATTGCGGTCATTTTCGTGGTTGTCAATCTTATTGTTGATCTGGTGTACGGTGCGCTCGATCCCCGCATCAGCTACCGCTAGTCCACGGTTGTCGAAGATCCGGTGACCGGGAAGGAAGCGTAATGATGTCGGGGCAACGATCGTTCGGTAGCGGTGCTGGGTCTGCCGCTTCGCCGCCGCCTGATGCCAGAACCGCCGCCATCGCAGTTGTCCGCAAGCGGCGGACACCGCTCACGGACGCGTGGGCGCGCCTTCGTCGGGACCGGGCAGCACTCATTGGGTTCGCCCTCTTGGCGTCAATGATGGTGCTCGCCGCCGCAGCTCCACTTGTTGCTCAGCATGATCCCCTCGATCAAGAGCTGCTGAAACGGATGAAGCCCCCGAGTACGGAGTACTTGTTCGGCACCGACGACCTTGGACGAGATGTGTTCTCACGGGTGCTCTACGGCGGGCGCATTTCGCTCCGTGTGGGCATTACGGCCGTGATTTTGGGCACCACGATCGGCGCGCTTCTGGGTTCGGTCGCCGGGTACGCCGGAGGCTGGATCGATAGTTTGATCAGCCGGGCGATGGAAATCGTGCTTGCGTTTCCCGGCACGCTTTTGGCGATTGCTGTCGTCGCCGCACGCGGGCCAGGGCTTGAAAACACATTGCTTGCCGTGGGCTTGGTCAGCGTGCCCGTCTACGCACGGCTGATGCGTGGGAGTGTGCTGTCCCTTCGTGAACGGGAGTTTGTCACGGCCGCACGATGCCTCGGCGCGTCAGACCGACGCATACTGTTTTCACACATTCTCCCGAACGGCTTGACGCCATTAATCGTTCAGAGCACGCTGGGCATCGCGGGAGCAATCGTCGAGGCAGCGGCGCTCGGCTTTCTCGGGCTCGGTGCGCAGCCACCCGCCCCAGAGTGGGGGGCGATGCTGACGGACGCGCGTAATTACCTTCTCAATGCACCTTGGGCGATGATCTTTCCAGGGCTTGCGATCATGCTGACCGTATTGGGGTTCAATCTCTTCGGTGACGGGCTTCGGGATGCGCTTGACCCGCAGATGAAGCAGTAGGTCGGCACGATAGATTGGCGAGGTGGTGACGGCGGTGCCACCTCGCCTTACGGCTCCGGTTATTTGGCCCGTCGGTCACGCGCAAGGTCGCGTCCGAGGCGGTCAGCCCACGCGGGCGAGACCCTCCGCGACCACTTTCGGTCCGGGAGTTGGCGCAGGACAGGTGCGTCGGAGCACATGTCGACACAGTCAACCGGCATCACTGCGACCTTGCCGAGTGCGTCTTGTTCACGGAGCGATTCGAGGAGAGCTTCGTACGCCTCACGGGCGCCTGCCCGCGTGCAACAGCCGCCGACACAGAACTGCACTACCAGACCATCCTTGCGGGAGGCCTTGCGGCGGCAGTCGTCGCACAACTGCGCGAACGCGGGCCCGCCTCAAACGACGCTACGTAACTTCGCAGCGGCGCCGCACATGGGGCATGTTGGCGTGGTTCGTGGCTGGGCTAGTCGGTTCATCTCCAGAGTGTAGCCGGGATTGTGCGGGTCGAACGACGGCCTGAGGGCAACGCCTCTGTCGGAAAGTCCGGTGTACAATCCAACCAATCTCGCCGGGAATCCCGGTCTGACGAAAGCGAGTCCAATCACCGTGCCGTACGTGATCACTGAGCCGTGCATCGGCACCAAGGACGCGGCGTGCGTCGAGGTCTGCCCGGTCGACTGCATTCACTCCGACGACAGCCACCCGCAGTACTACATCAACCCCGATGAGTGCATTGACTGCGGTGCATGCGAACCAGTGTGCCCGGTGAGTGCAATCTTCCCCGAGGATGCCGTGCCCGAGGAGTGGAAGCACTTCGTAGAATCCAACGCCGGCTTTTACAAGAGCTAATTATCTCGACGTTCCGTGACGAATCTCGGATGAGTTGTCACGGTGTGAAGGCAGTGCCGCGGTTCGCCTCGTCCCTGTGGTGAGCCGCTTGCATTTGTGAGCAGTTTGCAAAACGACTCAGGACAGTAGGTGTTTTGTGCCTTGGCAACAGATCGACCGCCAGTTCGTGAAGCAAGACCAACCGGGGTTTGAGACCGTCTGGTTCTGGGACACGACTGATCGCGGAGGCGGTGAACTGCTGCTCTGGCTAGACAGTACTGGTGCCATTGACGGGTTTCAGTTGAGCTACGAGCAATGGCCGTCTGGGCGTCATTACGTTTGCCAGTGGCGGCAGGCGACTGGGCTGCAAACTGGTTTGGTCGACGAGGGCGGCGGGGGAATGCGCTTGGCCAAGCAGTCGGCGATCATGAGATTCTCAGACACGGTTGACCAGCGGGTCATTTCGCTGCTGACTCGTTACTTCCGCGCGAATTCGTCCGTGCTTGCCGACCCCTTTCGCGAGCTAATCGGCACCGTGTTGAGCGCCGCTGCCGAAGTTGCGTGACATCGGCGGTGCGTGGGTCCTTGCCGGCGTTCGCACTGCTGGTGGCGGCTAGTGGTCCCTTCGTGGTGTTCGAACGGGCTTCGGCACGCGGAACGCTCGAAGTCGCCGATTTTGGTTGGTTTGTCGCTTGGATTGCCGTCGCCTTGGCGTCGCTGGAGTGCGCCTCGACGATTACTCATGCCGGTGGTCCGTACGTTTGGGGCCGAGTTGCCCTCGCGTCTGGTTGGGGTTTCATCTGGGCGTGGTGGCGCATGCTCGCCGCCCTTTTTAGCGTCGCAGTACTTGGACAGGCAGTCGGTGCTGTGGCGATTCAGGTCGTCGGTGCGCCGACTTCTGTTCGCGACTTCGCGCCTGCTGTCGTCATCGTGGCAGCTGGCTTGGCTTTGGTCGCGTGGCCACCATCGATTTGGCCACTGTCCGTGGCTGGTGTCGTGGCCACTGCTGGTCCGGCGTGCATCGCGTTCCTGCTTCCGCCAGACCAATCTGCGGACGCACTATTCCGTGTTGTTGTGTCAGAAGAGTATGTCGGTCTTCGGCTGGGCGTGGTAGGGGCTATTGTCGCGTTGCAGGGTGCCGACACCGCTGCCGTGTGTGTGAGAGAGGTTGTAGGGGGCCGGCGGGCGGTCGCAAGAGGGAGTGTTATCGGCGCAGGCGTGTTCGGGGTGATCAGTTTGGGACCGACTGTGTTGGCGAGTTCAGGGCTCCAACTCGATGTGGCGGGAGGCCTGAGCTACCCACACTTTGCACGTCTCGCAGAACTCATCGGGGTGGCTGTTCAAGGTGCAATCGGAATCGGGATTTCGGCAAGAATGCTCGGCGCAATGGCGAGAGATCATTACCTGCCGGAAGCTTTCGCAGCGGGCGGAGACGGCCGGCCATCGCGTCTGTCGGTAATCGTTGCGGTTGCAGGTGCGGGGATTGCGTCGTTTCTCGCGCCGTCGGATACCGGTGCCGCGTTCGCTTCGGCTTGCGCCGCGTCGCTCGTGA
>CAYFLJ010000124.1:0-4605 GCA_964343985.1 uncultured Thermoflexus sp.
CACTTCGTTGCGTGCATCGACGGCAAGACGCAACCGCCAGTGTCGAACGCCCGCTTCGCCCGCCACGTGACGGAGGTGCTGTTAGCGGGGCTGTCGTCCGCTAAATCCGGTATGCCTGTGACACTCGAGACACGCGTCGACTGAGAACTGAGTGTTAGCGGTCCGCCGCGCGATTGATCGCGTCGGAGTCGTCGTCCGGCGCGGTCTCTTCCGAGAAGTCCGCGAGAATCTGCTGGTACGTCTCGCCAGATGCGATCACTGAGGTGACGCGCCCATCCTTCCAAAAGAGTTGCACGTCCTGATAAAACCCGAAGTACATCAGCGCGACGTCGGCGTCGACTCCACGGCCAAACGTGATGCGGTACCGCCGTTCGTCGATTGGCTCGAACGACGCGCGGCTGGCGCTCACTCGTGACCTCCAGACAGCCCCTTGTCCGATCCTCCGGTGGCGTCTTCCGGCGTCGGTGGGGCGTCGTCCTCGACACTGTAGATTGGGGAGGGGATTTCGTTCGGGGCGGTGCCGATTGAACCGCCTTGGTCAGAATCAGCTGCTCGGGACCCACCCGATAGGCCGATAGCGAGGGACAATGCCGTCAGCCCAATCACGGCGGCGACCGACGCCAACGGGGGAGGTTCAAGAAAGGTCGCCATCACGAAGATGCTACGTGACGGCGACGTCTGGAGCGGTTCGCGTTAGTGCCCCGCCGATGGGTTCGCGATTGGCGCACCGATGAGGTTGCCCCATTCGGTCCACGATCCGTCGTAGTTGCGGACGTTTTTGTATCCCAGCAACTCGCGCAGCACAAACCACGTATGGCTCGAACGCTCGCCGATCCGGCAGTACGCGATGACGTCGTGGTCGGGCGTCACGCCCTTGCCACCGTAGAGCGCACAAAGCTCCTCGGCCGACTTGAACGATCCGTCCTCGTTCGCAGCCTGCGCCCACGGCACGTTCGCGGCGCCGGGCACGTGGCCTGCACGCTGCGCCGTCTCGGACATGCCGGGAGGGGCGATGACCTGCCCGGTGTACTCCGCGGGCGACCGGACATCCACAAGCGCGTGGCCCGCTGCTCCAATCGTGGCGCGGACGTCGTGCGCGTACGCGCGGATGGAGAAGTCGGGGTCCGCGGCGTGGTACGCCGTCGGCTCAAAGTGCGGGACCTCGGTCACGAGTTCACGCCCCTCAAGTTCCCACTTCTTCCGGCCACCGTCCATCAAACTGACGTGCTTGTGGCCATAAATACGCGCGACCCAATAGGCATAGGCCGCAAACCAGTTGTTGTTGTCGCCGTACAACACGATGTGGGTGTCCGGAGCGATGCCGGTGGTAGAAAGCAGTGCCTCCCACGCTTGGGCCGACGGGATGTCGCGGTGCACGGTGTCAGTCAGTTGGGTCTGCCAGTTCCACCCGGCGGCGCCACGGATATGGCCCGTGGCGTAGGACGTCACATCGACATCGACCTCGACCAGTCGGACGTGTGCGTCGTGACCGTGGGCCGCGACCCATTCGGTAGACACCAGCGCTTCGGGCTTGGCGTACTCAGACATCGTGCTCATCGGTTCTTCTCCTCACGTCGTTGCGATACGGCTTACCAGTCGCGAGTGTCACCGTCGTCGATGCATGCACCCTTCGTCGCTTGCATTAATAGGAAGTTTGTCGATGCGACGGGGAACCATGCGTGGGCAGCCCAGTGCGCACGTTCACTCTCTGGCAACCGCTCAGCTAGGTCGCCGATGCTTGCGTGGATGACGGTGACGCCGGTCGCAGCGGGATGGCCATCGGCAATCCCGAAGTCAAGGCGCCACGCCCCGCCACGAATCCGTCCGACTGTGTTCGTGCGCTGAATGACGTAGCCGGGCATCTCACGGTAGCGTTCGAGAACTTGTGCGTGAAACCAGACCTGCGCGACGCCGGGAAACCCTCCGAAGGCACGGCCAAGCAGTCGGGCACGCGCCCGCGCAGCGACGGAGTCGCGCATCGCCTCGGCCCGCGTTGAATTGTCTACTAAACTGGTCGCCATACGCTGTTACTAGTATGGCACGCCTTTTGACGAACGGTCAAGGGCAAATTAGCGTCTCGGCGGAAAGCCGCGCGCTACACGTCACCAATTAAGAAATACGCCCCTACAAAACCTTTCACGCCGGGCGAAGATGTTGGATCCGGTCGCGCCGTGGAAATGCCGGCCAATGGCAACTCCGCGGGGCACGCTATGAGGCGTCGAACGACCGCGCCACCTCCCACGGCGTCACCTGCGACTTGTACGCCTGCCATTCTTGCTCGCTGACCGTCATCAATCGGTCATGCACGTGTGATCCCAGAGCATCCCGGACGATACTGTCCCACGCTAACTCGGTAAGCGCTTCACCAAGCGAGACTGGAAGCAGATCCGGCGTTGCACCCTGTGGGTCGCCTGCGATAAGGGGCGGCGGCGCGTCGATTCCTTCGCGCACACCGTCGATGCCCGATGCGATGGCGACCGCAATCGCGAGGTAGGGGTTGCACGATGGGTCGGCGTGGCGAATTTCTACAAGCACTGGTCGTCGGCCGCTTCGACCGCGTCGCGTAAGGACTGGCCGTGCCACGTGCAACATGGCCGACGGTTCGCGGCGCGACCAAGCAATCGCCGACGGGGCGTCAAACCCTCGACCAATCCGCTTGTACGAGTTCACTTGCGGCGCAAGCACGGCACACGCAGCGCGCGCATGAGCGAGTTGTCCGCCAATCCAGCCACGCGCCGTGGACGACAAGCCATGTTCGTCAACTGGGTCGCCGAACGCGTCTGTCCCATCGGCCAGCGTGACGCACTGGTGTAAATGCATGCCTGAACCCGCGACGCCTTCGAGCGGTTTCGGCATGAAGGTGACGGCCAGGCCGCGTAGACGGGCGAGCGACTTCACCACGTACTTCACGGTGACGATTGCGTCCGCGGCCGTCAGCGCGGGCATCGCCGCGAGATCAATTTCGTGTTGGCCGGGAGCTAGCTCGTGATGGGTTCCGTCAACTGGGATGCCCATTGCGAGGAGCGCCCGCGCGGCTTCCTCGCGAAACGCGCCGTCTGCATCCCCCGTCGTATCAAAGTACCCGGCCCGATCAACTGGGACGCGGCTGCCGTCGGGCCGGACTCGGAAGGCGAAGAACTCGATTTCTGACGCAACCTCAACGTGAAGCCCTAAATCCTGCGCCGCCGCGACGGCGCGAGCTAAAACCGCACGTGGCGCGGCGGGATACACCGTGCCGTCAGGTGTTCGTATCGTACATATTGCCCGTGCAACACTCGGCCCACTCCCCCACGGCAGGGTTGCCCACGTGGTGGTGTCCGGGAATAGGCGCAAATCGGTCTCGGCAAGACGTGCGTTCCCCTCAAGCGCAGACCCGTCAAACCAGTGCCCGTGGTCCAGAACGGCACGCATCTGGCTCGCTGGCAGCGCAACACCTTTGAGCGACCCGCTTACGTCAGTAAATTGCAGCTCAATGAAGCCGCAGCGGCCCTCGTCGATATCAGCAAGAATCCGGCGTTCGTCAGCTGAGAAGTCGTTCGTGCCCGTTGACTGGGGGAGGTTTGAGCGCCCGTCGACAGTCATCGCTACTTGCTCTCTCTACCGGTAGGGGCCACGCGGTCAGGCATGTCCACGCCCACAGGGTTGTGCGCGAACGACACCGAACTCGGCAGTTGCCACGGAAGCGTTCCTGCAGCCGCATCCATTTCTGAAGCGAACCCCAGGCCATCGCGTCCCAATGTGTACGGCGACGCAGGAGCATACGGCGGTTGCGCACAGATCCCAGGGCGGCGGGACGCCCTGCAAGCGAGGCGCCGCCATGGGACGGTTCGGAGCAAGCGTGCGGAGTGGAGTGCAGCGTTCACGCTAGCCACCACGTAGCCCCGAAAGCAGGCGCGCGAGTCGCACGGTCGCAGGTACAGGTGCGGGCGAACCAGCGTCTTCCACGTGGATGATGGCGACGCTCACGTTGTCTCCCCCGCCACGTTCGTTCGCGATCGACAGGAGATGATCGCAGCCGTTCGCAGGGTGCATCTCCATCGCAGCGGCGAGTTCATCATCCACTACCTCTCCCCAGAGACCATCTGTGCAGAGGAGAAACCGGTCGCCATCTTCCAACGACGCACGCGAAAAATCTGGTCGCAACCGCGGCGTCGCACCGAGGGTGCGCGTGAGGACGCTGCGCCGCGGGTGTGTCACGGCGGCTTCCGGCGAAATCAATCGCAGGCGCACGAGCTCAGCCGCCTCTGAGTGATCGGCGGTCAACTGTGTGAGCGTGTGGTCGCGGAGCCGATACACTCGGCTATCTCCTGCATGCGCAATGTACGACTGACGACTGCATAGCACGAGTACCGAAAGCGTTGTCTGCATACCCGCGGTGTCTGAGCCGACCCCGTCAGCAACCGCATGGACGCGGGCATTGGCCGCCTGCACGGCGCCGGTGAGCGCCGCCTCGACCGTGTGAGGCGCCGTGGGCGAGCCGTATCCGGAGATGACGTCGCGTATTGCAATCGCGCTTGCGACCTCACCGGCAGCGTGCCCGCCGACACCGTCAGCCACGGCGAAGATGGCGCCCCGCTTTCGCAGGACGTCGGGCCGGTCCGGTAC
>CAYFLJ010000125.1:0-4570 GCA_964343985.1 uncultured Thermoflexus sp.
AACGAGTTTCGACGATGCCCACACGAATCGTGCTAGCCGATGATGAGGTCATCATCCGGATGGACCTCAAGGAGATGCTCACCTCGCTCGGCTACGTGGTCGTGGGTGAGGCGGGCGACGGTCGTACGGCCATCAATGTTGCGCGCGAAGTGCGTCCGGACCTCGTGATCATGGACGTGCAGATGCCCGACCTCGACGGCATCGCCGCTGCCGAAGAGATGGCGACCGAGCAGATTGCACCGGTTCTTCTCCTGACGGCGTATTCACAACCGGAACTTGTAGAACGAGCCCGTGAGACGGCGGCGATTGTTGGGTACCTCGTCAAACCCTTCCGTGAGAGCGATCTCGCTCCCGCCATCGAAGTTGCCCTTGCACGCCACCGAGAGTTCCGCACGATCCAAGGCGAACTGCGCGACATTCACGAGTCGCTTGAGACTCGGAAGGTGGTCGAACGCGCGAAGGGGCTGCTGATGGACGCACACGGACTGAAGGAGGCCGAGGCCTTCCGCAAGATCCAAAAGCTTTCCATGAACGCCCGTAAGTCGATGCGAGAGGTCGCCGAGGCGATCCTACTCACCAACGAGTTGTGATCCCGACCGGCAGTCGCGCCCCGATTCCCACACGCCCCCATCACCGTGCCCGCACACGCGGCGGCGTCGACATGCGACCGGCCTGAACCATGACGTTCATTCGGCGCCATCGCGATGCGTTCATCGTGCCACTCGTCCTCGCGGGGGCGACCGCTACGTTCGCTTGGAAACTCATCTTCACCGGACTTGTCGTGATCGGGTACGACACGATGGCGTACATGTACCCATACCGCATGTTCGCTGCGCAAGCGCTGCGCGACGGGCGGGTGCCCCTCTGGAATCCATGGATCTTCTTCGGCGTCCCGTTCCTTGCCAATCTCCAGAGCGCCGTCTTCTATCCACCGCACGTGCTTTTTCTACTACTCCCCGGGCCGTTCGCGATGAACGCATCGGTCGTTCTGCACTTCTTTCTGGCGGCGTGGTTTGCCGCCCTCGCCGCGCGAGGGATTGTCCGCCTGGATTGGTGGAGTGCCGGTGTTGCAGGTTTGCTCTACGGGTTCTCAGGCTTTGTCGGGGCGCAAGTCGGTCACCTCAACCAATTGAACGCCGCCGTCTGGCTGCCGCTTGCCATGCTCACGATCCATCGTGCTCTCGAAGCGCATGCCATTCGATGGGCCGTCGCGACCGGTGCAATCCTCGCCGTACAACTCCTTGCCGGACATGCACAAGAGTCGTACATGACGGTTGTCGCGTTGTCAGCGTTCGTCGGGTTCGACGTCGCGGTCGTCGGGTGGACCCTTTTGCTGCCCAATCGCGCCCCCCACGGCCATCGCGTTGGCGCGTGGGCACGATCACTCGCGGGAAATCCTCCAAAGGTCACCCCGCGACTGACCGACTGGCGGTTCCGTGACGCCGGCGCCCTGCGATGGCGCGCTTGGTGGAGTCACGCGATATGGTCCGCCGCGTTGCTTGCGCTTGCCGGTACCTTCGCCGGCGGGATCGCTGCCGTGCAAGCACTGCCGACGACCGAACTGACCGCCGTTTCGATTCGCTCCGGCGGGATGTCGTTCGGGGAAGCGATCTCGTTTTCACTCCCCCCACGTGAACTCTTTGTTGGGTTACTCCCGACCTTTGGCCTGGCGTCACCAACAAGCAATGAGTTCCTCGGATGGGTCGGCTTCTCTGGCGCCACCCTCGTCCTCGCTGGCATCACCTTTCGGGCAAGGCAACCTGCGGTCCTTTTTTTCGCGATCTTGGCGCTCGTCGCGCTCTTGCTTGCACTCGGCAACCACACGCCAATCTACGGAAGCATCTTCCGCCTTCCCGGCATGAACCTCTTCCGTGTGCCCGCTCGCTGGCTCTTCCTCGCGACCTTCGGTGCGTCGATGGTCGGTGCCGCCGGGTTCAGCTTCCTACGCGCTCCGTCGCCGACACCATCGGCGTATCTCGGCGCACCCCGCCCGTGGTTCCGCCTCGTCGCCGCCAGTCGGCTCCTGCTTGCGGTCGCCGTCGTCTCCGGCGCTGCCACCATCATTTGGCCATTGCAACACGTTCGCGTCGAACCGGCCGCTGAACAACTCGCCCCTGTCTGGATAGCGCTCGCCGCGATCTCACTGCTGCTGACGTTTGGCGCCCTCGCGGCGGCACCCTCACGAATCGCCACCGCCACCTTGGCCCTAGTGGTCGCCGCCGAACTCGGGGCGGCAAGCACAAGCCTTGAGTACAACAACCCGAACCCGCCCGGTGTCTACCTCGATTCGCGTCCGCCGATCGACGCGCTTCGCGACGCCCTCCCTCCAGGGCGCACCCTTGCCGTCGCGAAGACGGGCTACCAACCGTTCGACGCGCCGTTGATCCAAGGCGATCACGGCAACATCCTTGGCCTGCGCGGCGTCGGCGCCGGTCTCATCAACACGAAGTACAAGGACACCCTCAACCCAAATCTGCCAATGGTCTTCGGGGTACCTGTCGTCGATGGCTACGACGGCGGCGTCCTTCCGTTTCGCCGGTACGTTGACTTCAAGTCCCTGATCGTGCCCCCCGAACGGAACCAACCGGACGGCTTATTGCGCGATCAACTCGGTCGCGACCAAACGCCGGACCTGCCTCCACCTGATCGCCTTCGCCAGTGGGGCGTCTCGTACGTCTTGCGCGACACCATTGGCGATCACCTTGTCGAAGGGGCCTACTTTGACTCGGACGCGTCAATCGATCTCGTCCCCGATACGAAAGTGCGTCTGCCGGCACCGATCCTTGCCGTGCCCGCCGTGTTGCAGCGCCCTGATATGCCTGCAAACTCGGCACCAACCGGCGCGACGTTGGACATGTCGGTCGTGTCGCCGACGCCACGTCTCGCCGACCTCCGCGAGGTAGCAATCGCCGCCGTTCGACCCGACGCCAACCCCACAGGCTTTGCGTCCGTAGTGGTAACCCTCACCGACTCCGGCGGCCGCGAGGTTTGGACTGGTCGACTTGGTGTCGCGCCCTTCGGACCATCGTCCTCAGACGCGGGCGCCACCGCAACACGTTTGCCAAATGACACGGCGTCACCTGGCACGTTCATCATGCGCCTGCCGGTCGCAATCGCGTCTGACGCGCATCTCGCGACGGTCAGTGTCCGCTCAGAGTACTTCGGGCCGGGTATGTCGAACCCGAACGCCGGACGCACCACGCTTCGCGCCATCACCCTCGTCGGGGACGGTACGTCGTGGCCAATTGCGTTGAGTCACGGCGGCGCCCTCCCACTCGTGCACCGGTCCGACGTCAAGATTTACGGTCTGACCGCGCCACCACCCCGCGCGCGCCTCGTCACCCGAACCATCGTGGTCGATAGCGATGCCGCCGCTCTCACCGCGCTTCGGGACGGCGGTCCAGACGACGCCACCGTCGTGCTGCAGGTACCCCCACCCGTTGTGACAGACGCGACCGTTCGGGGAAGAGTCCGCGCCGCAATAACGCGAGTGTGGCGTGCCCTCGGGCGCGATGACTCCGCCGGATACGTGGCTTCAGGCACGCCACCAATCGATCCAACCACGTCACAGGGCACCGTCGCCATCGAGGATGATCGCCCCGAGAGTGTGCGCCTGCGTGTGTCAACTTCGTCGCCCGCCGTGGTGGTTCTCCGCGACACGTTCTTTGCAGGGTGGCAAGCGACCATCGACGGCGCCGAAGTCCCCGTGTGGCGCGCCGACCTCCTCTTCCGCGCCGTGCCGGTTCCCGCAGGCGACCACCTCCTCGAAATGACCTACCGGCAGCGGACGTACGAAGTTGGGCGGACGATCAGTCTCGCCGCGATCGCCCTCGCGGTGCTGCTACTCGCGATCCCGGCAACCGCCGCGCGGCATCGAAATTGGCCACCGATGCCGTTGCCGGTCCCGTCGTCCACGCGCGCCACTCGTGCGACGGTTGATCAATCGCCGGCACTCATTCAAAGTAGTCAGGTGCCCATCGGAACCGACGCCTCGCCCGCGGGCAATCCTTTCGCAACCAGTGAAATCGTGGCGGTAGATCGGAAGCGGGAGGGCGCCTATCTCGACGACGACTCCACGCTTGGCGGCCTCTACATCGCGTCGCGCGACGCCGACCCAGAGGTAGCGCGCGAGTCCGGCGTGCGCCATCGGCCAAGACCGACACGTGTGGATGCCGACACCACCGGTCGCCCGCCTACGGACGACACGCAATGACCACACCCATCCGGGCGCGTCGCATCGTCTTCGTCGCACCGTTCGCCGAAGCGCCCAAAGCGACGACCTCCGCCCGGATCATCCCTCTTGCCCGCGCCGTCGCGCGTCGAGGCCACGATGTCACGGTCCTCATCCCGCCGTACGACAACCCAACCGAGGGTGGACGTGAACGCGTCGATGGGGGCGTGCGCGTTCACACGCTGCGTGTCCCGGGGGAGATCGCCGAGTCAAGCCCATTGCAGACGATCGCCCAACCGCTTCTCGCCGCACGCGTTGTCCGTGCCTCCCTCGCGCTGCGCCCGGACGTCGTCCATCTCAGCAAGCCGAAGGCCGTTACTGGCCTAGCCCACGCGATCC
>CAYFLJ010000126.1:0-4565 GCA_964343985.1 uncultured Thermoflexus sp.
CCCGCACCTGACCCGCATCCCGCACCTGACCCGCATCCCGCACCTGACCCGCATCCCGCACCTGACCCGCATCGTCCTAGTCTCTGAGCGACCCCGATACCTCACTGAGGAGTACGCCGACGGACCTCTTCGCCCTTCCAACCGCGTCCGACGACCGCATTCCCGGGCCGGACGTCTCCAAGTGGCCCGCCGCGTTTGAGCCGTGGGTGCAATCTGGCACCGTCAGTCAGTTCACCGTCGCCGGAACTGTCCCGGGCGCCGTCCGCTTGGCATATCGCCTCGGCAGCGAGACCGCACGTGACCATGCGTGGGTGATCTGCGACGGGGAAGCGGTGGGTGCCGCCCGAGCGGCTTGGTCGGTCGTGGATGCCCTTGGCGGCGCACGGCCTTCGCGTTTCCGCCAATTACTTACTGGCCGGGCACGAGTAACCGTCGTCTTACCGGACCCCGAGCTGGTCCCCACAACCATCCGCGGCACCCCAACGGTGCTTGATGCGATGTCGCCCGCGATTGAACACGGTGTGCTGTCCGCGTTCGACGACGATGCACCCACGTTTATTTTGCACGTGCAAGATTTTGGAGGAACGCCTCGTCGTGGGGTGCCTGCTTCGGGGCGAATGATCGAAAGCTACCCGATCAGTGCTGATCTACACCGCGCCCTCGGTGAGGGCCAGATGCGCCGAAGAACGTGGTACGGTCGCCTGACTGCCGTTGCGCGCACCGTCGCGGACCATCCTGACGCACGGGTCGGCGATCTCGCCGCCGCCTCGTGTGTGAAAGCGGGGTACGCGTTGCGAGACGCCCCTGCGTCAACGCATCGACGCGCCGCCTCGGGCGTCATTCGGATCGCCCCCGGACGCTTCCTCCCGACCTTTCCGTACCGCCGACTCGGTGCTTCGTCGCTCACCGAAGTTGCATTGGCCCGATTCGGCGCCCACGGCCTCGCGATTCAGACGTTTGACGGCACGACCCTTGGGCGTACCGGCACCGCTCTCGCCATTGCGGAAGGCGGACTACTTGCCCGCCTCGGCCTTGAGGCGCCGTAGCAACCGCACGACGCGAGCTTAGTAGCCGAGGCCGCGTACTCGGTCGACGTCCAACAGATCACGCAGGTGGTCACCAGCGACGCGAACCTTCCAAAAGAGGTCGCTATCGAGGTGTTCGATCACCGACAACGCTCCAAGATTGACCGCGATCGAATGAACGCGCACGAGCGACTTTTCCGCATCATTGAGTGAGACGAGCATCTCCCCAATCTGGCGGTATACCTCAGGGTCATCCACCGGCAGCAAATCGTCTTCGGCCACGCCACACGATAGCAGCCGCCACTTCCCTCCGCGGATATGGGGCAGTGACGAAGCCGCACTGCCGCTAGATTGCGGCATCCTCCATGCCGTATCTTGACGCAACCGCGGCCGCTGCCGCGCTTTCGTAGCACCTCAGTCGGAGCGCTTCACGCCATGCAACAAACCGGACGCGCCGACGCGACCGAACGTGTCACCCTCGACCTCTCGCGCGAGGAACTCGACGACCTCATCAGTCACGTCCGGACGGGTACGCGCCTGCGACCCGGGCTACCACGCCAACAGCGCCTGTTGGCGAAGTTACGCGGCTTTGGCACCGCAGCGACGGGCGACGACGACGAGATTGATAGCGCCGTCTGCCCGATGGAACGTGACACTCCAGACGATGTAGGGTGGCTCGCCGGTTGGGTCCACGGTCGACTCCACGAGTTGACTGACGGCGATGATCGTGCGGTCGTCTGGAAGCAGGCCCATCTGGTGCGCTTCCTACTTGGCCGCATGCACGACTGGTTCAGCGAAACGGATCAACCCATGTTGGCGACCACCGCCTTTATGGCCGAGGGTCAGGTGGCACACATCGCCCGTTACCTCGAACACTCCGCCTCGTGTGAGGCGGACGACCTCCACCCAACGCGGCGCGTCTAGCGCCGCCGAAGCACCGCTGCGAACCCGCAGGCATCTCGGCTAGGCGGCGTTGACGGTCCGGGCGATGGGTCAAAATCCTGCGTGCTTGTCCACGACGTTGTGAAGCGCGCCCCCGCTTACAAATCGGCGCACATTCTCAAGCAGGATTTCGTAGCGACGGTCTTCTGGATGCGCTCCAACGCCGGCCGTGTGCGGCGTGATGATGACGTTCGCCATCCCCCAGAGTGCGTGGTCCGTCGCCAACGGCTCGACCTCAAAAACGTCAAGCGCGGCGCCTGCTAAATGCCCGGATTCCAACGCCGCAACCAACGGGCCGAGGCGCACGACCCGCCCACGCCCGATGTTGATGAAGTACGACCCCGCCTTCATGCGGGCGAACTTCTCGGCATCGAACAGGCCACGGGTGGCGGGCGTCTCTGGCGCACAAACGACGACGAAGTCGCTCTCACGAAGCAGGTCGTCAAGATGATCCGAACCCCACAACTGATCGACCTCGGGCGGGCACTCTGTCTGTCGCGGATCGACAGCGATGATCCGCAATCCGTGCGGCCTCGCCCGACGTGCCACGCCAAGACCAATCCCGCCCAAACCGACGATACCCATCGTCATCCGTGTCAAATCAAGGACGCGCACTTCATCGAAGGCCCATCGGCGTTCGAGTTGGCGTCGGATCATCGAATGCAAGTCCCGCGCAAACGCGAGGACGTACGCCATTACCTGGTCCGGGATCATGTCGTGGAAGATCCCGCGCATGTTCGTCACCACCACCGGGTGGGCTTGCAACTCGGGGAAGAAGTAGCGTTCCAAGCCCGCCATCGGCGTCTGGATCCACTGCAAATGCGGTGCCGCCGCAAGCATCCGCGGGGTGATGTTGCCGAAGAACGCGTCGGCCGTCGCGATGCGTGCAACCGCCTCATCTTCGGTCATCGACGTTTCGACGGTGACGTCGGCAACGTCAGCACGAAGGCGCGGCGCCCACGCCGGGCCGTCTGGCCCGTGCAACAGGATTTGCATCGTCACCTACCCTCCGCACCCTACGCCTTCGGGCGTCGCTCGAAGAACTCCACTGGGTTGCCCTCGGGGTCAGCCACGAAGCACAACTTCGCCGTCGCCGTCGTCCATTCCATCGTCGTCGGGCCGGCAGTGATCGCGACGCCCTTCGCGTGGAGGTAAGCAACCCACGCGTCAAGGTCTGGCACGCGCATTGCTAGGTGATGAATGCCCGCGTGGTTACCCGCGTCGGCACGCGGGTCGAAATCGGGGCGAACCACGAGTTCGACGTGCCCCGCCGTGCCCATCTCAAGCAGGACCAACGTGGTGCCGGTCGCCGTTACGACGCGATCAAACTCAGGTAGACCGAGGAGGTCACGATAAAACGCGACCGCGGCATCGAGATCACGGACGCGAATGCCAACATGCTCCGTCTGCAAAATGGGGGGTGGGGCGTCGCCAGTCATCGGTACCTCTCCTCACATGCACTCAGTGCCCAGTGAGGGTACCCGCCGCTAGGCGCCGCAAATACCGGCAAGAAACGTCAACGGGCTTGGCATCGTGCCAAGCCCGTCGAAGTCCAATCGGAGACGTGCGACGCGTCAACTATCCGCGCACGGGAACCCGCGCGAGACGGCGTCGCATGAACGCCAGAACCACGCCGACCGCAATCCCCGCACCAGCGTACGGAACCACATCCGGGACGGTTGGCCCGGTTGGTACCGCCATGGACCCGTCACCTGTGTTCGGCAGCGTCTTTGGCAAGACCGACGGCCCAGACGCAGCGGCACCTCTTGCCGTCGCATCGGTCGCGCCACCGATAATCGCCGACGACGCAGGCGGGCGACTATTCTCTGCGACAGATGCGGAGCCGGGTGGACGTGTCGACGCAACCATTTGTACCGGCGCGACGGCAACGGCAACCGGCTTCTGCCCTACAGGTACCGTCTTGAGTTGCTCAAGGCGCCCAAGGTCAACGATTGACACGTTGTTGGAGTCGTTATTGGCCACGTAGGCGAAGGCACCATCCGGCCCAATCGCCAACGCCACCGGACGCTTGCCTACCGCAATCTGCGCCACCGCAGTCCGGGCAACGGGATCGACGACCGTGACGTCGTTCGAGACGCTATTCGCCACCAAGACGCGCCCATCCGGGGCGACGGTCAAGCCAAGTGGGGTCAGACCGACCGGCACGTTGGTCACAACCTGACCGGCGGCCACGTTGATGATGGCGAGCGAGTTCGATTCCGGAGTGACCGCATAGAGGACCGCACCGTCGGCACTCAGGGCCAACGCCACCGCCGGCTCCTTCATCTCGATCATCCCCGAGACGCGATCTCCGTCATCGATGACGAAGAGTTTTGTGCCGCCCTCAACCGCGACGTACGACTTGCGCGCCGCGCGGTCCGAGACAAGCGCAATCGGCTTGCCCTGCACCTGCACCGACTTCACCCGGGAACCCGACGCATCGATGGTGACAATCTCGTTGCCGGGCCCTTCGGCGACAAGTGAGTTGGTCGTGTCAAGCGGCGCAACAACCGCTTCAGGCGCTTTGCCCACCCGAGTAGTCATCGAGACTTGGTAGTAGTCGCGGTCGATGGTCGAGACCGTGCCGTTCCCGCGGTT
>CAYFLJ010000127.1:0-4564 GCA_964343985.1 uncultured Thermoflexus sp.
GCATCGGTCATCGGGCTATCGGTCGCGCCGAAGTCCGCCGTCTGGTCGGAGATGGCCTTGATGCCACCGCCAGATCCGATCGACTGGTAGTTCACCTGAACTTGCGTGACCTTGTTGTAGTCGTTGAACCACTTCGAGTAGAGCGCCGCCGGGAAGGTCGCGCCCGCACCGGTTAGGGCCTTGGCCTCGCCCTCAAATGGGCCGGTGATGATCCCCGCACTGCCAGACGCCGGGGCCGCCGCTGCCGGTGCCTTGGTCGGTTCCGCCGCCATCGGGGCCTTCGTCGGTTCAGCAGGCTTTGCTGCCGCCGCGGTCGTCGGCGCCGCGGCACCCGCCTTCGTCGGTTCGGCGGGCTTCGCCGCCGGCGCCTCACTGCCCCCGCACGCCGCGACAAGCGCCGCCCCGGCGGCGCCCGCCATCAATGCGGTGGCTTGCACGAATAGCGTTCGGCGGCGCGTCTGTGCTTCGGTTGCCGTCATTTGTGCTTGTCCTTCCTCTTCTCTGCCGGGGGCGGAATCACGCGGAACTGGTAGCCCGTCCCGCGAATGGTGTGGATGAATCGCGGACGTGCCGGATCTGCCTCAACCTTGTCGCGGACGCGCGAGACATGCACATCCACGGTGCGCGTCTCTTGATCCAAGAACTCCTCGGGCCAGACCGCCCGAAGGATTTGTGATCGCGTCAGCACGATCCCGTGGTTGCGCGCGAGGTACATGAGGAGATCGAACTCACGACGCTTGAGAGCAATGCGCTTGGAGCCGGTGCGCACCTCGCGCCGCACCGCGTCGATCGTCACGCCGTCGAAGACAAGGATGTCCGGGTCCCCACCGCCCTTCTTCCGGCGCGAACCCACCTCACCCTCAGGCGCGACATCGGCCGTCGGGCGCCCAGAGGTATCTGTCCACTCCCCCTCCGACCAGTTGGGAAGGTCGCCGAACGACTCGACCGTCGGCATCGATGCCCGACGCAAGTGCGCCGCGACGCGCGCCAACAGTTCGCGCATGCCAAACGGCTTGGTGACGTAGTCGTCAGCACCGACCTCAAGGCCGACGACCCGATCAATCTCCGCCGTCCGCCCGCTAACGAAGATCACTGGACACTCGACCTGCAGACGCAGCAATCGGCACGTCTCGAAACCGTCCAGTCGGCCCGGGAGACTGGCCTCAAGGATCACCAAGTCTGGGCGGTGCGTTTGCGCCGTGTCGAGTCCGTCTGCGCCGGTTTGGGCCGTACGAACCTCGTAGCCGGCGCGACGCATCGAACCAGCGATCGCCTTGCGCGTCGCTTCGTCGCCCTCAATGAGAAGGATGTTCAGCCCACGCGACCGCCGAACGTGACGCGTGTCGGGCGACGAATCCGAAAACTGCGCCTCGCCAGTGCCACGCGCATCGAGACCCTCGGACACGAGGGCATCGTCCATCGTTCGGCCTCCCTCCGGCTATACCGTGGCAGGTGAACATGTCTGGACGGTTATTGAGACTGTGGTGACATTACACGGAAGGATTTACAGACGAGAACCGGAGCCGGTACGCGGGCGTCATCGCCGCCTCGGTCACGGCCATTGATCATCGTGGTCGGACAGGTGGTCAGTGGCGCCGTCACGGAACACATACCCGGTGCCTCGCACGGTGTGGACGAAGCGTGGACGGGTCGGGTCGACCTCGACACGTTCGCGCACCCGCGACACATGTACGTCAACCGTCCGCGTATCGTCATCTGGACGGTCGTCTTGCCAGACCGCACGCAGAATCTGTCCCCGCGTCAACACGATGCCGTGATTCCGTGCGAGATACGCCAACAAATCGAACTCGCGCCGTTTGAGGCCGATCCGACGGTCGCCAATCCGAACCTCTCGGCGACCGCCATCGATAGAAATCCCGTCAAATACCAACACCTCACCGTCGGTGGACGGGTCGCCGAGGCTAGTCACGCCGACGTCGCTCGGGTCAATCGCGATCAGCGTGCCCCCATCGTCGGCCCGGTCAACGGCCGGCATCGCCGCCCGTCGCAGGTGGGCGGCCACCCGCGCGAGTAGTTCACGCATGCCGAACGGCTTCGTGACGTAGTCGTCGGCACCAACTTCCAAGCCAACCACACGGTCAATCTCGGAACTGCGCGCGCTGACAATCACGATGGGGCATGTGACATACCGACGCATCAGGCGACAGGTTTCGAAGCCGTCAAGGCCGCCCGGCAACTGAACGTCGAGGATGATTAGGTCCGGAGCCTTTGCCCGCGCGGCCGCAATGGCGTCATGGCCGGTGACTAACGACTGCACGTCGTATCCGGCATCTTTCAACGACGCGCCAATCGCACGACGCGATACCTCGTCGCCGTCGATGATCAGGATGTGCGCGAGACCACGCGGCCGTTCATCGCGCTTCGAACGCTTGCCAATCCGCGCCTTCGCCCTGCCAACGCGGTCATCGGCACCGCGTGAAACCACCCCGTCGTGGATCATCGTCCGACTATCACTTCGTCACGTCCGATTGTAACGTAACGTCTGGATTAACTCTGGCACATACGACAAACGGGCTACCTTCACCCGCAACGACGCAGGCGAGGTAGCCCATTTGGACGGGATAATTCCGCTTGGAGGCCGACCACGGCCGCTGACCGGTCGGCGTGAGGCTACGCCGGCAGAAGCACCGCGTCGATGACGTGGATGATCCCATTCGACGTCTCGATATCGGCGGTCACCACCATCGAGTCATTGATATGGACGCCGCCCATCGTGCTGATCCGAACATTCTGGCCCTGCAAGGTCGGTGCCGTCTGCAACTTCACAACGTCGCCAGACGTAACCCGACCGCTCACCACGTGGTAGGTCAGGATCTTGGTCAGCAGTTCCTTGTCGGCAAGGACGGCCTTGATGGTGTCCTCGCCAAGCTTCGCAAACGCCTCATCCGTCGGGGCGAACACCGTCAACGGTCCCTCGCCGGACAACGCATCAACCAAACCGGCTTCCTTAACTGCGGTGACGAGTGTGTTGAAGGAACCGGCCTGCACCGCGGTCTCCACGATGTTGCCTTTTGTAGGCATGTATGCACTCATCGACTCGCCGCAATCGTCGGCGGAGGCAACCGCAGCCGGCGCAACCGCAAGCGCACCGGCGAACGCCGTCAGACGGGTAACGAAGCCACGACGACCAAGCATCGATCAATCTCCTTAAGTCCGTGGATAGCACGTGGTGCGTGTCTACCGATAACAGGTAGTCATTCTGTCCACGACTGAACGTCGTACGACTGCGAATTACCAACCTGCCGAGAGACTAAAGGGCCACGGTTGAGATTGGGGCGCCGTTGGGCGTACCGGAGTTACAGGCACATTGCACGAAACGTTGCGGTCGCGCCGTGTTACGCAGGCGGGAATCCGGCATCGGTACGTTCGCCGACTTCGGGTTGGGGCACGAGTACCGCGCACCATCGTGCATCATGCTGCGTGACGCGCCCACCAAGTCGGGCGTACGCCCCCGCCCACCGGCCTCCCGACACCATCCCACCCACCACCGGCCACGCGTCGGTCACCTCATGCCCCCGCGACGTCGGCAACGCGGCGACCGACGCCACCGTCGGCACGCGCGCCTGCGCCACGTAACTCCCCCACCGCACACAGGAGTCCCACCCTGCCTCATTGAGGTCGGCACCCATCGCCACCTCGGCGCCCTCGCGCCCAAACGCCTGCTTCACGACCAACCCCAGTCGTACCGGCGCCGGAGGAATCGCCTCCACCCACGTTGTCGGCGGCAAGTACGTCCGGATCGCTGCCCGCGCATCGGCGTCGAACGTCGCCGCGTCGTCACGGTGGCCCCAGATCCACGCCATCAACCCCTTGTTCTGCGCGACAACACCGCGCAGGCCGTTCACCAACCGCAACTCACCGGCAGCGGTCGCCACATCGATGGCCTCCCACGCCGCCGTGCCAGGCCACGCTTCAATCGCCGCGTAGCGATAGAGGGCGTCGATCGGCACGTCGCGCAACCACGCCCGATCGCCACGACGGTGCAGGTTGGTGACCGCCCCAAACGTCACGCGCACCCCGCGCGTCGCAAGCGACGGACCGATCGCCCGCGCGAACGCAATCGCTTGACACACGTCTTCAAGGTAGGCCGGGTCGGCGACAACCCCCACCGAGGTGATGGTCCGCCCACTCGGCAGTGGCGCCGCAATCACCTTCGCCACCGCCCTCCCGACGCGTCGTGCCACACCCGTCGCCACTGGCCGTAGGCCCGCAAGCGTTTGCGGCAAATGACGGCGCACCAACGGTTCGAGGGAGACCACCTCACGCAAACCCGACGGGGTATCGGCGTTGAACTCAACCGCGCGCCACGCACCCGTTGGGTCGTCACCGCCGGGCCACGGCTTCGGGTCGCGCAGGAAGTCGAATCGCCCAAGCACAGGGCGCGCACCCGGCACCTCGCGTCGCGCCATACCAATGAAGGCCGGTGGAAACCCGCACCGTTCCAACACCCCGGGTTCCGACACGGCGACGTCGGTGGCACGGGCGAAGACGCGCGCAAGGCGTTCCGTCGCACGCACCAGTGATCGCGCGGCACCCGCATCGA
>CAYFLJ010000128.1:0-4557 GCA_964343985.1 uncultured Thermoflexus sp.
AGGCCCCGGCCACGGTCGGCGACCGCCGACTTGATCGCGGTCATCGTGGCGGTGGTTAGGGCGGTTGCGGGAACATCGACAAGGACCATCGAGTCGTAGCGCATGAGGCCGTCGACGGTGTCTGCCATCGATGTCGGCGTTGCGATGTCGACGGCGACTCGGGCACCCTTCAGGGCGCCGGCGAGGTTGGTGGCATTCCCCGGCTCGCCCTCGACGATGAGGACGCGCCCCGACTCCGTGACGACGGTGTGCGCGACGGCCATGTTGTTTGCCGGCACGGGGTCGCCGGGCGCTTCGACTTCGGCGCGGAAGACCCATGCGCCCCGGCCAAGCCGGCCCAACGGCACGGCGACTTCGGTGGGGCCTTGATCAACCTCAAAGGTCCGGTCAAAGAACAGGGTGCCGGGGTCGGATGGAGACGGCCCCGGAAGTCCGTCAGGGGCCGGGCGTGCCCAAAGGCGCAAGGTGACGCGTCCAGGGGCCGGCGACTGCACGACGACGCGTGCATCCGCAGCTTCGCCATCGTGCAGGATTGGGTCGACCTCAACGGCGGCCACCGCCACGTCGTCGAGGCGCGCCGGCACGGTGCGAGAGGCGATTTCGACGTTGCGCAACGCGGGCGACCGCGAGGCGGCGAGGGCGCTGCCAGACGTTTCGTTGCCGTCCGACAGGAGGATGATCCGCCGGAGGTAGCCGGCGTCGGCGCGTGGAAGCATCGCAGCTCCGGTGGCGATCGCTTGTGAAAGGTCCGTGGCCTCCCGGTCGGCACCGTCAAGCGTTGCGGTCACATCTGGAGCGGCGAGTGCTAGCCCGTCTCGCCGCCCTACCGGCGAGTCGATGCGCGCCGTACGTCCGAAGCTCACGACTGCGCCGAGGTCGTCTGGACCGCGGGCGGCGAGAGCGGCCGACGCGTAGCCCGCGGCGGCAGCTTGTACGTCGACGGGGATGCTTGCCGACCGATCAATTAGGAAAACGGTCGCCACACCCGCAACCGGTGCGGGAAGGACAAGTCCTGCAAGGGCGAAGACGAGGCATGTCACCACAATCGACCGGAGTGCGCCGTGCAGGACCCACGACGACCCGCGGCGGGCACGGCCAACGACGTTTGGAGTGACGCCCCGTCCGGTGGAGCGCGAGGGCGTGCGCCGTGCCCTGAGGGCAACCCACCAGACCCACGGGATCATTGCGAGGGCGAGTAGCCACCAAGGACGTTCAAACGAGACCGGCACGGTCCGCCACGCCGAAGCGATGTCCATGAAGACGTTCATCGGTGCATTTGGTCCGCTACCGTCTCGCTGAAGACCTCGGGCTTCCCTCTCGTTGCCTGAGGACCGGGCCTTTGCGCCTGCTCCGGTCTCGCGCGCAGGGTCACGGGCGTCCCGCCCGCTTCGGTCACGACCTCCGCACCCAGACGGCTTGCTCGGCCTGCGACCGACCGCGTGCCGATGTTCCAGACCAGTGTCGCGGCGGCCGTTCGTCGCACGATGGGCATCCGTGCCACGTCGATTACCACGCGCAGACTACCGCTCGCGATCATCGCGTGTCACCGTCTGGTATGCGTCCAGCCGCCCACGCCTCCGGAGACGCAGCGAGTGAGATCGTGGGCGCGTTGACTGGTGATGCCGATGGTTCTCCGGGTGGTGACGGGGACCACATGTCTCCCGTCCGTCGCAACCGAGGGTCCACGGAGGGTGCTGTCTGCTCCCCAACTTGTGGAGTTGCCCGACGTACCCCGCCGACGTTGAACCACCACCATTCGGCGGCAACGACCAGCAACGCGACAGCCCCGACCCATGGCCACCACTCGTCGCGTTCACTCGCTTCGCCAGGGCCGGCGAGAAGCGGGCCGGGTTCGGCGCCGGCGCCTACCGAAGCGAGCGCGAGGACGGCGGCACGTGGACGCAAGTCGGCAAGGGCAGACTCACGTCCCGGCGGTACGGCGCGGGCGATGGTGACGTGGCGTGCGATTTCATCGGTCTGCTCATATTCGCGAACGACGTACGCGCCCGGTGCGGCGGTGTCTAAGAACCGCACCGATGGCCGGCCGGTGGACCCGGGCGTTTCGATACGCCTGATTTCGCCCGTGGGCATTTCGATCGTGACGGCGGTCGTCCGCGGCAGTGGTGTTATCGGGAGGGCGTCACCCGGCATGATCGTCGCATCCGTGCCGGTGGTCGCCTCGGCCCCGCCAGTCAGCCACGTGACGACGTTCGACACCAGAACAGGGAAGCCCACGCGCCCAAGCAGGTTTGACGATCGAAGGTCGAAGGCGACAACGACGGCACGATAGGCGCCCGGGTACCCCATGAAGATCAATGGGGAGGCCCGGGCCGAAACGACCTCCTCGGCCCACTCCGGAATGGCGACTTGACGAGCCTCGGTGACTGACACGCCGGCGAAATCGACGCCGGCAAGCAGCGGACCCGGGCGCACTCGTGCGACTTGCGCGCTATTCCATTCGCGGGCGCTTTCTGTACGTCTGCCAAGGTTGCCGTTGACGACGACCGGGCCGTCGGTGCGCGGCGGGTCGACGAGAAGCCAGTGTGCTTGGGGCGCCTGCGGTGGAAACCATGCCTCGAAGACGACAATGTCGTAGCGTGCGCTTGGGTCGTATCGGATTGGATCAACGCGTTCAAGGACGACACCCGGCACAGCGCGCAACGCGCGTTCGAGTTGGTCGGTCCGACCCCCGACAAGGGCGATTCGGCGGGTCACCGGACGAGGTACGGCAGCGGTCGCGAGGTTGTCGAGGGCCAACAGGTCGGGAGTATCGAACCACGCCTCAATCCACGACGACTCCGCAGGTAGGTTCGGTATGGAGATTGCCTCGGAGGTGTCCGCCCCGACGGTCAGTGGGCGTTCGCCGAATGGCTTCCCGTCGACGCGCACACGAAGCGTGCCGTTTGCCTCGGACGCGCCCCGGTTCTGCACGCGCACGAATGCTTGCACCGGTGTGGTGGCGTACTCGCAAGCGGCATCACCACAGACGTCTGGGCGCCTTGCAACGAGGGCGGTGATCGCCGCGTTTGACGGCGCGATGCCGTCAGGGGTCGATGCCTTCCCGACGCGGACGACCTGAATCGGGAGCGGGGGGCGACGGACGGGGCCGGCGTAGTCGGCGACGGCGCCGGTGACGATGATGACTTCACCTTGGCGCGCATCGCGGATCGACGCCCCGGCGACCTCAAGGGCTTGTGGCAAGTTTGCCTCCCCCGGAGTGGCCACGAGGCGACCGATGGCGCCGACAAGCGCGGTGGTGTCGCCGGGCGCCTCGCCCGAGAGGTCGACCCGCGCGCTGGCACCGGCGGCGACGACGACGGCTCGGTCGCCCGGCCTGAGACGGGAAACGACTAACGCGGCGCGGGCTTTCGCCTCATCGAGTCGCGTGGTGACGCCGCGTCGGGCCACGGCGGCACCGAATGGCCCCTCGGCAACGATGCGAACGTCGCCGTCGGCGGCGAGCATCGGCGCCGACGTGTCAACAATGATCGCGACGGTGCGAGGTACCGGAATACGTCGTAAGAGGGCCGGTCGTCCGAGCGCCACGGCGACAAGGAGAGCGATCAAGCATTGAAGGATGAGGAGAGCATGACGACGAAGCCACGCTAACGGGCTTCGGGTCGTTTCAAGTTCGAGGGTACGGCGCCAGAGCAGGACGCTTGAGACTTCGACCCGCCGGCTGCGTGGGCGCAAGAGGTAGAGGCCGAGAATCGCCGCGACGGCGCCGGCCCACGCAAGCCCCGATGGTGAGAGGAACGGCAGGTCGTTCATGATTCACGCCACGATCCGGCGGGCGCGGACGTCGTGGAACAGGAAGTCTTCGACGGCGACGGCGGTACTCACCGGCACGTAGCGAATGTTGCGCCGAGCGCAGAGCGATTCCTGTTCACTGATCCATGTGGCGAAGCGTTCTCGATATCTGGCACTAAGTGATGCGTCGGCAGCGACGCGGACCACCTCACCGGTTTCACGGTCGTACAAGTCGAGGTCACCGTCGAGATCTGGGTCAACTTCCGACGCGTCGATGACGTGTGCGACGACCGCTTCGTACCCACGTTCGACGAGGGCGTGCAGGCCATCGTGCGCTCCGGGCGACAGGAGGTCAGAGAGAACGATGACGAGGCCGCGCGGGCGATGACTGGCGGCCAAGGCGCGCAACGCACCGCCAAGGTCGGTCTTCCACGCTGGTGCGAGGGCGCCGAAGAACCCGAATAGGCGTGGATACGCCCCGCGTCCACGCAACGCTGGATGAACGGACACCACACGGTCCGCCACGGCGATGCCGGTCACCGTATCTGAGGCACACAGCCCTACGTACCCGATTGCCGACGCAAGGCGTCGGGCGTATCCCAACTTATTCTCGGTGCCCCAATCCATGCTGCGCGAAACATCCACGACGACGTAGACGGCGAGACTCTCCTCGTCTTCTCGCAACTTCACGACGAGGCGATCAGAACGACCGTAAATGTTCCAGTCGATACTCCGAGGGTCGTCGCCGGGCACGTATTCGCGGTAGTCCGCGAATTCGATTGACGTACCACGCAGTCGGCTTCGTCG
>CAYFLJ010000129.1:0-4494 GCA_964343985.1 uncultured Thermoflexus sp.
CGTCTCAAGTTGCCATGAGTCGACACCGTCACGGACGATTCGTCGTGGCCCATTGGTGCGACGTCACCATCAGCGCGCTCGGGACTTGAACTCAAGACCGTCGGACACGGGCTTGAAAACCCTTGCGTACGGCCTCGCTCGTGCGGGGCGATACCGATCAGGTGCGGTTCGGTACCTGAAAGCAGTGAGAAGGACGGGTCAACCACTGGGCAACCCAAGCCCGACTCCGGCAGCGCCTCGGCGGACGCACTCGACTAGGTGGCCGCCACGAAGCTCGTGCCACCTCCCGCAAGTTTGCCGACGTGGTACATTGCGCTAGGCCATCGAGAAGGCGTCTATTGCGCGCCGTTCGCGGCTTCGAGGCGACGCACGTCGCCAAGGGTTCAGCAGCCTTGTCGCGAGCTCGACCAGGTCGCAAAAAGGGGGGTTCGAAGAACCGTATGGAGATCAAGCAGACACGCGAAGGCCTTCTTCGCCTCGGTGGCGCCGTCAGCGCGGCCGCCATTGCGGGCGGACTCGGCACGTTTGACGCTGGTGTGGCCAACGCTCAGGCAGCGCCGGCTGACCTGCCACGCGGGCGTACGTTGCGCATGGTGTTCGGCGGTGGTGGCGGGAAGTTCACCGACGCGGGCGTTGGCAACCCATACGCCGCCGGCGCGACCCACCAAATCGGCAACGCGGCGCTTTGGGAGCCGCTCTTCTATTACTCGGCATTCGCTGACGACATGCTTCCGTGGCTTGCTACCGGCTACTCCTATTCGGAGGACTTCACCAGCCTTACGGTGAACATCCGCAAGGGCGCGGAGTGGGGCGACGGTCATGCCTTTACGGCAGACGACGTCGCCTTCACGTTTAACCTCCTCCGTGGCAACACCAAGCTTTCCTACGGCACCGCCATGAAGCAGTTCGTGGCCAACGTCGAGGCGCTTGATGCCAACACCGTGAAGTTCACGTTCAATTCCCCGAATCCTCGCTTCCTGTTCGAATACTTGGCGTTTAAGTTCGACAACGGTGTGAAGTTGTTGCCGAAGCACATCTTCGAGGACAAGGACCCGATTGAGTTCTTGTGGTTCGACACCGAAAAGGGATGGCCGTGCGGCACCGGACCGTACAAGATCACTCTCTGGACCGAAACCCAGAAGTTCATGGACCTGCGCCAAGATTGGTGGGGCGCTAAGTCCATGTTCGCCACCTTGCCGATGGTTGAGCGGATCATCTTCACCCCCTACTCGGATGACAACCGGACGGCGCAACTCCTCGCCTCAAACGAAGTCGATGCCAGCCTTGACCTTCGTCCCGGCACCATCAAGGCTCTGCTTCCGCAGAACAAGGCGCTCATCACCCACAGCTTTAACCGCCCGCCGTTCGGCTACGTCGACTGGTGGCCGAACAGTTTCTGGGTGAACACCGCGCTCGAGCCGTGGAATGACCCGGAGGTTCGTTGGGCGTTGAGCTACGCGATTGATCGCCAAGGCGCGATTGACGTGGCGTACGAAGGCGCAGGTCAGGCAACCGAACTTCCGTACCCGGCGTATCCGGCGCTAAAGCCGTATGCCGACTCGGTCAAGGACTTGCTCGCCAAGTACCCTACGAACAAATACGACCTCGGCGAAGTCGACAAGCGTATGAAGGCCAAGGGCTACGCCAAAGACGGCGGTGGCTTCTGGGCGAAGGGCGGCAAGCGCCTCGTCGTCGATATCTATGGGTGGGGCATCTGGGCAGACATCGGACCAGTCGTTGCAGAACAGCTCCGCAAGGCGGGCTTTGAGTCCTCCTACTCCATGCCTCCGGACTGGAGCGACCGTGCAATGCTCGGTCAGCACCCCGGTGGGTGGTTCATGGGCCATGGCGCATCGATCGCTGATCCGTACTACACGTTGTATCTCTTCACCTCAATCAACTCGATCCCGCAATCGACCACGTCTGGTGGTGGCGGCAATCAGTGGAGCCGGTGGTCGAACAAGGACTTCGACAAGGTTGTTGAGGCCATGAACCTCATCCCGATGGGCGACCCTCGGCTCCTCGATCTCTTCCACGACGCGATGGCCATCTGGCTGAAGGAACTGCCGAACATGCCGTTCATTCAGTGGTTCCATCGCATTCCGATGAACACCACGTACTGGCAGGGTTGGCCGACCGTCCTCAATAGCTATTGCAACGGTGCGTTCTGGCACCTGACCTTCCCCCTCGTTCTTCACAAGCTCAAGCCTGCGGGCGCGTAGTCGCTTCGCGCACCGCGAACACCATGGGGGCCGGGCCGGCAGTGCATGTGCCCGGCCCTCACTGTGTCCGGACCGTTTGCTTTGATTAAGTACGAGGTGAGCAGTGCGTCTTACATATGTCGCTCAGCGGGTCCTCCTTCTCCTTGCAACAATGTGGATGGCTGCGTCAGTCAACTTCGTGTTGCCGCGCCTTGCCACAGGCCGTGACCCCATTCGCGAACGGATCATTGCCGAGTCGGCGCGCGGCGGAGGCGCGACCAATATCGGTATTAACGAAATGGTCGCGGAATATCGCGCCCAATTCGGACTTGATGAACCGCTACCAAAACAGTACGTCACGTACTTATGGAATACACTTCGTTTTGATCTTGGTAAGTCATTATCTAACTATCCAAAAACAGTTATAGGTCTCATAACTGAAGCATTGCCGTGGACGCTTGGCATCGTCACATTCTCAACGATCACCAGTTTCTCGCTAGGCACTGTTTTCGGTGCGCTCATTGCGTGGCCGCGCGCGCCGAAAGTTCTGAGTTACACTGTACCTATACTGCTAACTTTTTCTGCGGTTCCCTTTTACATTCTCGGTTTAATTTTGATTTATTTCTTTGCATTCCAGCTTAAGTGGTTTCCAATTGGTGGAGGCTATCCAATCGGTACCGTCCCGTCGTTTAGTATTTCGTTTATGGGCAAATTGGCGTATCACGCCCTCCTTCCGTCAATGTCGATGATCCTCGCGAGCACTGGGGGCTGGGCGTTGGGGATGCGAGGCATGATGGTGACAATCCAAGGCGAGGACTACATGAACTACGCCGAGGCAAAGGGCCTGCCCGATCGCCGCATCTTTTTCGGATATGCCGTGCGCAATGCGCTTCTTCCTCAGACGACAGGACTAGCGCTATCACTCGGATATTTGGTAGCCGGCGCGGGCCTGGTCGAAGTCGTCTTCGGCTATCCCGGGATTGGCTCGCTCTTGGGCGACTCCATATCGAAGTTTGACTATACCACAATATATGGAATTGTGTTTTTTCTAATTGTGTCACTTGGTGTAGTTTTGTTCATATTGGATCTACTGTATCCGCTCATTGACCCGAGAATCACCTATGAACAATAGGTGGCAGGAAAGGGTGAGATAGTGAGTAGCTTCCTGAAATATCTGCGTAGAAATCCAAGCTTAGGCGTGGGCATATTTATGTTCGCCCTGCTAGTCGTTTTCGTGGGGATTGGCTACCTCAGATATGACATCGCGAAAGCTGCGTATCCCCTGTCGGCGCCGGCAAATAAACCGCCATCGCTACAGTTTCCCTTAGGCACAGACAGCCAAGGACGCGAACTGTACGCCGTAATGACCGCAGGCACTGTCCTCACACTGCGAATTGGGTTTACAGCAGGACTCATTGGATTGATCATCGGTACCGTTCTCGGGTTTGTTGCCGCGTATTTCCGAGGATGGGTCGATATCGTGATTAAATCCATGGTTGATATTCTTCTGACAATTCCAGGTTTATTAATTCTTGTTATTATTGCGGCGGCAACGCGTCAAGCCATGAACATTAACCTTCTAGCCTTGATCATCGCAAGCTTAGCTTGGATGGGTCCCACCAGAAATATACGAGCACAAGTGTTGTCACTTCGTGAGCGACCGTTTCTCCAAGCGGCACGCCTCTCAGGCATGAACAGTTTTGAAATCATCTTCTTAGAGTTAATGCCTAATCTCCTTCCGTATTTGGCCGCAAGCCTCGTCGGATCGGTAACCGGTGGGATTTTTGCCTCGCTGGGTCTCGAGGCGCTTGGCCTTGGCGCAATGCGTGAACCGACGCTTGGCATGACGATCTACTGGGTTATTTACTACAGCGCTCTATTGAAAGGTATGTGGTGGTGGGCGCTAGCGCCAGTGTCAGTGATTGTAGTGATCTTTGTTGGCTTATTCAGTATCGGTGCTGGCCTTGACGAGTTGGCAAACCCGCGTACGAGGAGGGTTGTATGACCTCCGCGTCGGCCTCCCCAACCGGGTCGCGTCCAGTTTTACGTGTAGAAAACCTTTGCGTTGACTACTTCACGGACGCCGGGCGCCTTCGAGCGTGCGATCAGGTGAGTTTCGAGCTTGGACCAGGTCAACGGCTTGGACTTGTCGGTGAGTCGGGTTCGGGCAAATCGACCATGGCGCTTGCCCTGATGCGTATGATCAAGCCTCCCGGCAAGATCTCAGGGCGCGTCTTCGTCGGCGACGACGAACTGACCGCCATGGACGACACCGCCATCCGCAGCGCTCGCA
>CAYFLJ010000130.1:0-4425 GCA_964343985.1 uncultured Thermoflexus sp.
CGCCGTGTCACCCGTGACGACCGGGACGAGAACCGTCGCCGGGCTAGGCGTCGCGGCGACCGATGTCTGCGCAACCGTGGTCGGAGCTGCCGATGCCACCGCGGCGACAGTTGGCATCGGCAACGGTGCGTCAAGCGGTCCACCGAGAGCAAACGCGCGAACGATCCATGCACCCACGCCCATCAGTGCGAAGAAGCCCAGAATCCCGCCGACGATTAAGGCGCGGGTTCTGGTCGCCAACGCGCCCCGCGCGTGCGTGTCGGCCTGACCGTCGCGTGACACGCCCCGGGCGTCGCTACGCGGTGGAGGAAGACGTGTTTCGCGCCCGCGCGCCACGCCGGGAGCGGTGCGTCGGCCGGTACCCGGGGCGCCGCGCAGTGCGGGGACGACACGCGTTTTGTCGGGGTTTTCGGCCGCGCCCCTGAGGGCGGAGTCGTCCGCTGCACCCGTAGGAGATTCACCCGCAAGGCGATCAAGCGCCTCGGCGAAGGCGTCCATTGAGTCGTAGCGGTTGCGCGGTTCCTTGGCGATCGCGCGCATGACGACGCGTTCGACGTCCCCGCGATACGTTGGCACGACGTCACCGAGCGGCCGGGGCGCTTCGTTGACCTGCCGTTGCATGATCGAGGCTGCCGTCCCACCGGTGAACGGTGGCCTGCCGGTCAGCATCTCGTAGATGACGATTCCGAGGGCGTAAATGTCGCTCGCGATCGTCGCCGGTTCGCCCTCGGCGCGTTCCGGCGCAAGGTATTGGACCGTGCCCCACACGGTGCCGGCCAGTGTCGCGGACGTTTCGCGCAGGTCCTGAGCCAGACCAAAGTCGGCGACCTTGGCATTGCGGTCCGCAGTGAGCAGAATGTTTGCGGGCTTGAGGTCGCGATGGACGAGGTTCTTGCGGTGGGCGAAGCTGACGCCATCGGCGACTTGCATCCCAATTGTGAGCGCGTCGCCGAGACTGAGACGGCCTTTCGCGATTTCATCAGCAAGCGTGTCGCCAGGTAATCGCTCAAGGACCAGATAGGGGCGGCCCCGTTCCTGACTCGCCGCTTCCCGTGGTGTGGTTTCGGCGAACACGTCGTCACCGACGTCGTAGAGGTTGACGAGGTGCGGATGATTCAGTGAGGCGGCGATGCGCGCTTCGCGACGAAACCGGTCGACAACGTCGTCGTCAATTGCATATTGGGTGCGCAGAACCTTGACGGCAACATCCCGGCCGAGGGTCTGGTCGGTGGCGGCGTAGACCTCCGCCATGGCGCCTTGGCCAATGCGGACACCGAGCCGAAAGCGTCCGCCGACGAGACGCCCCGTGAGCGTTCCCGCTTGGTCACGTGCGGGCATCGACGGGCCTCCGACGACGGGCGGCGCGCTTCGGCAGGCTGATCGGGGCTTCCGGCGGCACGAACGGTGCAATGTCTCCGTCGTGAAGTCCTTCGGTATCCGAGGCGATATGCCTCTCGACGCGGGACGTTTCGACCGACCCGCCTTCGGCACGGCAACTGACGTCGGGCGTGACGGACGTCTGCTCGCGTGTCGCCTGCCAGACGGGTCCGTGAAGCCCCTCGCCCGTCATTGCGGTGGATCGCGAAACCGCCGGATGGTCACTTGGCTCCCCTGTTAGGGGGCGAATGCGCGTTCCACCACGGTCAGAGGGATCCGGGAGCGGGAATGGGTCTGGGGCCCACGTGCCTGAGACCGCCACCGCTGGCGGCGCGCCGTGTGTGCCACTGGGCACGCGCCGCGCAAGGGCATCGCGCGCCGCCGCTTGTTCCGCCGCGCGCTTGCCGGTGCCCTCGCCCTCGCCGAGCACCCGATCCCGGTCACCGACCCCGGCGCGGACCTCAACCCGGAACCGTTCTGCGTGGACGGGGCCGTCGCGGCTCACGATGACGTAGCGGGGCGTCTCGCCGGTCTCCGCCTGTATCTGCTCTTGCAAGCGCCCCTTGACGTTCGCCGTGTGCACTTCACGTGCGGCGGCGTCGAGACGCGGACGCACCAGACGCATCGCCACGGCGCGTGCGGCGCGGATACCGCGGTCTTGATGCACGGCGGCGATGATCGCTTCAATCGTGCCGGCAAGAATGCGAGGGCGCCCACGACCAGCGAGGCTGCCCTCTCCGCCGCTGGCGCGAATGTAGCGATGCAACCCGATCCGCTCTGCGACATCGGCGAGGGCAGTCGTGGACACAAGCAGTGCGCGAAGCGCCGTCAACTCGCCTTCCGGCGCGTGTGGGAAGTGATCGCACAGCAACTCGGCGACGACAAACTGCAGGATGGCGTCGCCGAGAAATTCTAGGCGCTCATTCGCCTCGCCGACCGTCCCCGGATGGTCATGCAGATATGACCGATGGGTTAGTGCCTCGGTGAGCCGCGTCGGTTCTCGGAACTGCACGCCGAGGATGCGCGCGAGGTCGGCTTCGTCAGGCACGGCTACCTTGTTCCGGTATGGCCAGGAGCATGCAAGATACGCCACGCCGGCGCATGAGGCGTAACTTGCTCGGCGTTCGGCGAGGGCGAGCCGTGCCGGGCATGGCCAGCCCCAGTATAGCCGCGGATACCGTGCCTCTCCCCTCTCCCGCGTCGTAATCCGAGGACTCGGCGGGGGAGGGGTAGCGGGTGCGGGCGTACGTCTCCCCCTTCCCTCGCCGGCGCGCCGGAAAGCCGAAGGGGGACCGATCCCCCAAAGGTGCCGTGCGGTGCCTCCGGACGGCCGTCACGGGGTACGCGAGACGGGGAGGAATGTGTCGTAGAGAAACTTCCCCACGAGTATCGTGATCGCGCCGGCGAGGAGGCCACCGGTCAGTTGCGCCAGTATGGCGACCGTTGTTGGCCCGAAGGCGTGGGTCGCTGCCGGTGGGATCAGCATTGTGCGCGCGACGTCGTACACCACAAACGCCACCGCCACACGTGCGCCGAGTCGTAGCAGGCCCACTAACGTGCGCGAGATCATCGAACTGCCCTGTCTCTTCACGGTAGCACCGCAGACGATCTCACGCGCGCGCGGGGGGCGTACCCTTGCGCAATGGTTGTTGGAACCTGCCGATTCGAACTCCTCCTTGAGGACAACGCTTCACTCAAGGGCAAGCGGTCGGTCGTCGTTCCGGTGGTTGCGCACATGCGCCGACGCTTTCATGTTGCCGCGGCCGAGGTCGACGCGCTAGATGATCACGCTCGGGCCATCATCGGCTTTGCGGTGGTTGCCAACGAGGTCGCGCACGCGAGCCGCATGGTCGAGACCGTGATGGCGTGGGTCGATACCGAGGCAGAGGCACCACTTGGCGGCTACGAAGTCGAGTACCTGCACGTGTTCTAGGCGCGATCGTACGTGCGCGTGACGAACTTTAGCCCCAGTTCCCTCATAGGTAGGGGGTGTTGGGGGGTTAGGCCCGTCGCGACGTGGTCAGCGCGGTATTTGCGCAATCGCGGCGGCGACAAGCTCGGCAAAGGCCCCGTGGTCGGCCACGTCGTCCGAGCGTTCCACGCCCGCCCCTCGCGTCTCTTCGGCAGGGCGGCGCGGGGCGCGAAGCCACAGCAAAAACTCCACATTGCCCGCGTGCCCCCGGACGGGTGAGGCCACGAGGCCGGCAGGGTGCAAGCCCACCGTGGAGGCGGCGGTCGCGACTTCGAGGAGGACGCGTTGCCACGTCCGAGGGTCGCGCACGATCCCCCCTTTGCCAACATCGCGCGGCCCCGCTTCGAATTGTGGCTTCACAAGCGCCACGACGTTGCCGTGCTCAGCAAGCACGCGCGCGATGGCCGGCAGTACGTGGCGAAGCGAGATGAACGCCACGTCCACTACCACGATGTGAGCCGCCTCTGGCACGTACGCCCCGGACGCCGCAAGCCCGGCAGGGCCGACGTCAAGATCGCGCGCGTTCACGCCTTCTCGGACGTCCACCCGTGGGTCCGTCCGGAGGCTCCACGCAAGCTGCCCATGCCCCACATCGACGGCATGCACCCGGCGCGCGCCACGTCGAAGGAGGACGTCGGTAAAGCCTCCAGTGCTCGCCCCGACGTCGATGGCCACCGCCCCGTCGGGATTGATCGCGAAGGCGTCGAGGGCGTGCGCCAACTTGACCCCCCCGCGTCCAACGTAGGGCATCGCTCGCCCGATTTCGATGGTAGTTTGAGGACCGACGAGCATCGAAGGCGCCGTTGCGCGTGCGCCGTCGACCAGTACCTCACCGGCGACGATGAGCCGCCGCGCCCGCTCTCGTGACGGCTCCAAGCCGCGCGCCACAATCGTCACATCCAGACGCTCGCGCCGCGGACGGCTCCCGTTCGCTCCATCTCGCGCACTCGCTCCGTCTCGCGCACTCGCTCCGTCTCGCGCAGAAGCCGCAGCAGCACCACCTGCGTCTCCTCCGGACCGGAGCCCCCCTTCCCTCGTAGGGAAGGGGGGTTGGGGGGTTAGGCCCGTTCTCCCAA
>CAYFLJ010000131.1:0-4413 GCA_964343985.1 uncultured Thermoflexus sp.
TTGGGGGACTGACAATGCTCGATGTAGTACTCGCGCTCTTGACACCTATCGCCGTCGGTGCGGTTGCATCGACCATGCCCGAGGACTCGCAGATGAAGGTCACGGCGGGTTCGGTATTTGGAAGTCTGGTTGTTGGCGTAATCGCGACGCTTTCGCTTCCACTCGGTGCCGCTCTCGGCATATACCTGAATGTTTCAAAGAAGTTCGTGGCCATCGTCATGGCGTTTGGTGCCGGTGCACTGATCCAAGCACTGGCAGTTGAACTTGCGTTTGGTAGTGCCGAACACCTCATCGTGACTGAAAAAATGTCGTGGGTGCTCGGTTGGTTCTGGGTCGCATTCGGGTTCGTTGTCGGCGGTCTGGTGTATTCGGGTGCAAACCTCGCGCTTGACAACATGGGTGCTGCGATGAGGAAAGCCGCGACGGCGCGCAACTATGTGAAGCGACTCCGACGCGAAAAAGCCACCGACATGCTCGTGCAACTTTCAGCCAGCGACCTGTTCCGTAGCCTCCCCGCTGGGGACCTCGTGAAGTTAATCCACCACGCGGAAACGCGCAGACTAAAAAAGGGGGAGATCGTCTTTAAAGGAGGGGACATCTCCGACGGGGTCTATCTCATTGAACAAGGACACATTGAGTTTGAGCCAGCGTTTCCCGGTGGCATGGATGGCAACTACGGCCCTGGACACTGCTTCGGAGAAATCGAGTTACTGACTCGGGAACCTCGGCAGGAATCAGCGACTGCTCAAGACGACGTTCAGTTGCTATTCATTCACGCCGATGACTTTAACTCGGTGATGGCTCAATCACCAATTCTTCAATCCGCAGTGGATGAACTCGTTGCCGTGCACACACACGGAACGTTTAATATCGAGCACCATCTCCGTCAAAAAACCAGAGACTTTGACAAGACCGAGTGGTTAAAGTCCGGAGTCGAAGCGGTGCATGTTTCGCATGACGAGGCAGCGCACCATGAAGCCGAAGAAGGTCACGGGTCACCACTCGCCATCTTCATGGGAGTACTGCTCGATGGGATCCCTGAGGCGATTGTGTTGGGCGCCGCCTTCACGTCATGGGCGACGTTTAATCCAACCTTCCTTGCTGCCGTCTTTATGGCAAATGTCCCAGAGGCTTGGGCGAGTTCAGCGCACATGAAGCGGTCTGGGTATTCGCCGTCGCGGATCTTTTCCCTATGGGGCGGCCTCGTTGGCGCATGCGCGGTCTTTTCAATACTTGGCAACTTGTTCCTCGCCACTGCATCGCCCACAACGTTGGTGTTCGTCGAAGCGTTCGCCGGTGGGGGCGTGATGGCGATGGTTGCACAAACCATGCTTCCACATGCCTTCGAAGACGGCGGCGCACCCGTTGGCATGGCGACGATAGCCGGTTTCCTTGCTGCCTTTGTGTTTACCGCGCAGTCACTAGGCGCCCATTGAACGGTTGGTGCGTCGTGTGACGTTCGAGGCGTTTGCACGGAATTGAGGGCCCAGCGCGCAATACGACCGAGTGCGGCTCGCGACCGACGCTGGAAGCAGTTGCAGGCCCGGTCGCCGGTTGGTTTGGCGCGCGTGTCAAGCGGAAAGCTCGCCGACTGAAGAAAGCACGCATCTTCGTTCGATCCGACTCAGGCGAACCGGTCCACAACTCAAGAAACGCTCAATAAAACTGGATCAAATGTAAGAGGTTGGTATAGAGGCCCTCAAAGTCAATCTCGGGCGAGTAGGGTGCGTGCGCGTTCGGGCGGGTGGAATCTGCCGCCCTGTACGGCGTGGATGCGCCGCCGTTGGAAGGGTTGGTTTTGGATGTCAGGGGTGCTTGCGGGTCTATTCTTGCCGCTTGCCGTAACAGCGGTCGCGTCGTCTGTGCCCGGTGAAGCGGAGATGAAAGTGACTGGATGGTCACTCTTCGGAAGCTTCATGGTTGGCTTGATCTCCGCGAGTTCATTGCTCATCGGTGCGGCGCTCGGCGTCTATGTAAAAGCTCCGAAGCGTGTCGTCGCAACAGTGATGGCCTTCGGGGCTGGCGCCCTCATTGAGTCGCTCGCGATTGAACTTGCCGCTGGCGGCGCTGAAAAGCTCATCAAAGAAGAGCACCTTCACCCGCTCATTGGGTGGCTTTGGATAGCTGTCGGCTTCATTGTTGGGGGCCTCGTGTATGCAGGCGCCAACTTGGCGCTAGACAACGCGGGCGCTGCGGCTCGCAAAGCGGCGTCGTTGCGGGCGTATGTACGACGCGCGCGACGGGAGAAGGCGACCGATATGCTCGTACAGTTGTCGAGCAGCGACCTGTTCCGGGCGCTGCCGGCTGCGGATCTCGTCAAACTAATCCCACACGCGGAAAACCGGAGACTGAAACCCGGCGACGTGGTCTTCCGGTCCGGTGACCTCTCCGATGGCGTGTACCTCATTGAAGAGGGCCACGTGGAGTTTCTGCCAAGCGGGCCGGGTGGGATGTCAGGAAATTATGGCCCCGGTCACTGTTTCGGTGAGGTCGAGCTAGTCACTGGCGAAGCCCGCATGGAAACCGCTACTGCGGTTGACTCCGTCCAACTCCTGTTTATCCCCGCAGACGACTTTGGTCTCGTCATGCTTAACTCACCAGCGCTTGAGACGGCCGTGCGTGATCTGGTTGCGGTGCACACACACGGAACTGCGAGTGTTGAGCACCACATCCGTCAACAGTCGCGTGGCGTCGATACCAAGGAATGGATTGCCGCCGGCGTGGCCGCGGTTGCGATGCCTACGCACGAAGAAGCCGCGCATCACCACGGTGAGGAGGAGGAGGCGGGTTCTCCGTTGGCAATCTTCATGGGCGTCTTGCTTGACGGCGTCCCAGAATCTGTGGTGCTCGGGGCGGCGTACACCACGTTCTCCGCACTGAATCCAACGTTTCTCGTGGCGGTTTTCATGGCGAATTTGCCCGAAGCGATGTCGAGTTCTGCGCAGATGGTGCGGGCAAAGTACACCCCTGCGAGGATTTTTACATTGTGGCTTTCTCTGGTCCTTGCGTCCGCAATCGCAGCGGTCGTCGGCAACCTGTTCCTCGCATCCGCATCTGAGGAAGTTGTCGTCTTCGTCGAAGCCTTCGCAGGCGGGGGCATCATGGCAATGCTCGCCCAGACGATGATGCCGGAGGCATTTGAAGAAGGTGGCGCACCGGTCGGGATCGCCACGATCGTTGGGTTCTTAGCTGCATTCGTGTTCACCACGTTGGAGATGGCGCATTAGCACGGTTTGAAACCGGTTTCGCACCTCCGATGCCTGTCGTGCGTAGCCACGGCAGGCTTTTTTGCATCTGGCCCGACCGATGTTGTTCAGTTCTCCGCGGCATGTAAGGGAAACCAGATCCGTCGTCAGAGACCCCTATAGATTCTCAACTACTTGACAGGAAACTAGTCAAAGTGCCTGACCACGCGAGTAGTGTCCTCGATCGGCGAGACAGCCTTGGTGACACCGTGTCTATAGATGCGGTCAGCCGATAGTGATCGCCCGCAGAAGGAGATTCGTGCTGTGGGGGGAACAGCTCTGGGGCTACTGGCCCCGTTGGCGCTGACGGCGGCCGCCGCAACCGAACCGGCGGCGCACGTGCCGAAGGTCACTGGCGAGTCGTTTTTCGGCAGCGGCGTCATTGGACTTATTGCCGCGTCGTCTCTAATGATTGGCGCGGCACTTGGCATCTACGTCAAGGCGCCGCGACGAGTTGTCGCGGCGATCATGGCGTTTGGGGCGGGCGCCCTGATTGAGTCGCTTGCAATTGAACTTGCAGCGGGCGGTGCTGAGCGCCTCATTAAGGAAGAGCACCTGCACCCGCTCGTGGGTTGGTTTTGGATCGCGCTCGGGTTCATTGTTGGGGGTACGGTGTACTCGGTCGCGAACATCGCGATGGACAACGTGGGCGCTGCGGTGCGTAAGGCGGCCTCACTCCGAGCGTACGTCCGTCGGGCGCGCCGCGAGAAGGCGACCGACATGCTCGTTCAACTTTCGTCGAGCGACCTGTTTCGTGCGTTGCCTGCTTCCGATCTCGTGAAACTCATTCCGCACGCCGAAACACGAAAGGTCGCTTCTGGAGCGACAGTATTTAAGGCGGGCGACCTCTCGGACGGCGTCTATCTCATCGAATCGGGTCATGTCGCATTCGAGCCGGATGGTCCTGGCGGTATGGACGGCACGTATGGACCCGGTCATTGCTTCGGGGAGATAGAACTTATTACGAGCGGAGTCCGGCGCGAAACTGCGACCGCAAATGACGATGCGCAGCTCCTCTATATCCCCGCTGACGACTTCAACCTCGTTCGAGCTAACTCGCCAGCCCTCGAGGCGGCGCTCAATGACCTCGTCGCAATGCACTCACATGGCGGGCTGAGCGTTGAACACCTCGTTCGGCAGTCTTCGCGCACAGTAAACGACAAAGAGT
>CAYFLJ010000132.1:0-4400 GCA_964343985.1 uncultured Thermoflexus sp.
AGCGCCATCTCGTAGTCGCCGCTGTCGTATGTCAGGGTGCCGTTGGCCACCTTGAACGGAAACTGGTCCTTCTTCACGAAGTTCACGCGGCGGACCTCGGCGGGGTCGCGGCCTACCTTGGCAGCGACCAGGTCAATCGCTCGCTCAAGGATGTATGTGGCCTCCGGCCGCCCGGCACCACGGTAGGCATCCGTAGGAGTCGTGTTCGTGTACACGCCGGTGACGTGGACTTCGTTGTTGGGAATGTCGTACGGGCCCTGAATGATGCATCCGAAGAGCCACGTGGGGACTCCGGGAGCTGCGGTCGACGGATAGGCCCCGAGGCTCGCGATTGCGTGAACCTTGAGCGCGGTGATTTTGCCCTCACGGGTCGCACCAATTTCGATGTGCTGCACGTGGTCGCGACCGTGGGTTGTCGCGACGTAGTTCTCTGACCGCGACTCGGTCCATCGAACTGGCACACCCAGTGTTTTCGAGGCGAAGATGCAAAGCGCCTCGCCGCTGTAGAACGGGATCTTGGCACCGAAGCCGCCCCCGACGTCGCCGGCGATGACGCGAATCTTGTGTTCGGGGAGAGCCCCACCCGTCGCGAACGAGGCAAGCAGGCGATGGATGTGCGGGTTTTGGCTGGTGACGTACAGCGTGACTTCACCAGTCGCTTGGTTGTAGTCCGCGACCGCCGCGCGGGTCTCAAGCGGGGTCGGGATGAGGCGCTGATTAACCAGCGTCTGCGAAATACGAACTTCCGCGTGTGCAAGTGCGTCGTCAGTCGCGCCGCCAACGAGGGACCACTTGAACGCCTGATTGTGCGGGATGTCGTCGTGAATCTGTGGTGCGTCTGGGGCGAGGGCGGCCTCGGGATTAGTGACGGCCGGTAGGGGGTGATATTCGACCTCGACCAAGTCCGCAGCATCCCGGGCGGTCGCCGCGTCGACGGCAACGACCATCGCAACCGCCTCGCCGAAGAACCGTACTTTGCCGCTTGCCAGGGTTGGGTAGGTCGCTAGTTTGAGGCTATCGCCGGTGTTGGTTGTCGGCCAAGCGCACGGCATCGCTGGGTACAGGCCCTTGACATCGTCGTAGGTGTAAACCGCGAGTACGCCTTCATGCGCCGCTGCTCTGCTCGTGTCAATCGAGACGATCGTGGCGTGACCGTGCGGGCTTCGAACGAATGACGCAACCGCCGCGTTGGCCAAGCGGACGTCATCGGTGTACTTGCCCTTGCCCGTGATTAGGCGAGGGTCTTCGCGGCGCTTGACTGAGGCGCCGAAGGCCTTCGTTGGCGTGGCAATTGCCATGCTGCCTCTCCTGGGTTTTGTGGAGGCGTCCCTACCAATCAGGAGTTTCCCGGGCGGAGGGCCGCCGTACGTTGACGACCGGCGTGCTAGGCGACGCCGCTACCGAGTGCCGAAGTCTCGCTGCCGGACCGAACGATGTGTGCGGCCTCCTTCACAGCGGCGACGATGTTCTGGTAACCGGTGCACCGGCAAAGATTGCCCTCGAGCGCCTCTCGGATTTCCTCGTCGCTCGGATCAAGGTTGTCATGCACTATTTGAACGGACTGCATGAGGAAACCAGGAGTGCAGAAACCGCACTGAAGCCCGTGCTTCTCCCAGAACGCTTCTTGCACCGCGTGGTACCTGCCGTCTTTCGCCAGCCCCTCCACCGTAGTCACGTGCGAACCGTCAGCCTGCGCGGCGAGCATCATGCAGGACTTCACGGATTGCCCATCCACGAGAACGGTGCAGGCACCGCACTGTCCCGTATCGCATCCCACGTGCGTTCCGGTGAGGTTGAGATCCTCGCGAATGTAGTCCACAAGCAAGGTTCTCGGTTCAACCGTTGACCGGTGGGGGCGACCGTTCACCACCACCTTGATCCCGATACCGTGATCTTCCATGCACGCCCCCTTGACGGGACGGGTACCGCCACAGTTGGCGTACCCGTCCTTATGATGGATGCACCTGCCTGCGAGGATCGGTTCTGATCCCACGTTGGGAAGGACCAGATGACCCATCAGGTTGAGTGAGGGCAGCGTAGCATGGGAGTGGTAGTTGATGCGGTCCGCGACTGGTTGGGTCGCGGTGATGACGCTGTGGCCCTTGCGACCGTGGTCCGCGTGTACCAATCGGCGCCACGTCAAGCCGGCGCGTCGATGGTCGTATCGAAGCGTGGCGAAATTGCGGGGTCAGTCAGCGGCGGGTGCATCGAAGGCGACATTGCGCTTGAAGCGGCTGATGTGCTAACCACGGGCGTGCCTCGCCTAGTGCAGACGGGGATCACGGACGCGCAGGCGTGGGATGCTGGCCTGACCTGCGGAGGCGCCATCGATATCTGGGTCGAACGGCTGGATGTGGGCGTTGCTCATTGGTTCGTCGGTGCAAACACGCGCCCGCGGACGTGCGTCTCGGCCACGGTCATTGGGGGCACGCCTGATGTGCCGTCAGGTACTCGGGCCATTATCCGACCCTCCGCAGTGGACATGGCACCTGGAGTCGCGTCGGGGTTGCCGCAGTCCGTCGTTGAACTGGCGCGTGGTCTTATTGAACAGGGCCATCGAGGTGCAGCGACCGTCCATGACGTTCTGATGGATGACGACTCAAATCTACGCGTCTTCCTCGATCCATGGCCGGGCGCACCGGAACTCGTGGTGTTTGGCGCGGTCCACGTCACGCAGGTCTTGGTCAATATGGCGCACGCGGTTGGTTTTGAGACGGTTGTGGTCGACCCGCGTACAACCTTTGCCACGGACGATCGGATCGGCCATGCCGGTCGAGTCTTACGACGTTGGCCACAGGATGTGGTCGCGGACGGCGAAGTCGTGCTTGGTGACGCGTCATACGTTGTCGTGCTCACACATGACCCAAAGCTTGATGAACCGGCGCTCGCCGCGGCGCTGCGGTCGACTGCGCCGTACGTTGGGTGCCTCGGTAGCCGCAAGACGCAAGCGATGCGCCGTGACCGTTTGCGAAGTCAAGGGTTTGACGACGCAGCACTCGGCAGAATCCGTGGCCCAATTGGCCTTGACATCGGATCGCGCACCCCTGAGGAACTCGCGCTCGGCATCATGGCCGAGGTCGTCGCCGTTGCACGGGGCGGCCCGCTTGGCGCGCTGCGTGGTTGACCGCGAAACTCGGGCGGGACGCCCCTACACTTTCGAAATGGCAACAGACTCGACAGGTCTTTCCCGGCCCACGAATGATTTCGGGCGCGATTACGACGCACTCGCCGCACGGATCCGTGGCGCTGATTTGCATGGTGGCACCCTTGCGCTGATTGGGGAGCAACCGTCCGCGGAACGCGCCTACCCGATGTATCGGGCGTCACTTCCGGCGCGCGACGGTCGAGCGCCTCGTGCGCACGTCCTGATCAACGGCGGGACGCACGGCGATGAACCTGGAGGCGCCGAGGCAGTCGTCGCGTTCCTTGAGCGGGACGTCGCCAGTCGCTGGCCAGAGTTTGCGTTCACGGTTCTTCCGTGCACGAACCCGTGGGGCCACGCTCACGCCACGCGTGAGGGTCCGGCAGGCCGCGACCTTAACCGAGCATTTCGGCGTGCATCACCGCGCACCCCTGAAGTTTCGATTATTAAACGTGCGCTTACGGGACGCCTGTTTAACCTGTATCTCGACTGCCACGAGGACATTGACACGCCCGGCCTGTACGTCTTCGCGCCGACTCGTTTGGGTACCGCGATCGTCGACGCTGTCTCGACGGTTGGTCCGATTCATCCTGGCGAGTTGGTCGATGGAGAGATTCCGCTAAGCGGCGGCGTTGTGGCGACCGATTCTGAACGCTCGCGCGAGCGGCGAACGGCTTGGTTGACGTGGCCGCTTCCTTACTACGTGGCGCGCTTTCGTCAGGTTCGGGTTGGGCCGAAGCTTTCGGATGAAGCGGATCCGATTGCGCTCAGTGGCGCAACAATTGAGACCCCAGTGTTCCTGCCAATGGAACAGCGAGTGACCATGCATCACGTCGCGATCGAAACGGCGCTTGGACTGTTACGCGAAGAGATCGCACGAGTTGGGGGCACGGTGCGTGGCACGCTTTGATCGCGATACCGACCCGAGTCTTCCAGACCTCGTGGACATCGACGACGACTTGGAGCCGATACTCCGCGACCGGATATCGGCGAAGCGCATACGACATTCGGTTGCGGTCGCGTCGTTGGCGGAAGCACTTGCAATCCGGCACGGGCTTGATCCCGATGGCGCGCGGCGCGCGGGTTTCTTGCACGACTTGTGGCGCGAAGACGGATACGGCTGTCTGCCCGAAGCAGCGCGACGCGGGATCACTTTGCCGGAGTGGGCGGACGGGAACCCGGTGATGCTCCATGGTCCGCTGGCGGCGGCTGAAGCGGCGGAACGGTTCGGCCTGAGTAACGCGTGGTGCGACGCAAT
>CAYFLJ010000133.1:0-4381 GCA_964343985.1 uncultured Thermoflexus sp.
CGGGACCAACGTGTTCGACGCCAATCCGTTGCGGGTTGGTGAGGTTGTCGAACCGCCCCTCAAGCGCCGGGCCATCGAGGTCTTCTCGCATCGGGATGTAGCGCAAGGTGTAGGCCTTACCAACGAGGCGTCGCCCTTTCACGATCGGATGAACGCGGCGCATAAACGGCGTGCGGATTCCGAACTTGAGGAGGACGGAGGTGAGCGTTGCGGTACTGACGTGCGCAAGGTGGGCGGTTGCGGTCTCGGGAAGTGCGGGGCTTGGTGTTGGGTCGAAGTCGAAGGGCATTGGCGTGGTCATCGCGCCGCAGTGTACGGCGGGTGTCGCGCCTGTCGAAGCCCTAGACACGAGCCACGCTGCGGGTATCTAGATGATCGGATGCGGGTAGCCCCGAATTGTCAGGTCGATTGCGACCGCCGCGCGAGCGAAGTAACCATCGAGCGATGGGATGAGGTCTGAGTGCCGAACCTGTGCTTGGATGATTTCGCCGCGCGGCAAGCATCGACGTGATGGCGCGGTCGTGATCTGGCCCGTGGTGAGTGCGAGAAAATCGAGCGCGGTAAGGAGCTCAAGCGCCGCCACCTCTTCGGGATTCGGACGAAAGGCGTCGAACGGGAGCGGGGTACGCCAGATATAAACGTCCTGAATCTCGCGGTCGCGGGTCCCGGATTCGGCGTCGCATGCATACATGCGGTGCCCGAGAAAATTCAACGCTTCGACTGGTGCGCCTTGGCCGACCTCTTCGGACATTTCACGGACGACGTCGCGTAGCGTTTCCCCCGCGCGATAGTGGCCCCCCACAGAAACGTCGAGGGCGCCCGGCCACGTGTCTTTATCGTCGGCGCGTCGTTGCAGGATCACCGCCGGAGTAGATTCGCCGGCCGTGACGACGATCCAACAGTGAAAGGCACGGTGCCAGTCTCCGTAGCGGTGGACGAGGTCTCGCCGGCGCGTGCGACCGGTTCGGTTGCCTGACGTGTCGATGATGTCGAACCGTTCTGGGCGGTGGGGGCGGCTCATGACGTGCTCCGCCTAACTTGTCCGAACAAACACGACGAAAACCCCTGCCTGGTAAGCGACTTCGTAGCGGTCGTCTAGGTAGTCGTGAGCGATGCGCCCAAGAACTGGGTCCCAGAGAAAGAGGGCAAGGATATCGATGGTGTTGCCAAGGAGGCGGCCGTCGAATGTGGTGATCCCGGTGGCTGCGCGGGCTTCGATGTCGGCCCACCACACGTCTTGGTCGATGAACCCGTCCTCACGCGTGTAGTACGCGACTTCGCGCGCCGCGACATACCGTTCGCCGCGCTTGAGGACCGTGTCGAGGTACGCCGCTGCCTCACGTTGGCCCTGAACGCCGTAGTTGTACGCGGTGGAGTACGCGGCATCCGCCTGCGCGACGTTTACCCCCCACGACCACGCCGCGGTCAAGATAACTCCGTAGATGGCAAGTTGGCGTGGCAAGTGATGGCGCCCGAGAAGTGTCGCCATGACGAGGAATCCAAAGCCGGTTACGCCCGGCCAAGCCAGAAGGGGCAAGAGCCAATCGTAGCCTCGGAAGAGAACCAATCGATCACCGATGATGAGAGAAAAGTAGCCTGTCATTCCACCAAGAACCACGCTATAGGCCGGTGCCTCCCACCACGACAGCTGGCCGACCACGCGTGCGAGGAAGTAGCCGACGCCAACCGCGACGAACGGCATCATTGTGATGTGGTATTTCGGGAAGGACCCCGCGAGCTTGATGAGGTAGACCAAGCCGGTTCCCCCTCCCGCGATGAGGACAAAATCGACCGGTTCGAGGCCGAGGCGTCGCGAAAGGGTCGCCGTCAACGTGTTGCGGGTTCGCAACCACCGAATCGGGCTTGCTGCGATCTCCCCTAACCGCAAGATCCCGGCACCGACGAAGAGCGCAAAAAGGTACGGCGAGATCCAAAGTGCGACTTGACTCAAGAGGTCGAGCACGACGAGTGGGTCGTCGTTCCACGTGGACGTCGAACCGGCAGCCTCTTCGAACTCAAGCCAGAGAACTCGGAATGGGAAGCCAAATGGCATTCCTAAACGTTCGGCGAGCCACCACCACGAGCCAAGGAAGAGCGCGGTGCCACCACCGACGACGACTGGAAGCTCGATGAGTAGGCGCCACGGGCGCCACGGTCGACCCACGAGACGGTATCCCGTCGCCGCGGCGACGACCGCTAGCACCGTCGTCATCTTTGCCCAGAGGCAGAGCGCGATCGATATGGTCGCGAACACCGTCAAGACCCATGTCAACGGGTGCCGAAGTGGTCGCGTGTTGCCTAAGAGCAAGACGTACGCAAACATCGCGAGGGCGATTGCTGCGACGAGGACGGTGCCGTCGATATCCAGAAGCAGGGCGCTTTGCACGGTGAACGGGTTGGTGACATAAAGAGCCGTAGCGGTCGCGGCGAAGACAGGGGCACCACGAGACGCGGTTCTGGAGACCACGAGGGTTGTGAGAAAAACCAGCAGGCCAGACACGGCCCCGGTCGCGACGCCGAGTAGGCGAGCGGTATGTTCGGTCTCACCGAAGCGGGCGTACGCCTCGCCGAGCGCATAGATGTACAGCGGTGGGTGCCAAAGCGCCCAGTTGAACCGCTGTGAAAAGTCACCCGGCACGAGCGTCTGTAAGTGCCCGAGGTTGCTGAACGGCAGGCCCGTCGTCGCCACGGCGTGTCCGGCGTAGGCGAAAGCGGCCTCGTCGTAGACGTACGGCTTCGTCAGTTGGGGTTCGGCGAACGACCACGCGACCGCAGCGGAGAGAAATAGGATGGAAATGGCCAGAAGCCATGCCCCAACGTCCTCGGCTGCGCGACGAAGACGGCCCGGCGTGTCGGTGACACCGGACGAGTTGTTGACAGTCGGCGTGGGTACGCCATCAACGTCAAGGTCGGCGGTCGGCCCGCCAGATGCGAGCGTGGGAGGGGTTGTCGGGTTGGTGGGGACAGAAGCAGTGGCCATAGGTGGCGCGCGGGGGCGCGACTTGGCCACCCGTTGGTGAAGGGTACCGGTGCGTTCGGAGGTTTCTGCGCTGAAACCTCCGTGCGACGCCGCGCCGCAGGTCGCCTACGTCGTGACGACCCGCATCGGGCGGGCGAGGAGCGGCGCCGGCTCGAACGTCGAGGTGGTCCATACACTGACCCGGTCGCGGCGACGATCGCCAACACCGAGAGCCCGCGTGATTGGCGCCGATGCGACGGCGAAACCGTAGAGGGCAAGGGCACCCATGGCACCAATCGCACGAGCGGCGGCACCGACGGGGCCGGTGCGTCGCCGGTGAATGCGGAACGGCCGCAACCTCGTAAATCGAGGGGTCGCCGCGTATGCCGCGCGTTCGGTGGCGAGGCCAAGGTTGATCGCTGCCATCGTGTGCCGTTGCCCTCCGTAAGGTGGCACGAGACGCGACTGGCGCGTCATCGGCCCACTTGACGGAACGCGCACTAGTGGGGGTCCGTCGCGGGGCAAACCGCACCCACCGTCGGATCGCGGCGGGCTGCGGCCGGTTGCGTGCGAGGTGCCGCGCCGACGGTTGGGTGAATACGTATGCTCCGTTGGGGGGACCGATCATGACCGGGGATGCGTCACGCGACGCCCAGATATGGCACGCGTTACGGGCGGCGCGACCTCGGCCGACCGCGACGGACCCGATTGCGGCGGTCGGCTCCCTAGTTGCGGCGCAGGACGTGTTTGTCGCGCGGTTGCGCGAGGCCTCGGCGGCGCACGAGGTGCGGACCCACGTACCGGTACGGCACGCGCGCCATCTTGCGTCCGTTTGGGGCATGGGTCTGGGCGAAGCCGTTCGAGCGACGTTGTTTGACGCAGACGGCGCGCCGATCTTGGTCGCAGTTCCGGCGGACCGAAAGATCGATGCACTCAAACTCCGGACGGCACTCGGGGTCGAGGGGTTGGCGGTCTTGCGCGCGGATCGTGGGGTTGGTCGACTCGGGTGGGTCAATCTCCCCGGCGATCCTGGTCCGTTGCCCGCGCTACCGAATCCGTTTCGTGCGCGCCTTATCGCCGATCCCGAGATCTTCGCTCCCAGACGAATCGTTCTCTCACTGAACCCGACAGTCTCAGTTCGACTCGGCCCGCGTGACTATCTCGCGGCGTGCGGCGGCGAGACTGTCGAGTGCGTCGGTCGCACTCGGTTGCTGCCCGAAGGCGGCGTTCGCAATGACCCGCCGGCTCGCGCCGATTGAAAGACCGGGTGACCCTGCGCGCTCACGAGGTGTGCGCTGGTATGAAAAAAGAAAAATCCCGCCTCCGTTGCCGGAGGCGGGAAAATGCCCGGGCGATGGCCTATCTTCCCACACCGTCTCCAGTGCAGTATTGTCGGCGCTGCTTCGTTTCACGACCGTGTTC
>CAYFLJ010000134.1:0-4334 GCA_964343985.1 uncultured Thermoflexus sp.
GCCTCTTCTACAACGACTTCGGCGCGGAAGGCCTAGGACGCAAGTCGAACGCCGTCCACGCCATGCTTCGCGACCTTGTCGGCGGCGGCGTCCCCGTTCACGGTGTCGGCCTGCAGATGCACGTTGGCATCGGCGCCGGGCATGCGCCGTCGGTCACCGATCTCGCCGCCAACATCGCCCGCCTGCGCGCCCTCGGCCTTGAGGTGCACGTCACCGAGATGGACGTCAAACTCCAAACCGGCACCGGCCCCGACGCGTCCCGACTTGCCGACCAAGCGCAGGTCTACGCCGACATCCTGAGTACGTGCCTCGACGCCGGCGTGACCTCGTTCACCCTCTGGGGCTTCACCGACGCGCACTCATGGATCCCCGGCTTCACCGGCAAGCCCGACGGCGCCCTGCCATTCGACACCGCCTACGAACAAAAGCCCGCGTACCACGCCTTGGCCCGAGTGCTTGCCGGCGACTAACCCGTCCGTGCCAACGCGGGCGGTCGCGACGGACGGTCGGCGCCGGCAAGTAGCCGCCCCGAGTTGATCACTACCGCCACGGTACTGAGGTTGTGCACCAACGCGGCGGCGAATGGCGAAAGCAAACCCACCGCGCCGAGGGCAAGGCCGAGGCCGTTAATCCCCACCGCCGCCGCAAAGTTCTGGCGCACAAGGCGCATCGTTTCGCGCGACAACACCATCAGTTCGGCGAGCAGTGCTAAATCGCCGTTCGCCAACGCGATGCCGGCCGCCTCAACCGCCACATCCGCCCCTTGATAGCCCATCGCGATCCCGACCGCCGCAAGCGACAGGGCCGGGGCATCGTTCACACCGTCGCCGGCGAAGCCGACTCGGTACCCCGCCTCGGTCAGGGCGCGCACGCGTTCAGCCTTGGCCTCCGGAAACACCCCGGCATGCACGTCTTCGTCCCGGAAACCCAAGGCCCGCGCCACAACCAGCGCCCGGTCGGCACTGTCGCCAGTGACCATCTCGATATGGCGCACCCCGGCGTCGCGCACCGCCGCCAGAGCCTCCATCGCCCCCGCACGAACCACATCAGCGACACCGATCACCCCAAGCACGCGTCCCAAAGACGGCACGACTTCCGGCATGCCGGCCCTGCTTGGTTTGTCACCGACCTCGCAAGCCTCGGCGGGGTGCGCGCGAACTTCATGTTGGTGGCTTGGTGTACGTTCACCGACGGTTGGGGCCTCGGCGATCCACAACACCGCCAAACCTTCAGCGCTCAATAGCTCCGCCGCCGCGTCGTCAGATGGCGTAACCGGTACGTGGTAATCCTCCAACATGTGTCGACTGCCGATGACCAGGGCGACGCCGTCCACGTCGAACCGCACGCCGTGCCCGACGACGATTTCGTAGGCACCGTGCGGCGGAATCTCAATCGACTCGTCCTCGGCATGCCCGAGGATCGCCGAGGCAAGCGGGTGCTGCGAGTGCAGCTCCCCCGAGGAGGCGAGGGCCAACAACTCGCGTTCCGAGATACCGGGCGCAAGCGGGACCACGTGGCGGACGCGCGGCGCGCCGTCAGTGATCGTGCCGGTCTTGTCGAAAACCATCGCGTCGATCGAGGCCGCCGCCTCAAGGGCCGCCCCACCCTTAATGAGAATCCCCCGTCGAGCTGCTCGGGCGATCGCCGCACTCACCGCGGTCGGCGTCGCCAACCCCGCCGCGCACGGGCAGGCGATGACGAGGATCGTCACACTGCGCAAAACGCTGCCGGTCAAGGCGAAGACGCCTCCCGCGAGCAAGAACGACAGCGGCACAAACTGGCGCGAAAAGCGATCCGCTACCCGTTGGATCGGCGCCCGGGCCTCGCGCGCTTCCTCGACAAGGCGGATGATCCGGCCAATCGTCGTGTCTTGCGCCACGCGCGTCGCGACCACCAACAATTCGCCCGTCTCGACAATGGTGCCGGCATACACCTCGTCGCCCGGGTTGCGAAAAACGGCCATCGACTCGCCGGTGATCGACGCTTGGTTGATCGATGCCCACCCTGAAAGCACCCGACCATCGACGGGGATGCGTTGACCAGCATTCACGATCACCACGTCGCCCACCGCCAACGACGCAAGACGCACCCGTATTTCAGGGAGCGCCGTCGGCCCACTGGTCGATCCGGCACTACGCGTCCGAAGGACCGCCTCCTCACCCCCAACCACGATCCAAGCCCACTCGTCACCGACCGCCAACAGATCCGCAATCGCACGTCGGGTTCGGTCGATCGTCAGCGACTCGACGAGTTCGCCAAGTGCGATCAGCCACACGATGACTAGACCGGTCACCGCCTCGCCGACCAGCAAGGACGACAGCGTTGCCGTGGCGATTAGGGTGTCGATCACCGGCATCCGGCCACGGATCAGGGGACGCAGCCCACTGAGGAAGGTGGGCATCCCAACCAACGCAGCCCCAGCCACGGCCAAAGCCACGACCGGTAGCGACGCCAACACCCCCGCTCCAAACGCGATCCGCGCCACGGTGATGGCAAGCGTGACGATGCCCCCACCGATCACGCGCAGGGTCTCCGGTGGGAGCGACGAACGGCGACGGATTCCACCCGTCGATGGCGGCGACACGGTCAGCGAAGCGGGCGTATGCACACTCCCCCACAATGCCGCCGCGACGGTCTCAGCCACCCACAATCGTTCGACCGGCGCGTCAAACTCGACGAGGACACGCGCGGTCAGTGGGTTCCATGTGACGCGGGCGCCAACCCCGAACGCCTCGCCCAACACTCCGACGACATCGGTCGTGAGCGGTTGGTGTTTGAGGGCCCCACGCAAGTCGAGGCGCACGCGACGCGGCAGGTATGAGGCAACCTGGACCAGTGAAGAGATCACCTAAGTCGAGGTCCGGCCACGCAGCTAGTGAAGTGTCGAAGGCAGCGGCGAAACACTACGACCGTTGCGCCGACGGCAACCCAGGGGCGCGCAACCAACGCAGCGTGCCGACTAACGCATGCGCGACCAAACCAACGGCCACGCCGAACGCGAAGCGCGTAGCGGTCGCACGCCAACTCGGGCTACTACCGCTTGCGGTGTTCATTATTTGCCCAAGCGCGGTCGGGGCAGGGGCAGCCATCGGCGCAGTCATTCGTCACCCTCCCCACCCGTGGCGCCCGGCGTAACGTCATGCCCAAGCCCGTGCCGGGCCTCCGCTACAAGGTCCTCAAACTCTTCCTGCAACTCGGCACCACGCACCCCCGCGCCACGTCCAAGCACGAGTGCCTGCCGGACGAGCTCAAGGGCGACCGGCCGGGCCAACCTCGTGATCGCCGGGGCGAGATATTGCGCCGTCACCGAAGCGGCGACGCCAAGCCAAAACCCGTTCACCGGTACCTCAATCGTCACGAGACACGGGCGCCGTTACGGCAACAGCCCGCACCGATCCCATGCACCCATCTTCAGTATAGGTGCCGCCCACTGCCGTTCGTGGTGATGCGCACCGCTTCAAGCGAGTGACAACTCCCGTCGGACGTCCCGTAGCGCGCCATCACCGGCGGCACACCTTCGATACGCTTGCCAGAGAACGTGCGTCACGATTCTGGCGCAAGGGAGGCCGTGCGATGGTCTTGGAAATGGCGAGGGCAACCGACATGCGGGGGCACCTCGATGCCCAACGCGCCGCAGGCCTGCGCGACGGCGCACCCAGCCTCGCGACCCGTATCGACCGCCTCAACCGCGCGATCGACTTGCTTGTCACGCACCGTCACGCCCTCAACGACGCGATGTCCGCCGACTTCGGCCACCGGTCGCGCGACCTGTCAGACCTCACCGACATCGCGAGCGGCATCGGTGCCCTGAAATTCGCCAAGGCCAACGTCGCCAAGTGGATGCGCCCGCAGCGCCGCGCCGTGGAGTTCCCGTTCGGCCTCCTCGGCGCGCGCGCGGAGGTGCAGTTTCAGCCGAAGGGTGTCGTCGGCATCCTCAGCCCGTGGAACTTCCCCGTCAACCTGACCTTCGCCCCCCTCGCCGGCGTCCTCGCCGCCGGAAACCGGTGCATGATCAAGCCGTCGGAGTTCACTGAGGCGACCTCCACCCTCATGAAGCGCCTGATTGGCGAGTACTTCAGCGCCGAAGAGGTGGTCGTCGTGACCGGCGGGCCAGAGGTCGGCGCCGCCTTCACGGCATTGCCCTTCGATCACCTCCTGTTCACCGGTGCAACCTCAGTGGCCCGTCACGTCATGCGCGCCGCCGCCGAGAACCTCGTGCCGGTCACCCTCGAGTTGGGTGGGAAAAGCCCGGTGATCGTCGGGCGGTCGGGCGATCTCTCACTCGCCGCCACGCGGATCATGGCCGGCAAGACGATGAACGCCGGTCAGATCTG
>CAYFLJ010000135.1:0-4311 GCA_964343985.1 uncultured Thermoflexus sp.
GGCGACGCAGACCTTCTCGCACAGGTAGTTCAGAACCTCGTTGGAAACGCCCAGAAGTACTCGCGCCCGGGTGAGACGGTGGGCGTATCGGTCGAACCCCGCTCAGGTTGGGTCAGAATTGCGGTCACCGATACCGGGCCGGGAATCCCGTCAGATGCGCTCGACCGGATTTTCGAAAAGTTCTTCCGAGTGACCGTTGACGACTCCGCGCCCGCAAGCGACGACGAACGGTTGGCGGTCGCCAAGACTGTTGGACCGGCGGTCCCTGGAGTCTCAGATTCGTCGCGGCCACCCGGGCTTGGTCTCGGTTTGTACATCTGCCGGCAAATCGTCACGGCGCACCGGGGACTTATCTGGGCAGAGAACATCGTGCCCGGTGGTGAAGGTTCCGCGACGGCGCCAATTGGGACGCGGTTCTTGGTTGACCTACCTCGCGCCGTATGATGGGGCAATTCTGAGCCAAACCCGGAACAATCCGCTCGGTGTGCGGGGCCCGGGCCCTATCTTTTTTCTCTGGTGTGGAGACACGATGGCCAGCGAAAACGTGCAGGTCAATGAAGTTGCTCCCGCGCATCGCCCCGATTCCCGTGGCGAGCTCGGTGCGACGGCGCGCAAATCGGTTTTGATCATCGAAGACGAACCTGGTCTCGCCGAAATCATCTCGATCAACCTTCAGGCCAGTGGCTACGACACGGTGGTGGCGCACGACGGACTACAAGCGCTCTACCAGTTGGATCGTTCAGTCCCGGATGCCATATTGCTTGACCTTCAATTACCGCAGGTGAGTGGGTTTCGACTGATTCAACTGCTGCGCGGACGGGAAGAAACGTCGACAGTTCCGGTCATCGTCATGACCGCACTCAGTTTTCGAGAAGCTGAAGAGGTCATACGGGCCGGTGCGGATGCGTTTTTGACAAAGCCGTTTGCGCCTGAAGACGTTGTCGCGCGGGTCGACCAACTGATCACCCAACAATCCGATCGGCTCAGAACGTGACCAGAATCGTCTGAATGAACGCTGGTCTATACCTTTACCACTGAATTCACCTTGGACGGCACGAGCCGTCGACGTTGGTCGCCTGATCCACGAGGCGTGTATGAAAGGCATTCGATGAGCATTGGCGCACGCGAAGCAATTGCATCCGTAACCGGTAGAGAAATATTAGATTCTCGAGGCAATCCGACCGTTGAAGTTGACGTGCGCACGCAGTCCGGCGCCGTCGGCCGTGCCGCCGTTCCTTCAGGCGCTTCCACTGGTGCTCACGAGGCCGCGGAGTTGCGTGACGGCGACCGCGGGAGGTACGGAGGCAAGGGTGTCCAAGTAGCAGTTTCGCACGTCAACCGCGAAATTGCTTCGGCCCTTATTGGGCATTCTGTACTCGATCAGGAGGCGGTCGACGCCTCATTGATCGCACTCGATGGCACGCCCAACAAGGGACGGCTAGGTGCGAACGCGATTCTGGGTGCTTCACTTGCCGTCGCTCGAGCCGCTGCAGCGGCGGTGGATTTGCCCCTGTATCGCTACCTTGGAGGTCCGTCGGCTCGCACCTTGCCTCTTCCAATGTGCAATATTCTCAATGGTGGCAAGCATGCGGTAGCCAGCACGGACTTTCAAGAATTTATGGTCATGCCCGTCGGGGCATCATCATTTTCAGAGGCAATCCGTTGGTGCGCCGAGGTGTATCACGCACTCAAGAAGGTGCTTCACGACGGACACTTCTCCACGAACGTCGGGGACGAGGGTGGGTTTGCACCGTCGCTCGCGACCAACGCCGCAGCCATCGAATACATCTTGCAGGCCATCGAGGTCGCCGGCTACCGGCCCGGAGATCAGATCGCTATCGCACTTGACCCAGCTTCAACCGAGCTCTACCACGACGGACACTATGTGCTTGAGAAAGAGGGGCGCACCCTCTCGTCACTCGAAATGGTCGATTTCTGGGCGGATTGGTGCGCACGCTACCCGATTGTGTCAATCGAAGACGGACTCGCCGAGGACGACTGGGAGGGATGGAAGGCGTTGCGTGCAAAGGTCGGCGACACCGTGCAGCTCGTCGGAGACGACCTTTTGGTCACAAACGTCAACCGGCTCTCGCGCGGCATTCAAGAACACGCGGCGAACTCAATCCTGATCAAACTGAATCAGATCGGGACGCTTTCAGAAACCTTGGCAGCAATTCAAATGGCCAACCGCGCAGGGTGGACCGCCGTGGTGTCACACCGATCTGGCGAGACTGAAGACACGACCATCGCTGATCTGGCCGTGGCGACGAATGCGGGACAAATCAAGACCGGCGCACCTTGCCGGAGCGATCGGGTCGCTAAGTTCAATCAGCTGATCCGGATTGAACAGGAACTCGGCAGTCAGGCCTCTTTCCCGGGGCGGCATGCCTTCTTCAACGTCGCCTAACTGATGAGCGTTCGGAGGCGCCGACCGGTCGCGGCGTTACGTCACGACGCGAAACCTGTGGAGGCGCACCCCGTCCAAGGGGAGGAGAGGTCACAAATGCCTTCAATTCAGGAACTCCTGCATGCGTTTATCAAAATCCGGGGCGTTCGTTCAGCACTCGTCGTCGGCTCCGACGGGCTAGTTCTCGAATCTGCGCTTTCGTCCGAAGGCGACCCGGTCGATGTCGAAGCAGTCGGCGCCGTCGCCGCAAGTGGCCTCGTTCCGGCGTTCGAATTGGGAATTCAAACCGGTCACGGCAGCTTGACTCAGGCGATTTACGAGTACCGCGACGCCCTGATTGTGATAGAAGCACTCGGCGACGACGCCGTCCTTGTCATCGTCACCGATCTACTCGCGAACCTCGGTCTCCTACGCCTGCAAGCGCGGAAGGCGCGCCAAGAACTCAGCCGCGCACTCCGCGGTTGAGTCCTGCTAGACCGACCGCGCGAGCGCCACTGCCTTCCTCACTAGGACTCGAAGCGTCCGCGCCGTGTGCGCATCGCCAACCACCAGATCACGGAGGTCATTGGTTCCAGTCGGCGACCATCCGTCGCAGTCAATCGCCGTATGGAACGGCCCAAACCCTATCTCTGCCCCGTTTCGATGCACGAGCAGCTGCGACTTGCGGTCACGAGCGTCACGCCAAGCACTCGGCTTCGCGGAAGTCACGAGCGCACACTTATAGCCCAACAGACGCTCCCTGAGGCGCGAGGCATACATGGGATGCACGTCGGGAAACGGGTCCGCATCTGATCCGGAGACAAAGACGGTTGGCCGTCTGCCCCAACCTGCAAGGAAGAGCGCCACTTCGGCGGCCAGGGCGCCCGCTCCGCAGACTGCGACGCGCCGCCCAATTCCGTACATCTGATGCAAGTCCCGGCCCAGGACTTCATCCGCGCGAAGGACGTTTCGTCCAGTCCCCCAGCGCACCGGAATTGGTGACGGCGGGCGCGCGTCGACGGTTATGTCAACGTCGAGCGGCGCAGTGCCACACACCGTGACCCCGAGGTTTCGAAGGCGCTCGAAAGCGGACAGCGCCGCCTGTCCGTACTCCGCGTTACCTGGCACCCCTGACCTCAGGCCGGTGATTCCGCCCAATGGATTACCGTCAGGAACAACAACCACCTCGTGCCCGCGGGACGCCGCAATTCGCGCGAATTCGAGACCAGGCAGTCCCGTCCCGAGTATGGCAATCCGTCGCGACGGTTCTGCTCCCCTGATTGCAGTCGCCTCATCGCCTGCGTCGCCGTTCGTGACGCAACCGATGCGTTCCCCACCTGTCACTTCAGCCTGTGAACCGGCTGAGTGTTCCGGCGTCAAATGCAACCCTGGATGATCAAAACAGGCAAGGCACCCGATGCACGGCACGATCTCACCGTCGATCCCTTCGCGCACCTTTGCGATCCAAGCGGGATCCGCGATCAGGGCACGACCGATTGAGACGGCATCAACGCCTGGTATTGCTAGCGCCGCTTCAGCTCCAGTCGGCGACACAATCCGGCCGCCGATCACGACGGGCACGCGCCTTCCCGCACCCGACAGCCCGGAGGCGATCGCCGCGCATTGCGCCGAAAGGATAGCTTCGCCATTCCCTGCGACAAGCGGCAGGCTTGGGTCGTCGTACCGAGGGCCGGGGACGACTTCTATGACGGTCGCGCCCGCGTCAACCATTGATACCGCCAACGACGTTACGGCCTGAAGTTCCGCCGAACCTTCCGGTGCGACCTTACATGGGATCCGCACAATCACGGGAAGTCCAGCGCGCCCAACGCTATGTACGACCTCGGCGACGAGACGTTGGCGCCCGCGCGGACCTCGCCCAAATCGGTCAGTGCGTCGGTTCGACGCCGAAGCAAGTGCGCGCC
>CAYFLJ010000136.1:0-4264 GCA_964343985.1 uncultured Thermoflexus sp.
AGCTCCTCCTCCATCGACCACACCTCGTGGAAGAACAAGGAGTACGACAAGTTGTGCGACGCGGGCGATAAGGAACTCGACAACGCCAAGCGCACAAACTACTACAAGCAAGCCGCGCAGTTGCTTCTGAGTGATGCGGCGGTTGCGTTCTTCTATCACTCCGTCGCATGGAGCCTAATCAAGACCCGTGTCCAAGGCTTCCGCGAGGATCCGCTTGAGTACTTCCTCGGCGAGCACGATCTGTACAACCTCAAGCTCGCGGCGTAAGCTTTGCCCGACTGCGGTGCGTGTGGCCTCCTCCACGTGTGGGGGAGGCCATCGTGTTTCTCGTCCGCAACGGCGACTGAACCGCCAACGCTCGTGATCACTACCGTGATGTGCCCGTGTGAAACCCGCGTCGATGGCTGTTGACTACCGTGTTTCTACGCCGGTTTCCCGTGTCCGTGCGTTGCGCATACTCGGTGGCGCGGCCGTCGCCACGGCGCTCACGCCCGCGGTATCCCGCGCTGCTTCCGCCGAGATAACGCCGATTCTTGGGTGCCCGACCGACCGTTCCGCCACGCTTCACGTACATGCCGACCGCGCCGTCGACGTGTATGTCGAACGACACGGATCGAACTCTGGCCCAAACCGCCAGACGCCAACACGGGTGGCGCGTCCCGAGGCGCCGGCTGTCTTCAGCCTCGACGACCTTGAACGTGGCGTTCGTCACGGATACCAGATTTGGGCGCGCGCCGAGGGAAGCAGGGACGACTTTGTTGCAGGGCCAGAAGGCGCGATCCAAACGGCGCGGCCCCTCGACGAGGCATTCACCTTCACCGTTCAAGGCGACTCGCACCCTGAACGGCAGGGAAAACAGTTCGACCCGACGTTGTACGCCCGAACGCTCGACTTGATTGGTGCCGACCGCCCCGACTTTCATCTGATGCTCGGCGATGACTTCAGTGTTGATGCCCTGAAGGTCGTCAATGCGATGAGTGTCAACGGCAGGTATGCCCTACAGGTTCCCTTTCTTGGTCGTATTGCCCACTCTGTACCATTATATCTTGTAAATGGTAATCATGAGCAAGCTGCCCGGTATCTCTTGGACGGCACTCCCAATAATGTTGCCGTCTGGGCGCAGGTTTCGCGCAATCGGGCGTTCCCACAACCGGCACCGGATCACTTTTACAGCGGCAATCATGAATTCGTAACCCATATTGGGCTTCTTCGAAACTACTTTGCGTGGACGTGGGGAGACGCCCTTTTTGTCACGCTTGATCCATACTGGGGGTCTGACGTAGCGGTTGACAATGTGTTTCAGGGGACCGGCAAGCGGGCGGATCTGTGGGGGAGTACCCTCGGTGAGACGCAGTATCAATGGTTCCGCGACGTTCTTGAAGCAAGTCGCGCACGGTGGAAATTCGTTTTCGCGCACCACGTAAACGGCACCGGCCGCGGCGGCGCGGCGATCGCTGACCGCTACGAGTGGGGTGGTCGCAATGCGCGGGGCGTCTGGGAGTTCGACCGGCGGCGCCCCGGATGGGGACTACCGATCCACCAATTGATGGCGGCGCACGGCGTGACGGTGTTCTTTCAGGGCCACGATCACCTGTACGCTCACGAACAACTGGATGGCGTGATCTACCAAACCGTGCCGGAACCTGCCGATCCGAATTCGATGTTGTGGAATGACGACGCGTATCCGGGAGCGGTGATCCACTCGAACTCCGGTTACCTTCGGGTCCATGTCGCACCCAACGCGATTCACGTCGAATACGTCAAGTCGTACCTCGCACAGGACGCCCTTGCGAACCGGCCTGACGGATCGGCGCGTGTTCATGGTGAAGTCGCGCACGATTACGTCGTGACCGCGACGACAGCGTCACCCTCCCCGACGTGGCCTCGCCATGGCGTCGCGTGACGACCTTATGCCTCGGGTAACGCGCCGGGAAATCGGGAAACTGTCGGCGACGGCACACCTTGCCACGCAAAGCGCAACCCCTCCGCTCGTTTCTGCCGGACGCGCCGACACGGACGTACTCGATGAAAGGCCGAAGTTCGCGAGTGCGACCCTCCCCATGCACGGCATTGCCGGGCCTCCGTGGGCGGTGCATCAGGCACAAGTATCTGCATCAACGACCGAGTCGTTCACCTTCGCAATTGAAGCCGACCCGCACTTGGACGAGCAGTCGGATTTGCGGATTTTTCAAGACGTCATCGACGCCGTCGCAGCTGCCTCCCCTGCCTTCCTCGTCGACCTAGGCGACACGCTCATGGTCGACAAACTCGCCTCACCGACGATCAGTGCGATCCGCGATCGAGCTGCGCGGTACCAAACGCATTTTGCTCGGCTCGTCGATACTCCATTGCACATGGTGGTCGGCAACCACGACGGTGAGTCGGGTTGGGCACCCAGTCTCGCGCGTCTGACGAACGATGTGCGTCGAGCGGCCTTTCCCTCGTCAGTTCGCAAGGACAACCACTACGCGTTTTCTCATGGCGATGCGCTGTTCATCGTGCTTGACCCGTTTGGATCGACGACGACGAAGCCGACGACCGACCCGTGGGCGTGGACGCTCGGTCGCGTCCAGTACGACTGGCTCGTCCAAACCCTTCAGACGTCGACTGAACTCTGGCGATTCGTGTTCATCCACCACTTGGTCGGTGGGGATCGACTGGGCCGCGGTGGGGTGGAGGTCGCTCGTTCGTTTGAGTGGGGAGGCGCCGACCCTGACGGTACCCCGATCTTTGGCGTGCGCCGCCCGGATTGGGGTGTGCCAATCCACGATCTGTTGGTCGCCTACGGGGTCTCCGCGGTGTTCAAAGGCCACGACCATGTGTACGTTCGTCAAGAACTTGATGGTGTCACGTACCAGACCTTGCCCCAGCCGAGCCATCCGGGCGAATCTGTGCGTCAGGCGGCCGAGTACGGCTACGTGACAGGTGACGTCCGTGGAGGGTCGGGCTACCTCTCCGTCTCGGTCGAACCCTCGCAGGCAACCGTCGCGTTCATGAAGTGGCGCCCGCGGAGCGGGATGATGGTTGATGCAACCTACACGCTGTATCCCCGAGTTCTCACTGAAGGTCGCGGCCCACGGGACCGGCTCGGTTCGCCGACGTAACGGTCATTTCTACAGGCCCTCCCCGTCCGCGAAGCCAATCGAGTCCTTCACGTACGGCGTGAAGGAGCAACCCGACACGTGACAGCGCCGCAACGTCCAAGCCGGTTCGCCCGTCCGTTGCGCTCGACGCGAGCCACAGGGCCTTTCGTGCCGGAAGGTCCGGTTCAGTGCCAATGAGGCGCAGAATCACGCGCAACGGTCGGAGCTTTGCCTCGTAACCGACGATGGCCTGTGACGCCGTCATGAAGTCGGTGCGCATCAGTCCGGGATTGACGGCGTGGATGCCGACACCGGTGCCCTTGTACTCGGCAGCGGTCGCAAGCGTGAATGCGCGCACCCACGCCTTGCTTGCCCCGTAGGGGGCGAGGAACGGTGCCGGGGCACGGTCGCCGCGCCCGAGGATGTTGATGATCCGGCCGGAGCCGCGCGGGACCAAGTGTCGTAGCGCCGCAAACGTTCCGTAGTAAGTGCCGAGGACGTTGGTGCGCGTCACGGCCTCGAAGGTTTCGGGGTCGATTGCGCCGGACGGGCCGTACGGCGCGGTGATTCCGGCGTTATTGACCCAGATGTCGAAGTGGCCGTGGCGCGCAATCGTGGCCTCCGCCAGAGCGTCAACGGCGTCGCGCGCTCCGACGTCGGCCGCCATGCCCCACGCCGCGCCGGTGCGCCCGGTCTGTTGGTCGATCTCTCGCGCCGCTCGCTCCGACGCACTCGCGGTCCGGGAAGCAACCACGATCGACGCCCCATTCTCAGCGAACAGACGAGCGATGGCCAGACCAAGCCCTCGCGTGCCACCGGTGACGACGACGACCTTCCCGCTGAGGAGTCCCGGTGCCTCTCCGCTTGCCATCGTGCTTCTCCTCCAATGACAGTGGTCGGTTGTGGCGACGTCCTTTGAGAGGCCCGACCCACGACACGTCATGCAGTCGTCAAGCCCTCACTACGCCCCGTTTCCGCGCACCTAAACCGTTTCGGGAGTGTGGCGGAGTCTCGGTGACGGAAGAGTTCGCCATCGGTACGCTACCGCTGTTCGATTGCCGTTGCGAATGGCAGCTTGACTAAGATAAGGCCCGCCGCCGCATGAGGCGTGTGAGGCGGAGGGTGACCGATGGTTTCGCCGTCAGCGAACGAGGTGACGCGTACGCGAGGACTCGACAGTG